>CAYREK010000117.1:0-1575 GCA_964423305.1 uncultured Halobacteriales archaeon | reverse complement strand
ACGATTGGCTGCAAAAATTTGCCTTTGCGTGGAATCAGCTTATCTGAACACTATGGCTCGGAGACCACCTACACATAAGTACCAGCCGATCGCCGGATCGGACATGCTGGGTAGACTCGGTGTCGTCGGCGCGGCCGGCCTGTTGCTCGTACTCGGCGGGATCGGCCTCGCCGCCGTCGAGAGCCCGCTGATCGCGGGTGGGATCGCGCTCGTGCTCATCGGGCTCGGGCTGGTCGCATACGGGCTGGTGCGGAACTTGCTCGGGACCGTTGGAATGTTGGCCGGCGGTCCTCCGGGGCCCGGTCAGTAGAGTTCGCCGCCCGGAGGGACCTGGTCGGTCGGGGAGACGACGACCGGGTTGCTGTCGGCGTCCGGAACGCCGACCGTGAGCGCCTCGGACTCGAAGCCGGCGATCCGGATCGTCCCGAGATCGGTCGCACACAGCACCTGCCGGCCGGGTAGCTCGGCGGGATCGTGGTTGTAGCCGAGCTGGGCACACGACTGGCAGCGCTCGTCGCCGAGATCGAGCCACAGCTTCACCATCTGGGGTTTGTTTGTCTCGGGGAACGGCTCGGCCCGCAGCACCTCGGCGACCCGGATCGTGACATCGAACGGACTCTCTGCCATATGCCAGCGACGACACCCCAGATGAAAAGCGACTCGCCGGGCGAACGGACCGCCGGGAGCGGTCAGCCCTGCGAGCGGTCGACCCGGTCGGCGCGGTGTTCGCTGATCAGCCGGTCGACCATCTCGGCGCGCTGTTGGCGCTCGCGGTCGGTAGCCCGGCGTTCCCAGTCCTCGATAGCGGCCTCGACTTCCGACTCCCGAGCGACGGCCAGCTCGTCGACCTCCTGGACGGTGACCTGCTCGGCGGGCGCGACCGGAATGTCGCCGTCGAACAGGATGCGGTCGGCGGCCTCCGAGAGCCCGCCGGTCCGCAACACGAGCCGCGGGCCGATCTCGGCGAGCAGCTCGGCGGTCGAGCGCCCGGCGCCGCTCGCGTCCCGGAAGAGGACGATGTCGTCCTCGGCGAGCCCGAACCGCTCGTCAGCATCTCGGATCGCGCCGGTGGTGAACTGCTCGATGACCTTCACCGGGACGAGCCCGGCTTTTGCCTCCGAGACGTCGGCGAAATTCGAGTGATCGAGCTTCCAGAGGGCCTTGAGCCGCTCGAGTTTTCCCTCGAGGTCGCCGACGGTCTCGCGTTCGGCCTCGAGTTCGCGTTCGAGGCGGTCGGTCTCGCGCTGGAGCCGGGAGACCTCGCGGCGCTCGCGGGCGCGCTGGCGCTCCTCCCGGCGGGTCTCGGTGAGCTCGTCTTCGAGCTCCTCGATCCGGTCGTCTTTCTCGTCGACGGTCGTCTCGAGATCCTCGACGTGGGCCTGCAGGCGCTCGACTTGGGTTTCAAGATCACGGATCCGGCGTTCCTCGTCGGTCAGCTCCCGCTCGGTGTGCTCGCTCTCGCTCTCGGACTCGTCGTCGTCCTCGCGGAGATCAGCGAGGGCGGTCTCGACGGAGGCCTCCTCGGCGACCACCCGGGCCAGCACCGCACCCAGCTCCACCTGCGGGGGCACCTTC
>CAYREK010000116.1:0-1650 GCA_964423305.1 uncultured Halobacteriales archaeon | reverse complement strand
TCCCCGTCGAGGTGCTCCGGGCCGACCTCGATGAGTTCCTGCTCGTCTCCGACGACGCGCTCCGGCGCGGCGTCAAAACGATGTTCGAGCGCGAGCGGATCGTACTGGAGGGAGCCTGTGCGGCGTCGCTCGCCGGTGCTCGGGCGATGGCAGACGAGATCGCCGGCTCGACGGTCGTGCTCCAGGTCTCCGGGCGGAACGTCGATCCGGACCTGTTCCGGGAGTTGATCGACTAACCTGGCCGTCACGCCGCGTTACTCGACGACCGCGACCGGCTCGGCGCCCGCCGCTTCCCGGAGCCGGTCGGGCGCGATCGGAAAGACAGTCTCGGGCGAGCCGGCGGCGGCCCAGACCGTGTCGTACTCGGTGAGGGTCTCGTCGAGATACACGGGGACGGACTCCTCGTGGCAGATCGGCGGCACGCCCCCGATCGGGTAGCCCAGCGTCGCCTCGATTTCCTCGGGATCGGCCAGGCCGGCGGTCTCGGTCCCGCGCAGGGCCGCTAAGGCTCCGGTGTCGACGCGGTTCGCACCACTCGTAACCACCACGACTAGCTCGTCGGCGACGAAGGCAAGTGAACTCGCGATCTGTGCCCGCTCACAGCCGATCGCCGCCGCGGCGTCGGCCGCGGTCTCGGTGCCGGCGGGGAACTTCTCGACCTCGATCTCGAGGCCGTGCTCGCGGGCCGCGCGGCGTTGGAACGCCGCCGTGCGGTCGTCCATACCTCCGAGTGGAGTCCCGGGTAATTATGGGTTCGGTGGCACCGTCAGGGTCATTCCCGGTCGGGCGCAACCGACCGCATGGACGGGATCGTCTTCTACGGGACCGAACGCCGCGAGGAGATCGTCGAGTTTTACCGGTCGTTGGGAGCCTCGGTCTGGCTCGAACAGCCCGACTGTACGATCCTTCGGGCCGGCGGCTTCCGGTTTGGCTTCTGTGCCCGCGAGGCGGCCGACACAGACGGAATCCTCACGTTCGTCTTCGAGGACCGGGCCGGCGTCGACGACGCCCACGACCGGCTGGCCGACCAAGCAGAGGAGCCGCCACAGTACAACGAGCGTTACGAGATCTACCAGTGTTTCGCGACCGACCCCGAGGGCCGGACCGTCGAGTTCCAGACCTTCGAACACGAGGAGAGCTGACTCTCAACGCCGGTCGCTCCGGTCGGCGAGCTCCGCGGCGACGCCCGTGTACGCGGCCGGCGAGAGCTCGTGGAGCTCGGCCCGCACGGACGCCGGCACGTCGAGTTCCTCGATCAGATCGCGGATGTCCGCGAGCGAGACCGACTCATCTCGGGTCGCCGCTCGGACCGCCTCGTAGGCCTCCGGGTGGCCCTCCCGCCGGAGGATCGTCTGGATTGCCTCGCCGAGCACCTCCGGGTGGGCCTCAAGATCGGCCGCGATCGCCGCCTCGTTGGGTGCGACAGCGTCGAGCCCGCTCGTCAGCTTCTCGTAGCCGATCAGGCAGTGGGCGAGCGTCGCGCCGATCGTGCGTTTGACCGTCGAGTCAGACAGGTCCCGCTGGAGCCGCGAGTTCGTCAGGTATTCTGCGAGGAAGGCGAGGTCGGCGTTTGCCTTCGAGAGGTTGCCCTCGCAGTTCTCGAAGTCGATCGGGTTGACCTTGTGGGGCATCGTCGAGGAGCCGGTCTCG
>CAYREK010000115.1:0-1859 GCA_964423305.1 uncultured Halobacteriales archaeon | reverse complement strand
GCGTACCGGGCACGTCGATCGACGCGGATCTCTCCGGATCGACCGCCGAAGGGCCGCTGGGTCAGTACAAGCGCATCGGTGCGGTTCGCGACCGCCTGCGTACGGTGCTCGAGGACGTACTGTCGAGAACGGGAGTCCCGGAACCCGACCGGGAAGCAGCCGTGGAGTCCGGGACGTGGACCGACGACAGCGTCGCGGCGGGCTTTTTCGAGTCCGACAGCCCGTTCTCGGCCGGCGATCGGCTCCGTATGCGCGCCCGGCGACAGCATCCGCTCGTGATGCAGGCCCGCCACGCGATCGATGGCCTGGCGAATCGGCTGGGCGTCAGCGAACGCGAGTGGACCGATCCCGAGAAACCGGGTGCTCGGTCGGAGATCGACGAAGGGTGGGTCGGCCGGCTCGCAGACGTCGAACGAGGAGTCATGGGGATCGACCGCTGGCGAATAGTGACCGGGCTGACGCTGCTCGCGGTCGGGCTCGGTGTCCTCCTGAATGCCGGGCCGCTCGTGCTCGCCGGCGTGGTCGGGCTCGGCCCGATCGCGCTTCGATACGTCGGCTCGACGCCGACGCCCCGGCTCGAGATCGAGCGCGAACTCGACGACCCCGAGCCGGATCCGGGCCAGCAGGTCCGTGTAACCGTCACCGTCTCGAACGCTGGCGACGGCATGGTCTCGGATCTGCGGTATCTCGACGGCGTGCCGCCGGGACTGACCGTCGTCTCTGGGTCGCCGCGCCACGGGACTGCGCTCCGTCCGGGGGCGTCGGCGACGTTCGCGTACCTGGTCGAAACCGAGCGCGGCGAACACGCCTTCGAGGACCCGCTGGTGATCGCCCGGAGCGCCAGCGGCAGCGTCGAGCGGACCGAACGCGTCGAGGCGAGCGGCGACGCGTCCGTCCGCTGTGAGCCGAAGCCGACGAGCGACCTCTCGGTCCCGGTTCGGGCGAAGACGAGCCGTGACGTCGGTCGGGTCGTCACGGATGTCGGCGGCAGCGGTCTGGAGTTTCACTCCGTCCGGGAGTACCGGCCGGGCGACCCGCTCAAGCGGATCGACTGGAACCGGGTCGCACGCGGCGGCGAGCCGGCGACCATGCAGTTCCGCGAGGAGCACGCCGCGACGGTCGTGCTGTTGCTGGACGCCCGGAGCGAGGCGTTCGTCGCGCCCGAACGCGACGCCCCGAGCGCGATCGAGCGGAGCCTCGGAGCCGCCGCCGAGGTGTTTCGCAGCCGGCTGGACAGCGACGACCGGGTCGGGCTCGGCGCGCTCGGGGCCGAGGACTGCTGGCGGAGACGGCGAGTTCTACGCGTTGCTCGCGATGGGACGGCTCCGAAAGCGACTCCCGAAGAACGCCCAGCTGGTGTTGTTCTCGCCGCTCACAGACGAGACGGCCGTCTCGATGGCCCGCCGGTTGCACGCCTACGGGTATCCGATGACCGTCGTCGCGCCGGACGCGACGGCGACCGACACCCCCGGTCGGACGGTCGCCCACATCGAGCGGCGGCTCCGGCTGTCACGACTCAGGGACGCCGACGTGCGGGTGATCGACTGGCGGCGAGAGGAACCGCTCTCGATCGCGATCGACCGCGCCCAACGGCGGTGGTCGCGATGAGCGTCGAGCGAACGCCCTCGAGCGAGGGGCTCGCCCTGACAGCGCTGGCCGGAGCGGTGGCCGCGGCCGGCGCGTTGCTGGGCGGGAGCGTCGCGGCGCTGGCCGGCGTTCCGGTCGTGGTGCTCGGCATCTATCGGACCTCGCGGACGACCCTGGCCGTCGGGGTCGCACTCCTGTTCGCGGGCGTCGTGCTGGCGGGGGTCCGGGAGAGCGCGACGGTGGCAGTACTGACCGCGATGGTCGGGACGGTA
>CAYREK010000114.1:0-2171 GCA_964423305.1 uncultured Halobacteriales archaeon | reverse complement strand
TCAGAGCAAGTGTTTGAATGGGGGGTGATTCCCAGAGCGACGGCGCGTATCCACGCCGTGAACGACGTGGTATTGCGCCTGCTCCGCCTATAACACACCAATCGACTGGCAAGCCCGCCGAATCAGCTCGCCCACCGAGTCCGAGACGAGCGTCACTTCCGCGTGAGGATCCGGAGCACGTCCTCATCGGCGAGTTCGTGGTCCCGACCGACCTGCTGGTCGTCGTGTTTCGCGCTCGGGCCCGAGACCCGGGCGAACCGGAACCGCTCGTCGAAGCTGCCCCCGAGTTTCTCGCAGGCGTCGCCGACGGTCGCGCCCTCGAAGAGGACGAGGGGCTCCTCGTAGTCGATCCCGCGGCCGGGCTTGTCCATGTACACCCGGATCAGGCCCAGCTCCTCCCAGAGGCGCTCTTTGAGCGCGTCGAGGCCCCGGTTATCTTCGGCACTGATGAAGATCGCCTCCTCGGGGTCGATGTCGTGGGCGCGCAGGTTGTCCTCGACGGTCTCGAGGTAGTCGGGCTCGATCAAATCGGCCTTGTTCACGGCGACGATCGAGGGCAGGTACACGCGGTTGTCCATGATGCCGTCGATCAGCCGGTCGATGTCGAGTTGCTCGCCGATCGCGACGTCTGCGTTCGCGTAGCCGTGCTCGCGGAGCACGCTCGTGACCGTCCCCTCGTCCAGCTCGAGGTCGGCGCTCGCGTTGACCGAGATGCCGTCTTTGCCCTTCCGGCGGACGCTCACCCGCGGGGGCTCCTGGTCGGGCCGGATGCCAGTCCGGGACAGCTCCTCGTGGAGTCGGGCGTACTGCTCGATCTCGAACACCGACAATAGAAAGACGATCAGGTCGGCGGTCCGGACCACCGACAGCACCGCCTGGCCGTCCCCGCGGCCGCCGGCGGCCCCCTCGATCAGGCCGGGCACGTCGAGCAGCTGGATGTTCGCGCCGCGGTACTTGAGCATGCCCGGATTGACATCCAGCGTGGTAAACTCGTAGGCGCCGGTCTCGCTGTCTGCGTTGGTCAGGGCGTTCAACAGTGTGGATTTGCCGACGCTCGGAAAGCCAACGAGTGCGACGGTCGCGTCGCCGTGTTTCTCGACGGCATAGCCTGGACCGCCACCGGAGGAGGACTGGCGACGCTCGAGTTTCTCCTTTTTCTCCGCGAGTTTTGACTTGAGCCGGCCGATGTGCTGTTCAGTGGACTTGTTGTAGGGCGTGCTGGCGATCTCCTCTTCGAGCTCGCGGATCTCCTCTTCGAGCCCCATCAGCTCCGAGTCGCCGGTCGGCGTGCAAAAGCGTGTTCTTCCGGCGCCACGCTTTTTTTGGCGCCGGCACCCACCTCGGGTATGCCCGAAACCGACGACGATCTGGCCGGCATGACCCGGATCGACGCCGCCGAGGCGATCGAGACCGCAGACGCCGCGCTGCTACCGCTCGGCTCGACCGAACAGCACGGCCCGCACCTCCCGGTCGCGACCGACGCCCTGCGCGCCGAGCACCTGACCGCCGAGCTGGTCGGGGCCGCCGGCGAGCACGACCTGCAGTTCTTGCGGCTACCGACGCTACCGTACGGCTACTCCGAACACCACATGCCCTTCACGGGGACGGTGACACTCGCCGCGGACACCTACACCGACGTGTTGATCGAGATCGGCGCCTCGCTGGCCGAGCACGGCTGTGATCGACTGGTGATGGTCAACTGCCACGGCGGCAACCGCGAACCCATGAAACTCGCCGCCGACCGCTTGGGCCGCGATCACGGGCTGTCGGTCCACCCGATCCACTGGACCGACCACGCCCGGGAGTACCTCGAGGCGGCCTTCGGCGAGGGCTGGGGCCACGCCGGCGACCACGAGACCAGCGCGATCGAACACTACCGGCCCGACCTGGTCGACGAGACCGAGAAACGGCCACAGGACGCGGCCGGGCGCCCGGAGACGGCCGCCTACACCTACTTCGATGAGGTTACCGAGGCCGGCGGGCTGGGCGATCCCACCGCGGCCGATCCCGAGAAGATGACCGAGATCGTCGAGCAGACGACCGACGACATCCTGGCGGCACTGCGAGCCGATCTCGAGGACGGCTGGTGAGCCTGCAGACCCGAACAGATTTACAGCGATAGCGAAGCGAAAGCCCACCCCTTCAGGGATGTGGATGAAGCCGACATGATA
>CAYREK010000113.1:0-2242 GCA_964423305.1 uncultured Halobacteriales archaeon | reverse complement strand
GGACGTTCCTGTGTAACACGCGGTCGAGGACGACCCCCGGCAGGTCCTTGTCGTACTCGTACTTGTTGCGCTCGCCTTTGAGACACTCTATGACCGCGTAGACTGTCTCCGGCGGGTTCGGGCCAGTCTCGAGATCTCGCCACAGGTCCGTCATACATCGGATCTGCGAGCGAGTCCAAAAACTACTTTCGGTCCCGGAACAAATGTATTTAGAAGACAATAAGTTAGAGTGCGTATACACATAAACTTTGTTATATATTTTAGGCATAGTGCATTTGTCACGGACGTAAATAACCGGCGCAGTAACATTATTTCCAAACAATTAAATACGTAACTGATATTTGTATAGGCATGTCAGAGACACAGACGGTTACTGACACACCAGGTATCGCGCGCGACCTCTCGGCGTTTCAGCAGAACATTCTGACGATCCTCGCGGAGGAGGCCCGCTACGGGCTTGCGATCAAGCGCGAGCTCGAGGAGTACTACCAGTCCGAGGTCAACCACGGACGGCTCTATCCGAATCTCGACGACCTCGTCGAGATGGGGCTGGTCGAAAAGAGTGAACTCGACAAGCGCACCAACCAGTACGCCCTGACCGAGGAGGGTTACCAGGCGCTGCTCGACCAGCTCGAGTGGCAGGTCGGCCGGATCGCGGCCGACGACGGCCGGACCGAGGACCTGCAGGCGATCATCGAAGCGACTCTGTAGCGGGCGCGGGCTCGCCGGCGATCTTGAAGGTCAGTCCGATCGACTCTTCGACGACGGCTTTCTGTTCGGCCGACGGCCAGGCGTTTCGCGGGAAATACTCCGTGAGAAACTCCGACAGCGCCGCCCTCGAGAGCGTCTCGATTTCGCTCGCGTAGTGGTTGCTGGCGAACTCGGCCAGCGCGAGGGCGTTCGCACCGTGGACCGGACCGTGTTCGGCCTCGACGACGTCTGCGAGCTCCCGGTTGTGTTCCTCGACGACCGCCCAGTCTTCGGTGCTCCCCTCGAGAGACCGCTCGACCCCCCGATCGGTGTCGTCGATCCGCTCGATCCGGACGGTCCCGTCCTCGACCCACTCGGCGGGGTAGAGCACGAGCGTGTCGGTCGGTCCCTCCCGGATTCGGGCGACGTAGCCGCGCTCCTCGAGCAGCTCCTCGCGGCGCTGCCGGTACTCGGCGGCCTCCGGGCCCGTCGCCCGGCGGGCCCACCGGGTGAGCTGGGTCGCGCGCTCGATCACCGTCTCGGAGGGCTTCTCACTCATCGAGAGCCTCGTTTGCGAGCCGGTCGGCGCGCTCGTTTGCCTCTCGGGGAACGTGTGAGAGCGACCACTCCTCGAACGCCGCGAGTTGTTCCCGGACCCGCACCCGGCGCTCGCGTAGGGCCGGATTCTTGACGTCCCACTCGCCGGTGACCTGCCGGACGACCAGCTCCGAGTCGCTGCGGGCCCGGACCGTCTCGAAGCCGTACTCGGCGGCGACCGCCAGACCCTCGGCGAGTGCCTCGTACTCGGCGCGGTTGTTGGTCGTCTCGCCGATCCGGCGGCCGCCCTCCGCGAGCACGCCGTCGTCGGTCACGAGCACCCAGCCGATCGCGGCCGGCCCCGGATTCCCCCGGGCCGCCCCGTCGACGTACAGGTGGACCCGGCCGCTCGCCCCGCGGAGCAGCCCCTCCACCCGGCCGGTCTCCTCGCCCTGTACGACCACCTTGTCGTCGTACGCGACCGCCGTCGCGCCGGCGTGTTTGGCCCGCCAGCGCTCGTGGGGCGTGTTGCCCGACTCGACGGCCGCACCCGCGGCCTCGAGCCGGCTCCGCGCCCGGTCCGGATCGCACCGTATCACCGGCATTACCCGCCGTTCGGGCTCGCCGGGCTTTGTGATTTCGCCTCGTTATTGTGACCGACGCGAGACCACAAAATACTTACCCAAGGCTTAAGTTTCGCAGTCATGCTATCGTAAAAACGTAATGACACGGCCTAGCCGCCAGCGGGAGCGCCAGCGCGAGTCCGAGTCAGAGGCCGAGACCGAACAGACGAGCGGGACTCGCACCTGTCCTGAGTGTTCTTCGGAGAACATCGTCAAGGACGCCGACCGGGGAGAGCTGATCTGCGAGGACTGCGGGCTCGTCGTCGAGGAGGGGAACATCGATCCGGGGCCGGAGTGGCGGGCGTTCAACCACCAGGAACGCCAGCCGAAGTCCAGAGTCGGGGCGCCGACGACCCAGACGATGCACGACAAGGGGCTCACGACCGCGATCG
>CAYREK010000112.1:0-3262 GCA_964423305.1 uncultured Halobacteriales archaeon | reverse complement strand
GATGACGATCACCATGTTGAGCCGCTGATCGCGCATCTCGGCGAGCAGCTCGTCGACGTTTTTCGACTCGGGGACGTGTAGGGTCGGCTCGACGAGGTCCTCAAGCTCGACGGTCCGCTCGCCGTAGTTCAGCTCCCGGACCAGGTCTTTCATGTGGACGATCCCGACGACGTTGTCGAGCTCGCCGTCATAGACCGGAACGTGCTCGTGGCCGCTCTGGACGCAGGTCTCGACGGCCTCCTCGAGACTCGCGGTCACGGACACGGCGGTCATATCCAGGCGAGGCGTCAGGACCTCCTTCGCGATCGTCCGGTTGAACCGCAACACCCGCTGGAGCAGCTCGCGTTCTTCCTCGTCGAGTACCCCCGCCCGCTCGCCGGTCTCGATTATCTCCCGGATCTCCTGGCGGGTCACGTACGACGATTCCATGGACCCCTCGCCCCCGACGAGGCGGTTGACGGTCCTGGTGAGCCGGTCGAACACCACTACCAGCGGCAATAGGGCCAGCTCTGCGAGCTTGAGCGGGCGGGCGACCCGGAGCGCCCAGGATTCGGTGTTGTCGATGGCGTAGGATTTGGGAGCGCTCTCGCCGAACAGCAAGACAAGCGCAGTCACGCCGAACGTGGCGACAAACACCGCGCGGCTCTGGCTAGCCATAAAATACCCCAAGATGCCGGTCGCGATCGAGGACATCGCGATGTTGACAAGGTTGTTACCGACCAGAATCGTCACCAGCAGCCGGTGGGGATCTGACTTGAGTCGCTTGAGCGTGGCGCCGCTTGGTTGCCCGTCGGCGACCGACTCGAGACGGTGTTCGGGGAGGGCAAACATCGCGATCTCCGAGGAAGAAAAAAACCCCGACAGCCCGACCAGGACAAGCATCACCAGCAGTCCGACAATCGCGAAGAGCCGATCGGAGACCGAGACACCGAACACGTCGATCGACAACACCATTGGGAGCAACTCGGCGACGAGACTCCCGGCCAGCGCCAACATCACCCCGAGTTCCGCCCGCCCGGGACTAAGTGTTGTCGTCGGGCGCGGGGACAGTGCTTAGTGCCGGACCGCCGAACACCCGGCGTGTCCGAACTCGACCGCGCGGCGACGGCGATCGCCAACGGCGAACTGATCGTCTACCCGACCGAGACCGTCTACGGGCTTGGCGCCGACGCGCTCGCGCGGGGGCCAATCGAGGCAGTGTTCGCGGCGAAAGAACGGGACCGATCGGAGCCGATCTCGATGGCCGTGCCGACCGTCGCGGCCGCCGCCGAGCACACCGAGCCCACCGACAGCGAGCGGGCGTTCATGGAGGAGTTTCTCCCCGGACCGGTGACCGTCGTACTCGAGGCGGGGCCGGCGGTCCCGGAGGCACTGACAGCCGGCCGAGACCGGGTCGGGATCCGGGTACCCAACCACGAGCGGGCGCTGGCTGTACTCGAGCGGACCGGCCCGATCACCGCGACCAGCGCGAACGTGAGTGGCCGGGAGAGCGCCCGAACCGTCGAGGACCTCGACGACTGGATCCGCCGGGCCGCAACGGTCGTGATCGACGGCGGAGAGACACCCGGAGGCGGCTCGACGGTCGTCGACGTCGAACGCGGGGAGATCCACCGTCGCGGGGCCGACGCAGAGCGAATCGAAGCGTGGCTGGCCGCCCGGTAAGCGGTCACCGGCGCGACAGGAGGCTGCGCAGCGACCGGGTCCGAACGCCACACCGATCACTGTACTCGCAGGCCTCGCACTTCGAGCGGTTCGTGGTCCGGGACGGTGGGCCGTCGATGGCGTCGGCGACGGCAACGGCCTCCCGGTAGGCGGCTCGGCGGTGGGTGGTGAGCTGGACCTCCCTGACGAGGCCGTATGCTGGGTACTCCGCGAACGCGCGGTCGATCGACCGCTCTCGCTCCCAGGCCAAAGCCTTCGCGGCCGCGACCAGGCGGACACTCTGGGGCTCCCAGACGCCGGTCTCGGGCGGTTGGCCTGTGAAGACCAGCGAGACCGTCGGACCCGCTGGAGTCTCGAGGAGTTTGTGTGCCCGTCCCCGACACTCTCGACCCTCGAGCAGGCGGTCGCGGCCGGCCGGGTCGACGAGCGCCGGCCAATCGTCGTCGAGTCGGGCCTTCGCCGACCCGAGTCGCGACCGGTACTGTGTCGGCGTGACGGCGATCGGCACATTGCGCAGCCGGGCATCCTCGGCGAGCAGCCGCTCGTACTCGAAGGCCAGCTCGCGGCGGTCCGCGACGGCGTCGGGAACCGACTCCGGGTCGTCGTCCCGGCGGCGGTAGTAGAGCTTCCGGGGACAGTACGCGGCCGTCTCGATGTCGCGAAACGCGTGCACGGAGTGGGTGGTCGCCGCTTCCGACAAAATCCTTCGTCCGGCGCGGGAGCCCCACGCTACGAACTCGCCGGGTCGTGCCGGCAAGCCTTGCGGGCCGAGAGTGCGAGAGTCGAGAGACCGGCGGCTCGAGCGGCGTCGCGGACGGGTCAGCCGATCGGCTCGAACTCGGCGTTGGCGACGGCGGACTCGCTCGCGATCGCGGCGAGTTGCTCGCGGGCGCCGGCCGGCGAATCGGCGAGCACCACGAGCCCGTCGACGGCGGCGGGCCCGCTGGCGCGGTAGGCGGTTCGCTCGGAGAAGTCCGTCGCGTAGGTCCGGAGGGTCCCTCGCACTTCGCCCTCGAGTTCGGGCAGAGCAAGCTCGCCGTCCTCGAAGCGGGCGAGCGCGGCCTCGATGTTGCGCAGCGCGGAGATCCGATCCATCTCAGGTCGTCCGGATGTGGTCGGTCCGGGGCTCGTAGACCTCGCCTTTCTGTTTGAGCCCGTCGATCTCGTGGCGGGCTTTCTCCGGGTCGACGCCGTTCTGTTCGGCCCGATCCAAGACGACATCGACCGGCGCGCCCTCGTCGTACTCGTCTTCGATGTCGGCGATGAGCTTCTTGATGTCCTTGATCCGATCACGCTGGCTCTTCGAGGTACCCGTCTCGATCACGTCGGCGTCGAACTCGCCGGTCTCGGGGTCGAGGCCGATCTCCTTGAGCGAGTACTCGGCGATCTCGATCGCCCGCCGGGCGTCCTCCCGATCGACGGTATCGGAGAGTCGCCCCCGGGCGCTTGCCTCCGCGAGCCGGACCAGCGCCTCGAGCTTGCGGGCGGTCACCGGAACCGGGGCGTCCTCGCTCGTGCCCTCGGCCCGCAGGTCGACGTAAAACTCCTGGATTTCGTCGCGGGCGGCCCGAGTCATCGTCGGGAAACAGTTGCGCTTCGC
>CAYREK010000111.1:0-3956 GCA_964423305.1 uncultured Halobacteriales archaeon | reverse complement strand
GCGCTTGACATTCTCCCCGCGCTGAAGCGCGAGGCTTTCTCCGTGTACTTCAGTAGCCCGCGGGCCGGAACAGACACTCCGGGCACGACGCGAGCAGGCTGTGGGATCCGGACAGCGGCATCGAAGCCCGCATTTCCGGAGAATGGACATCGCTGATACCCAGATCGCCGGGGTCTCGACGACTAACGCCCGGCCGTCCCGGCCACCGACGGCTCCGGACGGTCGAAGACGCATCTTAAGATTGTCGTGACACTGTGTCTGTACATTTGACTATTATTTTTCGGATATCAAAAGCGAAAATTGGCGAGTGAGATTAAAATACGACATTCGAGACGGCTCTAATATGGCGAGCGCCCCAGACGAAGAAACGGAGAGCACGGCGAGACGGTTCATTCACAACGTTCCGGACGGATCGCGCATCGCAGACGAGTCGTTCACGCGGCGCCACCGCGCGATCCTGGTCGCGGTCGCGATCCAGCTGCCGATCCTGTTCGCGATCGGGCGGTTCTCGGGGACCGAGTCGATCACCGGGGCGACGCTGCCCGAGATCCCGCTCGTCGAGTCGATCGCGGGCGTCGGAATCGTCGCCGCGGCGCTCGCAGTCGGGATCGCGCCGTGGTTGCCGCGACGGGTTCGGTCCGCGACCGCGTCGTTTGCGTTCATGTTGGCGGCCTCGGTGCTCGCGTACTTCTCGGGGGGGTTCATCGAGGCACACTTCCTGTATTTCGTCGGTGTCGGGGTCGTGGCAGCCTACGAGGACTGGGTTCCCTTCGCCGTCGCGATCGGGTACGTCGCCTTCCAGCACAGCGTCTTCGGACTGCTCGAGGGCGTGACCGTCTACAACCACCCGGCTGCGATGGCAAATCCCGTCACGTGGGGGATGATCCATGCGTTTCTTGTTGGGTGTCTCGCGGTCGCCGTGCTCGTCCAGTGGCAGTCCGTGAGCGCCGCCCGCGATCGGGTCGAACGGCGGCTGCACGAGGCCGAGCAGGCAAAAGAGGAGGCCGAACGGGAGCGCGAGCGCGCAGAACAACAGAAGGAAAACGCCGAAGCCGCCCGCGAGGAGGCGGAGGAGAAACGCCGGGAGGCAAAGCAACAACGACAGCGGGTCACGGAGCTCAACGAGCAGCTCTCGGAGTCGTACGGACGGACGATCGAGGCGTGTGCGAACGGCGATCTCACGCAGCGCCTTGACGAGGACGTCGAGAGCGAGGCGATGGCTACGCTGGCGGCGACGTTCAACGAGATGCTCGACGAGTGGGAGGAGACCGTCGTCGAGGTACAGCGGTTCGGCGAGACCGTCACGGAGATGAGCGCCGAGGTCTCCTCGAGCGCCGAGGAGATGGAAGCGGCCAGTGGGTCGGTGGCAGAGTCCGCCCAAGAGATCGCCGCTGGCGCGGACAAACAGAGCAGGCAGCTCGAAAACGCCTCCCAAGAGATGAGCACCGTCTCCGCGACCGTCGAGGAGGTGGCGTCCTCGGCCGACGAGGTCGCACAGACCGCGCGAACGGCCGTCGAACGGAGCGAAGCGGGCAGGGACGCGGCCGACGAGGCGAGCGAAGAGATCGAGGCGATCGACGAACAGACCGAGCAGGTGACCCGCCGCATCGAGTCCTTGGACGAGGAGATGGAGGGGATCAGCGAGATCGTCGACCTGATCGCCGAGATCGCAGACCAGACCAACATGCTCGCGCTGAACGCCTCGATCGAGGCCGCCCGGGCCGGTGAGGACGGCGCCGGCGACGAGGGTGACGGGTTCGCCGTCGTCGCCGACGAGATCAAGAGCTTGGCAGAGGAGGTCGCCGCCGCGACCGACGACATCGAAGCCCGGATCGAGTCGGTTCGGGAGACGACCGAGATGAGCGTCGAGGAGGCCGAACAGATGCGTGCTCGCGTCGACGAGGGGACCGAGGCCGTCGAGTACACCACGACGGTCTTCGAGGAGATCGCACGGTCGGTCGGCGAGGCCGAGGACGGCATCCAACAGATCAGCGAGGCGACCGACGACCAGGCGGCGTCGGTCCAAGAGATGGTGTCGATGATCGACGAGGTGTCCGCGGTCAGCCAGCAGACCTCCGCCGAGGCCGAGAACACCTCCGCCGCGACCGAACAGCAGGCCGCGTCGATCGCGGAGGTCTCGGACAGCGCGGGACAGCTCTCGGAGCTGGCGACAGAGCTAGACGAGCGACTCTCGGCCTTCCAGACCCGGGAGGAGACCGACGACGCCCACGCTCGGTCGCTCGCGTGAGGTAGTGACGTCGCCGGGGTCGGCGGTAGCGTCTCGGTTGCCAACGTTCTCCACTCTCCGCGGAAGCTCGGACAAATTCTCTGAGAGGTGGAGAGCCGAGCGGGCCGGTACTGCCCCCGATCGGTGAGGGCTTGCACCTGAGCGGTCGACCAGTCATCGGGTAACGCACCGGCGTGACCGGAATGTTCATGCGTCGCTCGGCGAAAATCCAGGCCAGATCAACCCGCATGTCAGCAGAGACCACCGCGGCACTCGTGATCCGGAGGGTGAGCTCCTCGCCGCTGCCGATCATGATCGGCGGGTGTGGCTCCTAGACCGGGTGGGGCTTGCAGACGGCCTCCGAGAGCTGGTAGTACTCGCCGTCATACAAGGCGGCCTCTTCGATCCAGAGTCGCTTGGTGAGCTCGATCGTCTCCTCCATCGCGCGGAGCCGGTCGGGGGCGCCCGGCCAGTCGTACCCGTAGGCAACGGCCTCGTCTTCCTTCTAGCCGGCCCCCATCCCGAGTTTCAGGCGGCCGTCGCTGACGGTATCCAGGGTCGCGCACATCGTCGCCAGCAGCGGTCCGTGGCGGAGCTCGTTGTTGACCGTCTTCGGGAAGATCGTCACCGAGTCGGTCTCCCGGGCCAGCGCGCTGAGTGTGACGAACGACTCGGTGGTCGCGCCGTCGCCAGTCATGAGGTGATCGGGCACGCCCAGCCCGTCGTAGCCCGCCGCCTCGGCCGCCCGCGCGAACAACCGCTGTTTCTTCCAGGAGATCTGGTCGCAGAACGCGAGCGTCGAGTACTCCGAGGCCCCGGCATTGGTGGGTATGTTGACGGTAAATTCCATACGAACTCCTGGCCGCCGGCGGGTATAGCTGTTTGGCCGGAGCTCGGAATGCGCTGGGTCCGCCCGAAGAGACGGTCGGCGACGATCGAGAGAGTTTACACCGGCCTTTGACGAGCGATCGTGACAGACCGTGAGATCAGCAGTGGACGAGTGCAGCGCCGACCGGGAGACGAGTCAGTGTAGCCGCCCTTCACGATGGACGGCGTCGTAGGCAAACAGAGCATACCCAACGTCGGCCGGCGAGAATCCGGTCTCGTTGGCGATCGTCCGGATGGGCTCGATCATCGTTACGTAGTCACCGGCGTCGAACGACTCTTTTCGCCCTTCGAGATACCTGAACCGTTCGAGGGTCGCCCAGACGCGGGTGTCGACCACGGCGTGACGGTCCGGGTCGAGTGCCGTTAGCACGCAGGAGGCGGTCGGCGTCTTGAATCCGGACAGTCCCGAGAGCAGCTGTACCTTCGAGAAGTCGCTCTCGACCCGGCGAACGTCTGCGGTCACGGCGACACACCGCTCGGGCGGGTTCGACTCGACGTGATAGGCACTCCGCGTCGAGGAGGCGTAGGCGATCTCGTAGAGCTGCTCGCGGGTGAGATGGCCCTGCGTGCGGTACTGTCGGCCCATCTCAGCGAGGCGTTCGGGGACCAGTCCCTGGGTCTGTGCGTATCGCTCGCGGTACTCGGCGACGAGCGCAGCGTCGATCGCCATAGCTGTCGGCCGGCGCGGGTTGGCAAGTGTCTGGCGATCGTCGTCGAGCCGACTCGGGGGCCGAACACTTTTTCGAATCCAACACCGAACTGTATCAACATCGTGTCTACAGATGCATCGACAGCGTCGATCGCGCCCTGTCTACGGAGCGACTCGCCTGCGAGGCGCCGG
>CAYREK010000110.1:0-4081 GCA_964423305.1 uncultured Halobacteriales archaeon | reverse complement strand
CCGGTCACCTGCCCGGAGGGTGGGGGGACTTTCCTCATGTCCCGTGCGCCGTGGGCGGTCTGGGACACGGGAGCCCGTCTCCCTCTGCCGATTCGACGTAGACGCCGGCCGTAGTAAACGGTTCGGTCTCGCCGATCAACGGCCCGCAGTCGGCACTCGGGATCGGTCGATCGTTTCAGTTAGAGGCAACGGGTCGACCGCGTAGCGATCACAACCACTAAGCGCGGACGCGGCGAACCGCCGGGCATGATCCGCGTGGGCGTCAACGGCTACGGAACGATCGGCAAGCGCGTCGCGGACGCGGTCGGTGCCCAGCCGGACATGCGCCTGGTCGGCGTGGCCAAGACCCGCCCGAACCACGAGGCCGACGCCGCCGTCCGGAAGGGATACGACCTGTACGCCGCCGTCGAAAAGCGCCGGGACCGGTTCGACGCCGCCGGGATCGAGATCGCGGGCGGGCTCGAGGAGCTCGTGGCCGCAAGCGACGTGATCGTCGACGCCACGCCCTCGGGAATCGGCGCCCAGAACGTCTCGCTGTACCGCGAACTAGACACCCCGGCGATCCTCCAAGGCGGGGAAGACGCCGACGTGGGCGAGGCGAGTTTCGTCGCCCGGGCGAACTACGAGACCGTCGCCGCGGCCGAGCCCGATGTCGTTCGGGTGGTCTCGTGTAACACGACGGGGCTCTCGCGGCTGATCGCCCCCATACAGGAGACCTACGGCATCGAGAAAGTTCGGGCGACGCTCGTCCGGCGGGGCGGGGATCCGGCCCAGAGCGGCCGCGGGCCGATCAACGATATCCTTCCCGACCCGGTCGAGGTCCCCTCCCACCACGGGCCCGACGTGACCACGATCTACCCCGAGCTCTCGATCGACACGCTCGGGTTGAAGGTGCCGGCGACGCTGATGCACACCCACAGTATCAACGTCTCGATCGAGGCGACTCCCGATGCGGCCGCAGTCCGGGACCTGCTCGCCGAGGAGTCGCGGCTCTTCCTGGTCCCCGAGTGGCTCGACATCGACGGCGCGGGCGCGCTCAAGGAACTGGCCGGCGACGCCGGTCGGCCTCGGGCGGATCTCTGGGAGAACGCGATCTGGGCCGAGTCGATCACCGTCGAGGACGACGATCTGTACCTGTTCCAGGCGATCCACCAGGAGTCAGACGCCGTCCCCGAAAACGTCGACGCGATCCGAGCGATCACCGACGCCGCCCGGCAGGACGAGAGCATCGCGCGCACGAACGCGGCGCTGGGCCTCGACGAGCCGCTGGTCGCGAGCCGGGGCCCGCGGTCGTAGTCCCGCAGCCGGCCCGGCCGGCCTACTCTGTTCGCTCGAGCACTTCGACGCCGGGTAGGCCGGCGCCGGTCAGGGCGTTGATGTAGGCGCCGCCGGCGATCGAGACGTGGGAAAACGCAGACTCATCGAGCCCGTACAGCTCGATCGCCCGGGAGGTATCGCCGCCGCCGACGACCGAAAACGCGTCCGTCCCGGCGATCGCCTCAAGCACCCGGACGGTCCCGAGGCTGAACCGCTCGTCCTCGAACACGCCCAGGGCGCCCTTGACGAACACGGCCGCCGAGCCCGCGGCGATGTCGGCGTACCGCTCGGCGGTGTCGGTCCCGATATCGCGATAATCGTGATCGCTGTTGCCCAGTTCCGCGACGGTCGCCTCCGCGCGCTCGTCGCGCTCGTTTGCGTATGCCAGGTCGGCCGGAAAGACCAGTTCGCTGGGGTGGCCCTCGATCAGCTCGGCGATCTGCTCGCGGTTTGCCCGCCACTGGCTCTCATAAAGATCGTTCTCGTCGACGTCCCGACCGACGTCGTGGCCCACCGCCCGCAGGAACAGCTCGCCGACCACGCCACCCAACAGGAAGTTGTCCACCCGATCGCGTAGTGCGGTCATCACCTCGATGACATCGGTGGCCTTTGTCCCGCCGGCGACCATCGTCACCTCGCCGTCGAACTCCCGGGTCGCGATCGAGGAGTTTGCCTCGTACTCGGCGGCCATCACCCGGCCGGCGTAGGCGTCCATCACGAGCGGAAAGCCGACGATCGAGGCGTGACTCCGGTGGGCCGCCGAGTAGGCGTCACCGACGTAGGCGTCGAACTCCGGGGCGAGCGTCCGAACCAGCTCGCTGTCTGCGTGCTCTTCGGGCGATTTCTCGGGGAGCTCGTCGTCGGTCATCCGGACGTTCTCGAGGAGGATCACCTCGCCGGGCCCGAGCCCGCGGATCGCGTCGATGGCCGTCGGGCCGGCGGTGTCGGGCACGTACTCGACGGGGTGATCGAGGTGCTCGGCGAGGATGTCTGCGTGTTGCTCGAGCGGCAGGAACGTCTCGCGGCCGGGCCGGCCCTGGTGGGCGAGCACGGCGACCCGGTGATCGGCCGCGATCAGCTCCGCGATCGTCTCGGCGTGGCGCGCGAACCGTCGGTTGTCGGCGATCACGCCCACCGACACCGGCGAGTTGAGATCCGCCCGCACGAGCACCCGCTGGCCCGCCGGGAGCTCGTCGAGGGTCTTGTAGCTCATCGATCGCGGTTAGACCAGCGATCGTAAATGTATCGTGGTCGGGATTGTCCGGCCGATCAGTTTCGCTCCCGGGTGGTAATTTAAACCCACACGCGGCCTATAGCCGGTATGGCACAGACGACACTGGACGACGACGATCTGTTTGACGAGGCGGCCTCGGAGATCCAGGCCGACGTCGAGGAGTCGCTGGATCGGGCCCGCGCGGAGCTGCCGGCGGCCGAGGCGGTCTGGTCGGTCGATGCCGACAACACGCTGGGCGTGCTCAACACCCTCCGGACGGCGCTTGACGCCGGCGAGGCTGCCGATCACCTCCGGGACGCCAAAAAGTGGTACACGATGGGCGAACAGGCCGGCGCGTTCGAGGACGACGACGGCCTCGCCGAGGAGATCGCGACCGTCGAAGAGCTCATCACCGACTTAGAATCCGCGAGCGAGGAGGCCGGGGAGCTCGCGACCACCATTCCGGGGCTGAAAGACACGCTCGAAGCGGCCGAAGAGTAGCCACAGTCGACCCGGAGAGGCTCACTCGGTTTCGAGTTCTTCGAGCAGCGCCGCGAGCTGGCCGGCGGCCGCCTCGAGCAGCTGCTCTCCGGTTTCGGCCGTCGCCGCGCTCGGGTCGCCGACCACGCCGTTTTTCGCGAACTCGTCGGTGTCGTAAGCCACGTTCACGCCGCCGGCCCACCGTCCCCACCGGTCGGCGCTGTCGGCGCTCGCCGCTGCGATCTGGTCGGGGCGGAGCCGGTCGGAATCGGTGTGTTGCAGCAGGCTCGTCTCGACGGTCCCGGCGTGGCCCATCGCCAGCCCCTCGGGCATCTCGATCGCGTCGAACCAGGTGAACGGCACTGTCCGGGCCGCCGTCTCGCGGGTCACGCGGGCACACACTTCTCGCAGTGGATCGACGTTGCCGCCGTGGCCGTTCACGACGACGATCCGGTCGAATGCCTGTTCGTGTAGACTCTCGAGGACATCGCCGACGTAGGCCCGAAACGAGTCGGGGCCCACCCAGAGCGTGCCGCCAAATTCCCGGTGTTCCTCAGAGACCCCGACCGACAGTGTCGGCGCAACGACAACCTCGCCGTCGTGGGCCGCGACCCCGGCGGCGGCGACCCGCTCTGCGGCGATCGCATCGGTCCCCAGCGGGGCATGTGGCCCGTGTTGTTCGGTGCTTCCGACCGGCAGGACCGCGAGTTGGGTCTCGACGGCCGCGGCTTCCGGCGCCGTGAGCTCCGAGAGGTGCATAAACGTTGTTTCGCGCCGACGCTCTTAGGTCGTGTCCTCTCGGCGGCCGCCGTTGTGGTTCGACGAGAGATCGGCCCAAGCGGCGTCAGTCGTCGTCGCCGACCTCGGCGCGGGCCTGGCGCTGGGCGGCCCGCTCGATAAACTCCTCGGGCAGCTCGTCGATCTCGCCGGCCTGCACGCCCCAGAGGTGGGCGTACAGGTCGTCGTTACCGAGCAGCTCCTCGTGGGTGCCCCGCTCGACGATCCGGCCGCCCTCAAGCACGAGGATCGTGTCGGCGTCTTTGATCGTCGAGAGTCGGTGGGCGATCGCGA
>CAYREK010000109.1:0-4267 GCA_964423305.1 uncultured Halobacteriales archaeon | reverse complement strand
CGAGGAAGGCCTTCTCGGCGTCCATCACGCGGATGTAGACGACGGCGTCTGCGGTCACCGGCGAGTTGTCCCGGGTGATCGCCTCCTGCTGGGGCACGTCGATCGTTTGGGTCCGCATGTCGAAGGCGTAGGTCTTCGAGACGAACGGCGGCACGATCGTAAGCCCGGGCTGGAGCAGCCGACGGTACTTGCCAAAGACCGTCAGCGCACGGCGCTCGTATGCCTTGACGAACACCACAGACTGCCAGACTGCGACGATGACGATCCCGAGCACGACCGCCCCGACGGCGGCCCAGGCGAACGATCCGGTCTGCGAGACGCCGACGAAACTCATGCAACTGTTCGGGGATCGACGCGGAAATGCCTGTGGGAGCACAAAAAGCGGCGGGCGAGGAGGCGGGCCGGCCGGGGTACCGGTTATGACGTGAAAAGCGCCTCACCGGCAACTGTAGATTGTGCCGTGGCGCGTTTAAATCCCTCGACACGCTCGGCGGCGAGAGTCCGACGGCCGGTCAGCTCCGGGTGACTCGCCAGGTCGTCGATCGGGCCCGCCCCCACTTTTCGATCTCGACGTCGTCGGAGGCCTCATCGAGCTTCGGGAGACGCGCCCCGACTTGCTTCGATGAGAGCCCGAGCTGGCTCGCGATGTTTTTTGCGCGGAAGTAACTCTCACCGCGGGCGACGCTGTCTCTCAGATACTCGAGGATCCGCCGGTCTTCCTGGCTGAGATCGCTCATTACCAACGGTTAGGGATCGATCCGTATAACAGTTATCGAGCCGCCCGCGACCGACTCACCGCGCGTGTGTGTGTATCGCGACGAGTGTGAGCCCGCTCGCGAGAAGCGCAACGGCGAGGGCAACTCCGGAGACGAGTTGGAGCGTCTCGCCGCCCTCGCCGATCGCGAGTGTCCCCGTCACGGCCGTGACGACCGCCGCCGCCACCGCCACGAGTCCCGCGAGCATCGTGAGGCCGGGTCCGGCGTCGGTGCCAGGTTCCGTATCGAGTGCCATACCGGGACGTTGCCGGCGGCGTACTTAGCTGTCCGGATCAGCTGATCGTGATGTGCTCTGAGTCTTGATCGAGGGCCAAGTTCGTCGCGATCTCTGCGTTGCGGACGGCGTACTGTGCGGTCTCGTCGAGCCCGACGAGCACGCTCCGGACGCGCAACAGCGTCTCGTTGTCCATCTCGGGGAGTTCGGCCAGGATGTCGCGCCCGCGGGACTCGATACCGGTAAACCGCTCGCGAACCGCCGCCGCGGTATCGTGATCGCGCGTGACCGCCGCCGTCACCGCCAGCTCGCTCATCTCGTCGACCTGGTCGGTGTAGGTCCTGATCTGGGCGATCGTCTCCTCGCCGATACCCAGGCCGTCGGTCTCGGCGGCGACCTCGGCGATGTCCTCGGCGTCGTCAGCGATTAGCTCGAGATTTTTCGCGATCGAACGGTAGCCAAGCAGCGGGAACCCGTCCTCGAGTCCGACCGACTGGGCAAGCGTCGGGTTCCGGTAGGCGGTGAAGATGAGCCGCAACAACAGCATGAAGATCTTGTTTGCCTGGCGCTCCCGGTTGAGCGCCCGGTCGGCAAGGTCGGTGTTCGCCGTCGCGATCGACTCGACTGCCTCCGCGCGCATCGTCGAGCCGGTCGATTCGAGCCGCTCGAGCAGGTTATCGAGGGTGAAATCAGCCGGATCGACCGAACACCTGATCGCGATGCTCGTCGGCGTCTCTTCGATTACCCCGAGTCCCATCAGTCGTGTCTGTGCGTCGTAGACGGCGTTTATCTGCTCGCTCGTGAGCGGTTCGCTCGCCTCGATGTGTATGATCCGCCGTCCGAGGACGTACTGGGCGACGATGGCCCGCTCGAGTACCGGCACGTCGAACCCGTCTGCGTCGATCGTAGCTTCGCTGTCTTCCGTCCGGACCGACTCGGGGACCACGGTCAGCGTCCCCGGCCCGTGACGCAACGACACCTCGTCGCCCTTCTCGACGCCGTACTCGTCTGCCCACTTTGCCGGCAGGGTCATCGCGAGCGTTGAGGGTCCGAGCTGTTGGACCTTTCGCGTATCCATATTCAGGGGTAGAACGGCCGCCTACCTTAGTGTTATCCATACGTCCTTTAGGGCTCGGGACGGACCACTCGACGGACCCCGGACTCGTCCGGTGGATGGCCGCTCGGCGGGGATGTCTCGGCAGGCTTTACTCACCCGCCGGCGTGGATCCGAGTATGACCGGGGGGTTCGCCAAGCGTCTGTTCAGCGTGCGGGCGGCGATCGTGCTGCCGACGGTAGCGGCTGTGCTCTCGCTCGCGACCGGGCTGGCGAACATCTCGGTAGGCGCCCCGACCGGTCCGTTCGCAGACCAGGTGCCGGCGGTCGTTCGGTCGACGGCCGGATTCACCGGCGCGCTGACGGGGTTTCTGTTGTTGCTCGCCGCGTGGGGCCTGCGCCGCCGGACCCGAATCGGGTGGTATGCGACTGTGGTGTTGCTCCCAGTGAGTGCCCTTCAGGGCATCGTGCAGGCGAGTTCGTACTCGCTGCCGCTGGTGGCGGTGTCGCTCCTGGCGCTGCCATTTGTCGTGTTCCGGTACCGCTCGTTTAACCGCGCCGTCTCGCTGACGACCGCCCAAGCGGCGGCGCTAACCGCGCTCTCGGGGACGCTCATGTACGGGACGGTCGGCACCTACACCCTCCGAGAAGAGTTCGGTGCGGTTGGGTCGCTGACTGACGCCTTCTATTATACCGTCGTCACGGCAAGCACCGTCGGCTACGGAGACATCACGCCGCTGTCGGACCGCGCGACGGTGTTCGCGACGACGCTGGTCGTGTTGGGGACGGCGAGTTTCGCGGTGGCACTGGGATCGGTGCTCGGCCCGGCGATTCAGGCGCGGTTCTCGCGTGCACTTGGAACGATGACAGACACACAGTACGACCTGTTCGAGGATCACATCCTCGTGTTAGGGTACGGCGAACTGACCGAACCGCTTCTCGAAGAACTCACACAGACGACCCACGTTGTCGTGACGCCGGACCCGGAGACGGCCCAGACGCTCCGCGCCCGCGATATCGAAGTTTATGTTGGCGATCCGAGCGACGAGGAACCGCTCCGGGCAGTCGGGATCAAGAACGCCCGGGCGGCGATCGTCGCGACCAACACCGACGCCGAGGACGCGTTCACGATCCTCACGGCCAGGGAACTGAACCCGGAGCTGCGGATCGTCGCGGCGGCAACCGCCCGGGACAACGTCGACAAGCTCCGCCGGGCCGGCGCTGACACGGTGCTCAGCCCGGCCGTCATCGGCGGCCAGCTTCTCGTCCGGTCGGCGTTTGGGGAAACCAACATCGAGGAGCTCGCTGAGAGGCTGGCCGATCAGTCCTGAGTCGTCACTCGCCCGCCGCCCGGTAGACGACTTCGACCCCGTAGGTCACCGAGACATCGCCAGTCGCGATCTCGGTCGGCGCGGCATCGCTGGCTTCGGCAGCGAAGTCCGCCTGCAGGCGCACGGGACTGAACCGACTCTGGGTCGCGTCGACCGAGACCGGATCGCCGAGGGTGAGATTGCCAGTCTCGGCGATCGTCTCGGCCTGCGTTCGAGCGTCGCCCATCGCGCGCTCGATTGCGGTTTCTCTGAGCTGTTCTCGGGTTGCTTCCGAGAGGGTTAGATCAATCCCGTCGACCTCCGCGCCGGCCGTCGCGGCCGCGTCGACAACATCCCCGACCCGGTCAGGCTCGTCGACGGTGACCTCGTAACTGTGGCGGCCGACGGCGTCGGGTACGTCCCGATCCCGCGGCGCACGCGGCGTCTCGATCTCGTAGCCCGTGGCGCGGTACTCGACGCCCAACTCCTCGAGATGCGACTCGAGCTCGGTGCTGTTGGCCGCGAGTTCGTCACGAACCACGCTCGTCTCCGCTCCCTCGGCGGTCACCGTGATCCAGACGACGGCCTCGTCTGGGGCCGCGCTCGCGGTTCCGGTCGCGCTGACGGCGATCGTTCGATCGGGACCGTCCCCTCCGGCCGAGAGCTGCCGCGTGTCCGTTCGGTCGGTCGGCTCGTCCGCTCCGACGACGCCCAACCCGACGACTCCGGCGGCGAGGACCGCCATCAAGAGCGTCGCGGTGGCGATTAGCGGAAGGCGGTAGTTTTCTGACATGCGCGCTGATCTGTTCACGGGATAGGTGTAGCCGTTGTGTCGGCTCAAACGGCCGTTTGAACGGCTTAGCTGAATGCAGGCGGAAATCCCCCTTCCTCAACGAGCAGCGCAGTCCGCGCA
>CAYREK010000108.1:0-4397 GCA_964423305.1 uncultured Halobacteriales archaeon | reverse complement strand
GCGAGCACGTCCCGGCCCCAGCTCACCGTCTCGGAGAACTCGTCGGAGCGGAAGAAGGCCATGGCGTCGTCCTTGCTGTCCCACCGGCTCGCGATGAACATGTCCGTCTCGTCGGCGGTGTTTACGAGCAAGGCGCTATCGCGGTGGCCGTCGGTGTCTCCGAGCAGATTCTTGACGTCGTCGAACTTCTCGACGAAGTCCTCCCGATGGGTTGGCTCGACCCGATAGAAGAGCCCGAGCGTCTCGAAGCCGTCGCCGTCGCCGGGACGGCCGAGCACGCCGGGAAGCTCCGCGAGTTGCTCGCCGACCGCAGTCGGCGGCTCCGCGCGCCACCGGCTGACGACCGCCGCGGTGGGGCCGTCCCGGCGTCTGTAGACCACGGTTCCCTCGTGATCGTCGTGGTCGCCGACGGCGTCGGTCAGCGCCGCGGCGGCCTCGGTCAGTGCGTCGAGGTCGGCGTCGGAGTAGACCGCGACCGCGTGTAGATCGCCCGATCGGGGCTGCCCGGCGTAGACCCCGGCCGCGGCGAGTTCCTCGCGAACGCCCTGTTCGGGCCGGTCGTTCGGGGGGGTTTCGGTCGGTGACTCGCCGTCTCGGTCGGTTCCGGCCGCCTCGACCGGGCCGTGGACGGTCTTACCGACATCGGGCAGGTCGGTTAGAAAGCCAGCGGCGGTGTCCGCGGCCCGCCGGCTCGTCCAGAGGCTCGCGACCGCCGACCGTCCGTCGTGGGCCCTGACGACGGTCTCCTCGTGGGAGTCATACCGGTCGAAGTCCTCGCGCAGGTCGGCAACGGCATCGGCGAGTGCCGTCGCCTCGGCCATGGAGTAACAGATCACGACGTAGGCGTCGGTTCGCTCGGCCGGTGAGAGTCCCAGTCGAACCAGGCGGGCCGGGATATCCTCGGCCGGAGCGTCGGTCAGCCCGCCCGACTCGTGAGCCGGGTCGCTGGCGGTTGACTCGCCTGCGTCTGAGTCGGCGGCGGCCACGTCCATTGAGGACTCCTCGGCCGGCACCCGATCGCCGGCGAGCAGCGCCGACAGCGACGCCGGGGGGAGCCGACGCCCGACGAAAAAGGAGCCAAACTCCGCGTACTGCGAGGTCGAGGGGTCAAAGCGCATCTCGTAGAGGAGGTCTTTCACGTCTGTGAGCTCGTCGCTCCAGAGGGTCACCCCCCACTCCCAGTCGTCGAGCCCGACGGCGGTCGTGACCATCTGGGTCACTTGGCCGCCGTACTCCCGGCCGATCTCGCCGTGAGCGGCCATGTGCTCGGCCCGCTCCTCGAAGGGCAGGTCGTACCAGTTCTGCTCGGGCCGGCGGCGCTTGTCCATCGGGTAGAAACAGACATGCGTCGCCTCGGGGATGGTCGGCTCGAGACGGGCGTCGATGTACCGGGCCAGCCCGGAGTCCGGATCGAGGTCGTCCTCGAAGTACTGGCGGGCCCGCTCGGAGTACCCTGAGGCCTCGGTGACCGAGACAAACGAGTGGGTCCGGTTGACGTAGGCCGCAAACGGCGTCAGCGCGAACCGCCGGGAGAGCGCGTCGAGGTCCGCCGTCGAGGGCCGCAGGTGGACGACGAGTAAGTCCGCCTCGTGGCCGAGCACCGAGTACGCCGCCGAGGCGCCCTCCTCGGCGTTGGCGACCGCGACGGCCTCTTCGAGGTACTCGGTGCCACTCTCGAGGGCCCGCTCGCGGTCGCTCGCGTCCGCGCCGCGCCAGGTGTCCCAGTCGATCGTCCAAAACTCGTGGAGTGCGAACCACCCCTCCTCGGTTGGGGGCGGATCCCGTCGGTCGGGCATGTGCTGGCCTACGACCGACACCGCTAAAGCGTTCTCCTCTCGGAGCGTCCGAGAGTCGGCCGTGGACGACCCGCGAGCGAGACTACAACAACGCGGGACCGAGCACGACCACGAGCAGTGCCCCGAGCATGCCGGCG
Source organism: uncultured Halobacteriales archaeon (assembly GCA_964423305.1). Taxonomy (GTDB): domain Archaea; phylum Halobacteriota; class Halobacteria; order Halobacteriales; family Haloarculaceae; genus Halovenus. Next base: position 2,464 of record CAYREK010000108.1, on the reverse strand, counting down.
GTGACCAGCAGCGTGAACACGGTGACGAGGGTGCGGCCCCGCTCGACGGGGAGCCGAGAGACGATCGAGGCGGTGCTGGTCCGGAGGATATGTCCGCCGTCCAGCGGGAGCGCCGGAATGCAGTTGAATATCGCGAGGTTGAGGTTGATCCACCCGGTCCAAAACAGTAGGTTCGCGGCGAGCAAGACGCCGCCGCCGGCGACCGCGAGCGGGCCCTCGACGATGAAAAAGCTCGTAATGTCGCTGGTGAAGCCGGCGAAGTTGTACGTCAGGTCCGGGTCGACGAGCGTCGCGAACGGCAACACGAGCAACAGTCCCATGTACACGAGCACGCTCGCGACCGGCGGCGCGTTCTCGCCGGCTGCGCTGCCGTCGAGGATGCCGAGGAAGTTCTCGGCCGGGTACGGATCCACGCCGAAGTCGTCGAACAGGAGCCCGGTGTACCCGTCCTGGACCGTGATCCCGAGCGTCGAGGTGTCGCCGAGCGCGACCTCGCGTTCGCTCGCGGTGCCATCAAGGGTGTAGGTCTCGACGGTAACGGTCGCGCCGGCCTCGAGATCGTCGAGTTCGTCTCTGAGCTCGTCGGCCGCGAGGATCCGCTGGTCGTCGATCGCGGTGATCACGAACGGCGCCTCGGGGAGGTCCGGTGCCGCGCCAGCGAGCGGTCCGTCGGCGTCGGCGGCGGCGACGAGCGCGCCGATCGGTAGCTCCGTTTCACCGCGATCCTCGGTCGCGATCGTCACGACCGGCGGGGCGTCCGCGACGGCGGCGGCGAAGCCGGCCTCGGTGTCGACGGTCGTCCCCGCGACCGCGGTGACCCGCGTCAGGGGCTCCTCGCCGACGATCCCGTCGGCGATACCGTCGACGGATCCGACGAGCAACAGTCGTCGGTCGACGGTCACGTCCGAGGCGTCCGCCCGCTCGACGGCGAGTGTCTCACCCTCGGTCTCATCGAGGAGGTCCTCGAGCTGCGAGCCGTTCTCCACGGGGGTTCCCTCGACCGCGGTGATCCGGTCGCCGTGCCCGAGTCCCGCCTGCTCGGCGCCCGAGCCGGGCAGCGTGTCTCCGACCGGCGCCCCCGGTGCGACGGCGACCGCGCCCGCGACCGGCACGAGCAGGAGTAACGCGATCGCGCTCACGGCGAAGTTGTTGGTGATCCCGGCCGCGAACATTCGGGTCTGTGCGCCCCGGTCGGCGGCCTGCTGGTCCGTGGCGTCGGGTTCGACGAAGGCTCCGATCGGAACAAAGGCAAGCGAGATGATCCCCATCGAGTCGATCTCAATGTTCTCGACCCGACAGAGCAGGCCGTGGCCGCCCTCGTGGACAATCAGTCCGACCAGGAGTCCGAAGACGATCTCGGGGGCCGCAGACAGCGGGAGGAAGTCGTTGACGCCCGGGATCACGAGCACGTTCTGTGGGTTCTCGACGGCCTGTGCCTCGGGCTGGTTGATCACGGCGACGATCGTGAGGGCGACGACGAAGCCGGCAAGCACCATCACCACCAGCGCGATCCCGACGCCGACGTTGCCCCAGGCGCGCCAGAACCGCTCGCGGCGGGCCAAGCGGTTCAACAGCGCTCGTCCGCGTTGGGTCCGGATCGTCGTCACCGGACCGGTCAGACTCACCGACTCGGGGACGTACCCGCGGGCCTTGAGCGCCAGGGCAATCGCCGTGTAGAGGACGATCCCGACGAGAACCAGCGTCAGCGGCTCGACCATCACGCCGGTATTGGCAGGTCGACAAAAGAGGGTTTGGGTATCGCCTCTCCCGGAGCCAGCAGGAGAGCCCGTCCCGCAGGCCCCCGGAGATCGCCCCGGGCGATGGGCAGATTATTGTCTCTCGGGCCGCACTAATCTGTATGTACGATCGAGTTCGGGAAACCGATCCGGCGGCGGCGGCGGCCCTGGCTGCAGAGCGGACACGCCAGTCGGAAACCCTGACGCTGATCGCGAGTGAAAACTACGCCAGCGAGGCGGTACTCGCCGCGCAGGGCTCGGAGCTGACGAACAAGTACGCCGAGGGGTATCCCGACGAGCGCTACTACGCGGGCTGTGAGAACGCAGACCGGATCGAGCAGTTGGCGATCGAACGCGCGAAAGAGCTGTGGGGGGCAGAGCACGTCAACGTCCAGCCACACTCGGGGACACAGGCCAACATGGCAGTGTACCTGTCGATCCTCGATCCCGGCGACAAGATCCTCTCGATGGCCCTCGATCACGGCGGGCACCTCTCGCACGGGCACCCGGCCAATTTCACCGGACAGACCTACGAGGTCGAGCAGTACGAGGTCGACCCAGAGACCGGCTACATCGACTACGAGCAGCTCCACGAGGTCGCACGAGAGTTCGAGCCGGACGTGATCGTCTCCGGCTACTCGGCGTACCCCCGGGACGTGGAGTTCGCCGAGATCCAGCGGGCCGCCGAGGCCGTCGACGCCTACCACCTCGCCGACATCGCCCACGTG
>CAYREK010000107.1:0-4443 GCA_964423305.1 uncultured Halobacteriales archaeon | reverse complement strand
CTACAACATGCTGTTCGACGAGAAGATGGGCGACACCGTCCACATGGCGCTCGGACGAGCCTACGAAGAGACCGTCGGACCGGACATCGAGTTCAACGACAGCGCGGTTCACGCCGACATGATCGTCGATATGAGCGAGGACTCTCGGATCGAGGTCGACGGCGAGGTGATCCAGCGAGACGGTCGGTTCGTCTTCGAGGAGAACGGGTCCGACATCGGCGACGAGACGGGCGAGACGACGACCGATCCGGCAGCCGGGAGCTAGAGGCTGCTCTCGACGACGCCGGCAGCCATCTCGGCTTTTTCCTTCCAGCCGTAGCCTTTCTCGTGGACGTGACGTTTGTTCGAAAGCACCGCGGCCGGCGAAGACTCCTCGAACCCACCGCGGGCCCAGGTCCCGGTCCGGTCGAACCACTCGAGCATCCGCTCGCGAGTCTGGGCCCAGTCGAACCCGTGGAGTTCGTGCCAGGAGATGAGCGCGAAGATCGCGTTGTCGTGACAGCCCGGGACGCTCCCGCGCTCCCAGAGGAGCGCCAGCGACGGCGCGGTCGGCTCCTGTTCGTCCATCCGGGTGTCGGCGGCGACCGGCTCGAGCCCCGCTGCGGTCTCCCGGAGGTAGTGGTGTGCAGTGAGCCGGCCCAATGCGGCGTCGTACAGCGGCCCCCACCGATCGGAGAGACGGTCGCGCAGGTCGGCCTCGGAGAGCCGCCCGTCGGTGGTCTCGGCGAGGATCGTGCTCAGGACGTCGACGTAGGCGCGTTCGATCCGGGCCCGCTCGGTGCCCTCGAACCGGCAGTCGGCGTCGTGGAGGGCGTTCGTCGTGAAACAGTCCGGGCACGGGTACTCGAACATCCGTCGGTCGTACCGCCCGACCGGTCTATAACCTGTCGGCTCAAGCCGTCGTCGCGGCGACTTTGTGTCCGGGGCGCCTACTCGCGACCGAGCCGATGACCGACCTGATCGCCGGCGAGCCCAACGACGCCGAGATCGTCGACAGAGGCGCCACGATCGACGAGACCGGGACCTACCGGTACCGGCTGTGGCGCGCCTGGCAGCCGGAAACACCGCGGCTGGGATTCGTCATGCTGAATCCGAGCACCGCCGACGCGAGCTCGCTTGATCCGACCTGCCGGCGGTGTGTCGGCTACGCGCGGCGGTGGGGCTACGGCGGGGTCGAGATCGGGAACCTGTTTGCCCTCCGGAGCACCGATCCGTCGGCACTCACAGAGCACGCCGATCCGGTCGGGCCGGAAAACGACGCCCACCTCCGCCGGCTCGTCGACCGGACGGCGGCGGTCGTCGCCGCGTGAGGCACCCACGGCGCGCTCAGGGATCGGGGGCGACGGGTCGCGGGACTGCTCGATACGGAGCTGTGGGCGCTCGATACGACCGCCGACGGGCACCCGATCCATCCCCTCTACCAGCCCAACGGCATCGAGCCCGAGTTCTGGGACCGGAGCCGACTCAAGGACGAGTGAGTCGGGGGTCGGGTACAACTCCGAGTGGGAACTCGGCGCGGGGCCGGAACGAACACGGGAGACGTGCGATCGGCGCGAGAGTCGAGTTGCGGGCACGGAGACGAGCGACAACAAAAATACGGGCCGTCGACGAACCGTCGGGTGGATGCAGATCACCGTCGGAGAGACTCAGGTCACGCTCTCCCGGTTGCGGGTCGTCCTCGTGATCGCAGCGGTCGGGCTCGCCGCGTTCGGCACGATTACCTCCAGCAAACCGGAGCGATCGACGACGCTGTCTCGGTCGAGGCAACGGTCACAGACGCCGGGGTCGAACAGGTAGACAAACGGCGGGGTGTCGAGTACGACCCCGAGGTCGAGTTTCGGTACGAGTACGGTGGAGAGACCTACACCAGCGACCGGCTGAGACCGAGCAGCTTCGATCGGTCGTACGAGACCCGATCGGGAGCGGAGTCGGCGATCGTGGGGTATCGGCCCGGATCGGTGGTGACCGCCTACGTCGATCCGGACGCTCCCGGGACGGGGTTTCTCGAACGCGAGACAAACCTCCGTGGTCCGATCTCCTTTTTTACGATCGGCGGGATCGGCGCTCTCATGCTCGGGCTCGACGCCGTCGGGACGCAGACCCCTGGGAGGGACACCGAGCTGCGCGACGAGACGGCCGTCGACGGACTGCCACACGAGCGGCTGTTGGCACTCGATCGCGACCGGGTCCACCGGCTTAGCGTCCGCCTCGTCTGGGGAGCGGTCGCGTTCGGGGTCGCGGCGATAGCCCTCACCGTCGTCGCGGTTGCAGCGGTCGGCGAGCCGAGCGACGCCGAGAGCCCGCCGGCGGAGATCGGCCTGACCGACCCAGCCGGGCTTCCCCTACTCGGCGTGGCGCTGGCCTGGCTCGGCGTAGTCTGTGGGTTGGTCACGTACGGCGTCTGGTCGTTCACCGAGTACCGCCGGCTCCGAGTCCGGATCCGAGCGCCGAAGCCGCCGAGTCCGTTCAGACATCCGAGCCGACTCGCTACGATCCTGAGCACCGACGGCGACGACCTCAACGACTACGGCCGCCGAGTCAAGTCGACCGGCTTCGCGTTCGTCCTGGCGGCGTTTCTGGCCGGAGTCCCGGTCGTCCTGTTCGCGACCGCCTGAGTCTCGTCAAGGACGGGTCACGGACGCTCGGCCTGCGAGATCTCAGAGCGCCGGGAGAGGTGCACGAGGAGAGACACTCCGACGAGTGCCAGGCTCCGCAACGCGACCGACGCCGCGGTCTCAAGGGGTGGGAACGAGCCGACAGGGAAGCGATCCGTGGGAGCTCCGGTCTCCCGGTCGGCAGGCAACGACCGACGTCGGAGGTGGGAATCGAGACCCGCCGGGCGGCGCGCCTTCGAAGACCGACTCTGGAGACCGACAGCACCAAGCGGGTCGACGCCTTTGAGCGTACATGAGCGATCGACGGTACACGGTGACATTCGCCGAGCCACACCACCTCACCGACGGCGAGGAGACGGAACTGACCGTGCTGGAGTACGACGACTTCGGGAGCATGTACACGCTCGAACTCGTCGACGGCTCCACGCGGTCGGTCGGCAAGCAGCTGGTCACCGATATCAGCGCCGAGACCGAGTGATCCCACAGGGCTGGCGGCAAGCGGGTCGATAATGCTCGTCACCGCGAATAGGAGCAAGGAGCACTCTCTCGACCTGTGCGGCCGACCGGGCGCTCCGATGGGGTCCCAAGACAGTCGTGAGGCAACCCCACGAGAACGGAGCGCCGCCGATCTATGTGTATAGCTAGTAGCTGTTGCGAGTCGGATCAAGATAGCTAGCGTGTGGGTACTCGGGCGTGGAGTTCCAACTAGAAGATACGATGATAGAGTCCCTCCGGAACAGAATCAGAGAGAAAGGCGCCGTGACGATGTTTACTCTCGGGGCCGCGCTGTCGGTGACCGGGCTCGCGGTCGTCGGGAGCACGGGCGGCGGCGTCGACACCGCCGTCGGTGCTGGCGTGCAGCTGGTCGGCGTGGGCGTGTTGGTCGCCACCGCGGTCTGGAGCGATGTGTGGGATCCTCGCGGCGAGAACCGAGGATGAGTTTCGAAACGCCTGCAGGATGGGCCCGGGCGGATTTGAACCACCGCATACCCGGTGTCCCAGACTCGCGCCGCGTGACGCGAAGTCGTATGAGCCGGGGGCTCTTACCGGACTGAGCTACGGGCCCCGATCGATCGTACCCGATTACGGGACTAAACTCTGTCGACCCGGTAGTGTTCAGATTAGCTGATTCCATGCGAAGGCGAACGATCGAAGCCAGTCGTCGGCTGTTTCTGCTTCGGCGTTGCTGAAACAGTTTGAAAACGAGGAGGTTCGCCTTTTTACCTCACGAAAGACACGTTCGACACTATTCCGATTTCCATGACGTTCGTATCTGAAATCGAGGCCGTGTCGTGAGCAGGCGTCTTTCAGCGAGAGCGATCCATCGATGAGAAACACGGCGTTCTCGACGTCGTGTTTCTCGCGGAGCTCGGTGAAGAAAGCGTGAGCGATCACCTTGTTTGTTGTCGGCTCAAGCTTTGTGTGGAGTAATTCGTTTGTTTCGGGATCGACAGCAGCGTACAGCCAGTACTGCTCGTCGTTGAGTCGGATCACGGTCTCATCAACCGCAACGTGATCCGGAGATCGACCAGACTCTGGCTGTAGATCGGCTTTGTGAACCCAATTATGGACGGTAGATCGCGCTCGTTCGACACCGAATATCTCAAGAATTGAAACGGTATTCGAAAGCGATAATCCAGACAGATGTAGCTGAATACCCAGCTTCATCAGCAGTCGCGGTGTCGCTTCTCGTTCAACAAACTCTAAGTCGATCTGGTCGATACTACCGCTGAGGCGTGTGTTTTCGGGCATGGACACTCAGAAAACACACCGCCTCACTATTCATCCTTATCTGAACACCGCCAGTTTCAGACATTCGGAGATGGAC
>CAYREK010000106.1:0-4487 GCA_964423305.1 uncultured Halobacteriales archaeon | reverse complement strand
CGAGACGCTTGCGTCTCGTTAACGCCGTGAACGACGTGGTATTGCGCCTGCTCCGTCGATAAAAACGTGCGGACGAGTCGACCGCCGGAGTCGCTCGTCGGAGGACAGATGCTCGTTTCCGTCGGACTACTCCTGGATATCGATCGCGGGGCGGCCGGGCACGGCGTCTGCGGCTAGCTCCGGGGCGTCTGCGGCGGCCGCGACGGTGACGGTCGCGTCGAACTCGTCTTCGAGCAGCCAGGCCGCCCGCTCGAGCGTGGCCCGTTCACGGTCGGGCGAGAGGACCGGATCGAGATACTCACGTGCGGCCAATTCTTTCGCGTACGCGGCGGCGTCCTCGCCGCGCTCGCGCAACTCGGGATCGCTCATCACGACACCGACGGCGTCGCCGTCAGCCTCGGTGGCGATCTCGCGGGCGCGGTGTTTCCAGTCCGGGGCGACCGCGATGGCGATCTCGCCGGGATCGTCGATCCCGGCGATGTCGACGATCTCGCGGACGTCGGCCTGCGTGTCCGCGACCAGCTGGCGTTCGAGGTCGTACTCGGCCGGGAGCTCGGCGGTCGGCCAGTCGGCCTCGGCGACCAGCCCGTCGTGGCCGAGCGCTGCCCAGGCCTCCTCGGCGACGTGTGGCGCGATCGGCGCGACGAGTCGCACCGCCGCGGTAACCCCGTTCTCGACGGTCGCTCGATCTGGAACCGGACCGCCCTCGCCCGCGTATCGGCGCAACAGTCCGACCAGCTCCTCGATTGCCTGCAGCGCGTGGTTGAACCGGAACTGCTCGATCTCCTCGGTCGCGGTGGCGACCGTCGCCGCGGTCTCCCGGCGAACGTACTCGGCGGCCGGATCCGACCGGTCCTCGCCGACTGGGGCTCGATCGGCCAGCTCGTACAGTCCCCGCAGGAACGAGCGTGATCCCTGGACGCCCTCCTCGGTCCAGTCGAAGTCCTTCTCGGGCTGGGCGGCACCGAGCATGAAGTGTCGGGCGGTGTCGGCACCGTGCTCGGCGACGAACGGCTCCGGCGAGACGACGTTGCCGGTCGAGGAGCTCATCGCCTCGCCGCCCTTGCGGACCATCCCCTGGGTGAGCAGGCGATCGAACGGCTCGCGCACGCCCTCGAGCAGCCCTAGGTCGTCGAGCACCTTCGTGAAAAACCGGGCGTAGATCAGGTGCATCGTGGCGTGCTCGATTCCGCCGACGTAGTGATCGACCGGCAGCCAGTCGCTCGCCCGCTCGGCGTCGAAGGGCGCGTCCTCGAGATGCGGCGAGACGTACCGAAGGAAGTACCACGAGGAGTCGACGAAGGTGTCCATCGTGTCGGTCTCGCGCTCGGCGGGTCCGCCACACTCGGGACAGGTCGTCCGTTTCCACTCCTCGGCCGCGTCGAGGGGGTTGCCGGTGGTGTTGATAAACTCGGGCAGCTCGACGGGCAGCTCCGCTTCGGGGACGGGGACGTGTCCGCAGTCGGGACATTCGACGAACGGGATCGGCGTGCCCCAGTACCGTTGGCGGGAGATACACCAGTCTCGCAGGCTGTGTGCGGTGTGGCGGTCGCCGCCGAACGCCTCACGGACCCGCTCGCGGGCTTCGGCGCTCGTGAGCCCGTCGAGCTCGCCGCTGTTCGTGAGCACGCCGTCCTCGGCGTAGGCGGTCGTCTGGACGTCGATCTCGTCGGGGTCGGTCTCGGCCCCCGGGGCGGGTTCGACGACCTGCTGGATCTCGATGTCGTGTTCCCGGGCGAAGGCGTGATCGCGCTCGTCGTGGGCCGGCACCGCGTATAGCGCCCCGGTGCCGATGGCTTCGAGCACGTAGTCGGCGACGTAGACGGGGATTTCCTCGCCAGTCGCGGGATTGATCGCGTACTCGCCGGTGAACACGCCGGAGGTCTGGGCCAGCTCCTCGCGCTCGGCCCGGTCGATGTACTCCGCGACGGCCTCGTCCTCCGCCGCGAGTTCCTGGGCGAGCTCGTGGCCCGGCGCGAGCGCGAAAAACGTCGCGCCGTGGATCGTATCGAGCCGGGTGGTAAAGATATCGACGGTGTCGCCGGTGGTCAGCTCGAAGCCCAGCGTCGCGCCCTCCTGTTTGCCGATCCAGTTGCGCTGCATCTCCCGGACGTTCTCGGGCCAGCCGCCGAGCTCGTCCAGGCTGTCGTACAGCTCGTCGGCGTACTCGGTCGTTTTGAAAAACCACTGGTCGAGCTCGCGGTGCTCGATGGGCGTGTCACACCGCCAGCAGACGCCGTCTTCGTGCTCGGGGTGTTGGTGAACGTTCTCGTCTGCCAGCACCGTCTCGCAGTCGGGACACCAGTTCAGCTCGGCGGCCTGCCGTTCGACGAGTCCGGCCTCGTGGGCCCGCAGGAAGAGCCACTGGTTCCACTGGTAATACTCCGGTTCGAAGGTCACTACCTCCCGGTCCCAGTCGAATCCCAGCCCCATGAGGTTCATCTGGGATTTCATGTTCGCGATACACTCGCGGGTCCACTCCTCGGGGTTGGTGTCGCGCTCGATGGCGGCGTTCTCGGCGGGCAGTCCGAACGAGTCCCACCCCATCGGGTGCAACACTGCGTCCCCCTGCATGCGCCGGTACCGGGCGTAGGCGTCCGTGATCGCGTAGTTGCGGACGTGGCCCATGTGCATCTCGCCGGAGGGATAGGGGAACATGGCGAGCACGTAGGTGGGATCGTCGGCGTCCTCGGGCGTCTCGAAGACGCCCGCCTCGTCCCAGGCGCGCTGCCACTTGGCCTCGATCCCCGCCGGATCGAACTGCGCTGTGTCGCTCATACCACCGCTGGGGGGCTCACGGTACTAGTCTTTTTCACTCCGGGCCCCCGGCCGAGGAAACGCGTGTGTTTTTGCTCCGGGGGTCGGCGAATGAATATGGTACGGGATACCTTCGAGATCGGCGACCGGACGATCCACCGGCTGGGATTCGGCGCGATGCGGCTCACCGGACCGGATATTATCGGCCCGCCGGCCGACGAGCGGGCGGCGACGCAGGTGATCGAGCAGGCGCTCGAGCTGGGCGTCGATTTCATCGACACGGCCGACTCATACGGCCCGGGCGTGAGCGAGCGGCTGCTCGGGGCCACGGCCGCGCCCGAGCGAGCACTGGTCGCGAGCAAGGCTGGCCTGCTGCGCACCCGCGACGGCAAGTGGCTCCCCCACGGCGATCCCGAGTACATCCACAACCAGGTGCTCGCGAGCCGGGACCGGCTGGGCGTGGAGACAATAGATCTCTACCAGCTGCACCGCCCGGACTCGGACACGCCCTTCGAGGACAGCGTCCACGCGTTCGCCGAATTGAAAGATGCCGGACTGATCGAGCAGGTCGGGCTCTCGAACGTCTCGGTCGAGCAGCTTGAGCGGGCCCGGGAGATCGTCGAGATCGCGACCGTCCAGAACCGGTACAACCTCGCCCACCGCGAGGACGAGCGGGTCCTCGAGGCGTGTGAGTCCTACAGGATCGGCTTCATGCCGTGGTATCCACTCGCCGGCGGCGAGTTTGGTGCCGCCCGCGACGCGATCGAGGAGATCGCCGCCAAGCGGGAGGCGACGATGTACCAGATCGCGCTGGCGTGGCTGCTCGAGCACTCGCCGGTGACGCTCCCGATCCCTGGAACTGCAAGTCTCGAGCATCTCGAAGAGAACGTCGCGGCCGCCGAGATCGAGTTGACCGACGACGAGTACGCTCGGCTCGAGGCCGTCGCAACGGCCTGAGCCGCCGGTATTGATCTGACCGGTTGTCGATCACTCGGCTAAGTGTTCGCGCACGCCCTCGACGGTGCCCGGGACGGGCTCGGGGTCGCCGCCCGCGACCGCGGCCGCGTCGGGATCTTTCAGTAAGTGGGCCGTCGCCAGACAGACCACCTCCTCGTCGGCCGCGACGATGCCCCGATCGCGGAGTTCCCGCAGGCCGGCGAGCGAGGCTGCTGAGGCCGGCTCGACGCCGATCCCCTGGCCCGCCAGCGCCCGCTGTGCGTCGGTGATCGCCTCGTCGCTGACGGCGACGGCGGTGCCGCCGGTCTCCCGAATCCCGGGCAGAGCCTTTGGCGCGTTGACGGGGTTGCCGATCCGGATGGCCGTCGCGATCGTCTCGACGTCCGCCCAGCGTCTGGGCTCGTCCCGGTCGTGTTCGATCGCCTCGACCATCGGCGCCGCGCCGGCCGCCTGGACCCCGGTGAGCGCGGGCACCTCGCTCTCTGCGAGCGCGCCGCTTGCCACCAGCTCACGGAAGGTCTTGTACAGGGCGGCGGTGTTGCCGGCGTTGCCGACCGGGAGGACGATCCGGTCGGGATAGGATCCCTCCTCGTCGCGGAACTGTTCTAAGATCTCCAGGCCGATCGTCTTCTGTCCCTCGAGCCGGAAGGGATTCAACGAGTTGAGCAGGTACGCCTCGCCGCTGCGGGCAAGCGCCTGGACGATGTCCAGGCAGGTGTCGAAGTTGCCATCGACTTCGAGGATGCGCGCGCCGTGGAGACTCGCCTGGGCGA
>CAYREK010000105.1:0-4580 GCA_964423305.1 uncultured Halobacteriales archaeon | reverse complement strand
GCGACCGCCGCGAGCGGGGACACCTCGAACGAGACCACGAGCGACGTCGAGAGCACGACCGGGAGGAGCCCGAACAGCGCGGCGAACCAGCCCTGCGCGAAGTTCAACACGCCGGTTACCTTGTAAATCAGTGCGAACCCGACCGCGATCAGCGCGTACACCGAGCCTTTGCCGAGACCAGTGACGAAATACTCGAAGCCGGTGGCGATATCTACCACGTCACTCACCCCCCGGGAGCTCGGTGACGACCTCGTCGACATCGACGACGCGCATCTCGCCGCGTTCGGTCGACTCGCGGCCGTCCTGGTAGACGATCGTCGTCTCGAGTTCGACGGTCTCGGCGCCGGCGTACAGCTCGTCGATCATCTCCTGGAAGCGGTCGGTGACGACCTCTCGGCGGATCTTGCCGGTCCGGGTGAGCTCGCCGTCGTCGGCGTCGAACTCCTTGAACAGGACGACGAACCGCTCGATCGGGTGCTCGCCCAGCTCCTCGTTCGTCGCGACGACCTCCCGGCGGAGCAGCTCGTGGACGGCCGGACGCTCGGTGAGCTCCCGGTACCCGGAGTATTGGATGTCCCGTTGGTCGGCCCACTCAGAGACGTTGTCGTACCGGATGTTCACCACCGCCGACAGTGACTCCCGGCCGTCGCCGACGACCAGCGCCTGCTTAATGTAGGGGTTGAACTTCAGCTTCGTCTCGACGCTGATCGGCGCAACGGCCGAGCCGTCGGTCAGCTCCATGACGTCGTCCATCCGGTCGAGAACCTTCACCTGGTCGTCGTCGGTGACCGCGCCGAAGTCGTCGGTGTGGAGCCACTCGCCCTCGAGGGTCGACTCGGTCTTCTCGGGTTGGTTGTAGTAGCCGTCGGTGACCACCGGCCCCCGGACGACGAGCTCGCCCTCGGGGGTGAGCCCGACCTCGACGTTCGGGAAGACCTCGCCGACGGTGTCTGCCTCGATCCGGCCGTCGCGGTGCATCGTGACGAAGCCACAGACCTCCGACTGCCCCCAGATCTGTTTCAGCTCGACACCGAGGGCGTGGTAGTACTGGAAGTGATCCTCGCCGAGAGGGCCACCGCCGGTGTAGACGTTTTTGGCGCGCTTGAGTCCGATCTTATCCAGGATCGGCCGGTAGGCCACCCAGTGTGCGAGCCGGTGTTTCAGCCTGAGCCCGAGTGGGGGATGCTGGTCGCTGCGGTCTCCGCTCGTGTACCGGGCGTACTGCTCGCCGATCTGCATCGCCCGGTCGTAGACCCACCGCTTCAGGCGGGTGCTGTTCTCGATTTTGGCTTTGATATCTGCGACCCAGCCCTCGTAGGCGTTCGGCGAGGAGAAGATGATCTCCGGGCCGATCTCGCGGAGGTCCTCCTGTTCGGTTTCGGGCTGTTCGGGGAAGTTCGCGGTCCAGCCGCCGACGAAGGCCGCCGCGATCAGGATCATCTGCTCGCCGACCCAAGCCATCGGGAGATACGAGAAGTAATCGGACTCCTCGGGCAGGGGGTCGATCTCGATCGCGGCGTTTGCGAGGTTGACGAAGTTGAGATGGGTCAGCTTGACCCGCTTTGGCATGCCGGTCGTGCCCGAAGTCGGGGAGAGCATCGCCGTTGTGTCGGGGTCGAGCCCCCTGATCCGGTCGGCGAAGTCCTCGTCGGTCACCTCCTCTGTTGCCCGCTCGCGGCCCCGGTCTTCGAGTTCCTCGTAGCCGATCACCGGCACCGCGGTGTCGTCGTACCGGAACATGCCCTTGGGGTCGCGGTAGACGATCGCCTCGAGCGCCGGCGTGCGATCTGCCACCTGGAGGAGCTTGTCGACCATCTCCTGGTCCTCGGCGTAGGCCACCCGCGGGTCGAGCAACTCGAGTTGGTTGCCGATCCCCTCGGGGAGCATGTCCTCGTAGTTCGGCGCGGCCATGCCGCCAAGTGACTGTGCAGCCAGCCACGCCCACAGCTGGTGGGGACGGTTGTAGCCGATCGTAAAGAGCACGTCCTCGGCGCCGAACTCGAGCGTCTCGAGCCCGAGCGCGAAGTGTTTGACCCGCTCGTAGTACTCCGTCCAGGTGAACTCCTCCCAGACCCCGTAGCGTTTCCACCGCAGGGCGGTATCCTTGCCGTTCTCCTCGACGTGCTCGAGCAGCACCTCCGGGAGCGCCTGGTCGATGATCTCGATGTCGCCCTCGGGCGCGGTGACGATCCGGTCGATCCGCGGCCCCGAGGACGCCTCTGCCTCGATTTCGGGGTCGGTCTCGGCGACGGGATCAGCGACCTCGTCCGCGGCCGGCTCGCTGGGGGTGCTCACTCGCCCACCCCCGTGTAGATGCGCCGCACCTCTGGATCGGCGACGACCGCATCTGGGTCGCCCCGGGCGATCACCGAGCCTTGATGCAGCACGATCATCCGCTCGGAGACGTCAGTCACGACCTCGAGGTCGTGTTCGATCATCACCATCGTCAGTCCCTCCTGTTCGTTGAGGTCGGCGAGAAACCGGAACATGTCGTACTTTTCGTCGTAGGTGAGACCGCTCATCGCCTCGTCGAGCAACACCACGTCCGGCTCGAGCGCGAGCGTCCGGGCGAGATCGACCCGGCGCTGGATGCCAAGCGGGAGGCTCGCGACGGTGCTATGACGGTGTTCCCACAGCTCGAGGTAATCGATGATCTCCTCGACCCGGCGCATGTTCTCGGCCTCGAGCTGTCGGCCGGGCCCGAGGTAGGTAAGCGCCGAGAGCAGCCCCGGGTTCTCGCGCACCGCTCGGATCGCCATGACGTTCTCGATAACGTCTTCTTCCTCGTACAGCTCGAGACCCTGGAAGGTCCGGCCCAGTCCCGCCCGCGCACGCTCGTGTGTCCTCACACCGGTGACATCCTCACCGTCGAGGAAGATCCGCCCGGTGTCGGGGTCGTCGGTCGAGTCCGGATCGTAAAAGCCGTTGAGCACGTTCAGCAGGGTCGTCTTGCCGGCGCCGTTCGGGCCGACGATCGAGACCCACTCGCCGTCCTCGATGCCGATCGAGACGCCGTCGACGGCCGTGATCGCGCCGAAGGTCTTTGTCACCTCGCGACAGCCAAGCGCCGCCCGCTCGGGGGGAACGTGTGGCCCCGCTCGGATGCCAGTGGTCTGTTGTGTGCCTGCCATGCGTGGTAGTGGTAGTGTCAGTTGTACCGCTTGCGGATCTTGTAGTGACGCACCTCGGAGTACTGGCTTTCCTCGCCGCCGGCCCCGAGATAAAACTCCTTGATCTCCTCGCGGTCGACCAGCTCGTCGGCCGGCCCGCTGAGCTCGATCTGTCCGCCCTCGAGGACGTAGCCGTGGTCGGCGATCTCGAGGGTCTCCTTTGCGTTCTGGTCGGCGACGATCATCGTGATGTCCTCGTTTTTGTTGATCTCTCGCATCGTCTCGAAGATGTCCTCGACCAGCTTCGGGGCCAGGCCCAGCGAGGGTTCGTCGAGCAACAGGAGGTTCGGGCGGTGAATCAGCGCTCTGGCGATCACGAGCATCTGCTGTTCGCCGCCGCTCGTGTAGCCGGCGTTCACGTCGAGTAGGTCCTCGAGCTGGGGAAAGTACTCGAATGCGAGCTCGTAGTCGCTTTTTTTCGAGCGGAGCCGCCGGCCGCCGCGGTAGAGCCCACACCGCAGGTTCTCCTCGACGGTCAGGTCCTCGAAGACCCGCCGGCCTTCGAGGATGTGGGTCACGCCGCGGTCGACCATCTCCGTCGTCTTCGCGTTGGTGACGTCGTCGCCCTCGAAGCGCACCGACCCGCGGGTGACCTCGCCACGCTCGGTCCGCCCGATGCCCGAGATCATCTTCAGGATC
The DNA here is from genome assembly GCA_964423305.1 of uncultured Halobacteriales archaeon. Lineage (GTDB taxonomy): Archaea > Halobacteriota > Halobacteria > Halobacteriales > Haloarculaceae > Halovenus. Next base: position 771 of record CAYREK010000105.1, on the reverse strand, counting down.
GTCGACTTGCCGGCGCCGTTGGGACCGAGTAAGGCGACGATCTCCCCGCGGTGGGCCTCAAGCGAGACGCCCTGAACGGCCAGGAAGTGCCGGTCGTAGACGATCTCGGCGTTGTCGAGCGCCACGGCCGGCGGCTCCCCCTCGGCTCCGCGCATGCTAAAACTCGAAGGGCGGGATCCAGCCCTCCCGCCGGGGGAGTTCGATGTCCTGGTCGGGTACCATCTCGCCGTCCTGTACCTCGTAGGTCCGGCCGGTCATCGTCGGGCGACGATCGCCGTCCTGGAAGTTCGCCGGCTCGATCAGGAGTCCGCGCGCGTCGAAATCGTCGAGTCCGAAGATCGCGTCCCGGACCGCCGGACCAGAAGAGGGGTCATCAGCCGCGCTCATCGCCTCATAGACCAACAGCGCGTGAACCACCCCGCGGACGTAGTTGATGTTGGCGACGGTCGGGTCCTCGATGTCCCGGCCCTCGCGCTCGATCGACTCTTCGATGATCTGCCAGCCGCCCGGCTCCTCGGACTGAACCTCGCCGAAGGACTTGTTCGAGTTGACATACCGCACCCCGTCGAACAGCTCCGGCGAGTCGAGGGCCTTGCCCTCGTCGACGGTCCAGGTCAGCCCCATCACCGTGATGTCGGCGCCGGCGCTGTCGATCGAGTCGAGCAACACCTGCATCGGCGCGCCGGTGTTCTGGTGGATGAGGTAATCGACGCCGTTGTTCTGTGCGCGCGTGACCTGGTTCGAAGCGTCCGAGGCAGAGAGATCGAGGGC
>CAYREK010000104.1:0-5196 GCA_964423305.1 uncultured Halobacteriales archaeon | reverse complement strand
ACTTCCGCGACGAGGTCGCCGAACTGGGCGACGCGCTCGGCGTGGGCGTTGTGCTGGTGGATCGACTCGTCGTTTGACTGTTTCATCGTCACGACCGCCTCGTCAGGGAGATCTGGGAACTCCTCGACGACGCCCTCTGCCATCGCGCGCACGCAGTCCTCGACGAACTTCGCGTCGGCGTGGGCCTCGAAGGTCATGTGATCCTCGTCGGGACGCTTGGCGAGGTTGTAGATGCGTGCACTCATCGCGTCGCGGGCGATATCAATGAGATCGGTGAGATCGACCTCGGGAGCGCCGACGCTCTCGACGGTAAGCGTGGCGTGACCACGCTGGGAGTGGCCGGCCTGGGGCACCTCCTCAAGGAACCGCTCGATGACCGCATCCTCGACTTCGAGCCCGCGGAGCGTCTCGCGGGCCCGGCTCTCGGTCATACCCTGCGAACAGGGACAGACGGTCATGCCGGTGACCTCGACGCCGATCTCCTCGCGGGTGCCGTCCTCGGTTGCGGTCGCCGAGGCGATGATGTTGGCGGTGCTCTGTGTCTGGAGCCCGGAGGCGGGGGTCTGCTCGTGGGTGACGTACTCGGCTTCCATGCGGACCTCGGCGCTCGTGGTGTACTCATGTTTCTCGAGGAGCCGCTCGGCGGCGTTGCCACAGACGTCCTCGACGCGGTAGGCGGGCTCGCTGACCGCCGCCTCAAGGGTCTCGTCGATGACCTGCATGTTCCGGCTCATGTCTGCGCCCTTCCGCCAGGCCGGGAGATCGACGTACACCTCGAACTCGGCCATCAGCACGATCGGACGCTGGTCGGGCCGGGCGACTTTCACGAGTTTCTCGACGCCTGTGACGCCGACCCGGTTGAGCCCGACGGTCACGTCGGGACTGGTTGCCTGCACGTCCGGCAGCTGTTGTGACATTACGAGTAGATCGGGTGGAGCGGGAAAATCGCTTACGGAAGTCGGTCAGCGATCCGGATTCGGGTCTGGGAGGTCGGAGCCGAGATCGCGGAACGCGGCAGCGAACTCCTCGTCGCTAAAGCCTGTGATCGTCTCCTCGAGCTCTTCTTTGAGCCGGTCTATCTCGGCTTCGAGCTCCTGGAACTCTTCGTTTTCGGCGAGCTCGGATTGGGGCTTGTTCGCGAGCAGCGTCGCGTGTTTTGCCGTCAGGCTGTAGTAGCGCCGGAGCTGGCGCTCGTACTCGGAGGTCGTGAGCAGGCGATCGACGGTCTCGATCAGGTCCGCCCGCGAGACCGGCTTGATCACGTAATCGTCGAAGGGCATGTCGATAATATCGAAGTCAGGATCGACGGCGGTGACCATCGCGACCCGAGCCTGGAGGCCCCGCCCGTGAATCTTCTCGAGAACCTCGTCGCCAGAGATATCCGGCATCCGGCGGTCGAGCAAGACCACGTCGACGGACGCATCGATCCGGTCGAGGGCCTGTTGGCCGCCGTAGGCCGTCATGACGATGAACTCCTCTTCGAGTTGCGCCGCGTACGCGTCCGCGACATCTCGCTCGTCGTCGACGACGAGGACTGTCGCTGGCTCGGGGCTCATCATCTCTCAAATAGTCAGACTGGCTCAATAAGGGTTCCGGGAAGGATCGTTGCCGGTTAGACCGGGCGGAACCAGTCCTCGTGTTCGGGCGGCCGGCGCTCGACGAGATCGAAAAAGGCCGCCTGGAGCTCGTCGGTGACCGGGCCCTTGGTGCCCGTTCCGATCTCGACATCGTCGACCGACCGGATCGGCGTGACCTCGGCGGCGGTCCCGGAGAAAAACAGCTCGTCTGCGGTGTACAGCTCCCCACGAGAGATCGGCCGTTCGGTGACCGAGTAGCCCCGCTCGCGGGCCAGCTCGATTACCGTATCGCGGGTGATCCCGTCGAGGATCGAGGCCGACAGCGGCGTGGTGTAGATCTCGCCGTCCTTGATCATGAAGATGTTCTCGCCGGGGCCCTCGGCAACGTTTCCCTCCTTGTTGAGGACGATCGCCTCGATGTAGCCGTTGCGCTCGGCCTCAAGCGAGGCCAGCACGCTGTTTATGTACGCGCCGGTGACCTTCGAGTTCGTCGGGATCTGACTGGAGGCGTGTTTCCGCCAGGAGGAGACGCCGACATCGACACCCTCCTCAAGCGCCTCCTCGCCGAGGTAGGTCCCCCACGGCCAGGCCGCGATCGCGACCCGGACCGGCGCGTCCGCGGGGTTGACACCGAGCATGTCGTACCCGTAGAAGGCGATCGGCCGGACGTAACACGAGCCCAACTCCTCCCGGTCGAGCAGCTCCGTCGTGGCCGCGGTCAGCTCGGCGGGTTCATACGGGATCTCCATGTCGTAGGGTTTCGCAGAGTCGTACAGCCGATCGAGGTGCTCTTCCCACCGGAACAGGGCGGGGCCGCGCTCGGTGTCGTAGGCCCGCACCCCCTCGAACACGCCCGTCCCGTAGTGCAGGCCGTGGGTGAGCACGTGGATCTGTGCCTCGTCCCAGTCGACGAACTCCCCGTCCATCCAGATCTGCTCGACGTCCATCTCGTCGAATCCCATACTACTGCTGGGACCCGAGCGGCTAAGAAGGTTGGCTCGACGGTCAGAACTTCTCCAGCAGGTGCCGGTAGAAGGGATCGTCGTCGGCGAGTTTCTCGACGATGAGCTCGGGCGTCGAGCGGGCGAGCTGTCCCCGGACCGGGCTCCGGTCGACGACCAGCCGTCCGTCCTCGAGACCCTCTGCGGCGATTCCGTCGACGCCGATCTCGGCGGCAGCGGCCTCGTGGATCTCCCGGGCTAAGTGTGAGACGAACACCGCCGTGGCCTCTCGCTGTGCGAGCGCCTCGAGCACCCCGGCGACGATGATCGCGCTGGCCCCGGGTTCGGTGATGCTCTCGGGCTCGTCGGCTAACACGAGCACCGACCGGTCGGCGCTGACCGTCGTCGCCAGCTCGCCGAACTCCCGGAGCGTCGCCTCGAAGGCCCCGGCGTCGAGGGTCCCGCGGGCCTTGGCGTGGTAGTGCAGCTCGTCGAGGCGCTCGATCCGGGCGTCGTCGGCGGGGACCGGCAGACCCATGTGTGCGAGTGTCGCGACGGCCGCGACCAGATCCAGCGCCGATGTCTTGCCGCCGCTGTTGACCCCTGAGAGCAGCCGCACGCGCGTCACGGCGTACTCGACGGGCTCGATCTCCGAGACCGGGAGATCGAACAGCGGCGACCGACCGCCGACGATCTCGAAGCCATCGCCGCCGATCGTCGGCATGGTACAGTCGTACTCCCGGGCGAACCCGGCGACGGCGAGCTCGGCGTCCAGCCGGACGGCCGCCTCGACCAGCGTCTCGCAGGGCTCGCGCAGCCCAGCGAGCTCGACCGCAAGCTCGCGTTTGCGTTGGGTCTCGCGGCGGTCCCGGGCCGCGGTCCGCTGGTCGCGCAGCTCCCGAACAACGGCCTCGTCGCGGGCCACGGGGTAGGTCGGCTCGTCCGCGAACGCCCGCCGAGCGAGGTCGGCCCGCTCCTCGAGCCCGAGGGCCTCGATCAGCTCCGTCCGGGCGGCCTCGACGGCGGCCTCGTAGGCGCCGTCGAGTTCGCGGGTTAGAAGCGAGTCCGCGCTCGCGCCGCGTTCGATCAGCGCGAGCAGGTCCTGGCCCTGGATGGTGACATCGCGCTGTTCGATCGCCTCGCGGAGCCGGCGGTTTGCGAGCCGTTCGGCCTCCTCGGCGGCCGTCTGTCAGACCTGGATCCGCCCGTCGAGCTCGACGGGCGGATCCAGGTCTGACAGCCGGTGGACCCGGGCGGCCGCCCGGAGCGAGTCACGGTTGCGCGCAAAAAAGCCGAGCACCCGCTCGGGGACCACCCGGGCGGGCTCTTCGAGGGCGTCGGGCTCGACGCGAACGCCCTCGATCTCGATGCCGGCGAAGGCCTCGTCGACGGCGATCACGGTCGCATAGCCCTGTGCGAGCTCGCCCAGCTCTCGCCGATTCTCGACGAGCTCGGTGCTTACCTCCGGGATCCGGTCGCGCGCCCGGGCGTATGTCTCGGCGTCGGCGGTCGCGAGACACCGGTCGCGAACCCGCAGATCGCTCGGATCCGACAGCGGCGACAGCTCCGCGAGCGCCGCCCGGACGGCCGACTCCTCATCGAGGTCACGGTCGAGGGCCGTCCGGCTGAACGCCTGGACCTCCTCGATGCGGGAGCGAACGGAGCTCGGATACAGCGTCGCCAGCCGGCTGGCGCCGCAGTCGGTGACCGTCCGGGACTGCAGCTCGGCGAGCAGCTCCTCGTGGATCTCCGCAGCCCGCTCGGTCGCGGCGAATCCGCCGGGATCGTCGTGGCGGGTCCGGATCCCCGCCCGGGCGAGCCGGGCGGCCCGTCCGTCACCGATGCTGGGGACACTCGCGAGCGTCGCAACGTCGCCCTCTCGGAGCGCCCGCTCGGGCTCTTCGAGTTCGGACAGGGCCGCTGCGGTCTTTTCGCCCACGCCGGGAACGGCCGTGAGCTCCATCACCCACCAATTCACCCGGCGCGACAAAAAGTCATCGAGCGCCGACTGCGCGGGACCTCGAAGCCGAAAGGGGTTTGCTGGACAATCGGTAATAAATCGTATGTTCACCGGCATCGTCGAGGAGACCGGAACCGTACGGGAGGCGACGACGGAGGCAGAGGGACGACGCCTCCGGATCGAGACCGGGCTCGACGGACTCGAGCGGGGCCAGAGCATCAGCGTCAGTGGTACCTGTCTGACCGTCGAGGCCCACGACGAGGGCTGGTTCGAGGTGTTTCTCGCCGCCGAGACCGTCAACCGAACGTACCTGGGAGAACTCGAGTCCGGCTCGGTGGTGAACGTCGAGCGGGCGCTGCCGGCCGACGGCAGGCTCGACGGCCACATGGTCCAGGGTCACGTCGACGCGACCGCGGCCGTCCGGAGGGTAGAACAGGTCGACGAAGACTGGGTCTTTGGGTTCGATCTGCCCGCCGAGGTGGAGGAGTACGTCGTCGAGAAGGGATCGATCTCCGTCGACGGGATCAGTCTCACCGTTGCCGACCGAAGAGAGGGATCGTTCACGACCGCGATCATCCCCGAAACGTACGCCGTGACGAACCTCTCCGAGAAGGCCCCGGGCGATCCGGTTCACCTCGAGGTCGACGTCGTCGCGAAGTACGTCGAGTCGCTGATCGAAGGCTACGCGTGAACTACCCCACCCTGCTCGCGCTGACGC
>CAYREK010000103.1:0-5229 GCA_964423305.1 uncultured Halobacteriales archaeon | reverse complement strand
GCTCGCCGAGGTCGCCTCGTTCCTCCACCTGATCATGTACGGGCTGATCTGTGTCTCCCTGATCGCGATCCGCCGGGACGAGCCGGACTGGTACGATCCCGACTTCCGCGTTCCGGGCGGTCCGGTGATCCCGGCGGCCGGGGCGCTGGCCAGCTTCGGGCTCATCGGGTTCATGGACACCGCCTCCCAAGTTGTCGGCCTCGGGGTGATGCTCGCGACCGCCGGGTGGTACTTCTATTACGCCCGCGACGTGCGTCTCAAGGGGGTACTGTAATGACCCGCATACTCGTTCCCGTGGCGGTGCTCGAAGGCGAGTCGCCGTCCTCGGGGCTGGTCGAACTGTTGGGGACCGTCGATGTCACCGTGTTGGGGTATCACGTCCTCCCGGAACAGACCCCGGCAGATCAGGCCCGCGCGCAGTTCGAGGAGCGCGCGACCGCGGCCCTCGAGAACATCACCGCCGAGTTCCGGGCGGCCGGCGGCGCGGCCGACCACCGGCTCGTGTTCACCCAGGACCGACGGAAGACGATCAACCGCATCGCCGCGGAGGTCGGCGCCGACGCGTACGCGCTACCGGGCTCGACGGGACCGACCGAGCGGCTGCTCGTCTCGTTGCCCCCGGGAGTGGCCCACGACCGGATCGGCTCGTTTATCTCGACACTCGTGGGCGATCGGGAGATCGCGGTCACGGCCGTCCTCGGCGACGGCGAGTCCCTCGACGCTCTCGCCGCGGCCGGGGTCGAGGCCGAGCGGGTCGTCTCCGGGGACGACCGCGTCGCGACGATCGCCGACGCCGCGGCCGGCCACGACGCGGTCGTGGTGAGCGAGCGCGGCCCGTCGCTGTCGGCGCTCGTGTTCGGCGACGCGGCCGACCGGCTGAACAGAGCGACCGTCGGACCAGTGATCGTTCTCCGCGAGCCCGATGCTCCGGGGCCCGCGTGAGATCGACCGTCGTCCTGCCGTCTCCGGTGTCCGGCGTGCGGTCTCCAACGGTGGACGGCTCTGCGGAACTCCCGGTGGTCAGATCCCCCAGATTGTGCTGACTCCCGCGGTCACGACGAACGCGAGCAGGAGCTGCAGCGGCGCTCCGACCCGCAGAAAGTCCGTGAACGTGTAGCCGCCGGGACCGTAGACCATCAGGTTGGTCTGGTAGCCCACCGGCGTCATAAACGAGGTCGCCGAGGCGAACATCACCACCAACAGGAACGAAAACTGGCGCGCGCCGATCGCCCCGGCGGCGTCGAGCGCGATCGGGGTCATCAGGATGATCGTCGCCACCGGGGTGATCACGTTTGCAAACAGTCCGGTCACGACCGCAAACAGGACCATCACCGCGACCGGTGGGAGCACGTTGGCGGTCGCGACCAGTCGATCAGCGACCAACTCCGAGCCGCCGGTCGTCTCGAGAGCGATTCCGAGGGGGATCACGCCCGCAAGCAGGAAGATGATGTTCCAGGAGACGGCGTCGTAGGCCTCCCTGGTGGTGAGACAGCCGGTCACGACCATCAACACCACGCCCCCGAGTGCGGCGATCACGATCGGGACGAGTCCGATCGCTGCTGTCCCGATTACCCCGGCCATGATTGCGACCGCGACCGGCGCTCGCGGCGACAGCGGAGCGATCGCCTCGATGCCGTCCTCGTCGAGGCGATCGAAGTACGCCTCGGTCGCGACGACTAGATTTCCGGTGTCGCCGAAGTACTCGATCGCCGTCGGCGTCGTCTGGATGAGCACCACGTCCCCGGCCCGGAGGCGGCGCTCGCTCAGTCCCTCCTGGATGAGCGTTCCCTCTCGCCGGATCGCGAGCACCTGCGTCCCGTGAAAGTCCGGTAGGCGGATCTCCAACAGTCGCTCGCCGGCGAACGCCGAGCCCTCGGGGACGACCGCCGTCGCGAGCGTCCCGTCGCTGTCTGTCTCGTCGAAATCCACCTGCTCGATTCCCTCGCGGGTGAGGTTCCGGAGCTGCTGGTTTGCCGCGACCCGGGTGACCGCCTGGATGGTCCCGTGAACGAGCAGCGTGTCCCCCGCCGCGATCCGCTGGTCGGTCTCGGCGGTGACGAACGCCTGGTCGCCGCGACGGAGCTGGAGGAGCTTGACCTCCGCCGTGAGCTGGTCTTCGAGCTCCCCGATCGACTTCCCGACTACCGGCGACTTCACGTCAACTCGAAGCCGAGCGAGGTGGTCTTCGAGATCGAACTGCTCGACCAGGTCGGCGTCGGCGGGAATCCGGGCCGGCGTGAGCCGTCGCCCGACGGTCAGCAGGTAGACCACCCCGACCAGGAGAATGACCACGCCCAACGCGGAGAACTCGAACATCCCGATCGGACCTCGCCCCGGGAGGTCTGTGGCGAACTGGCTCGCGAGCAGGTTCGTCGCCGTGCCGATCAGCGTCAGCGTCCCCCCGAGAATCGCCGCGTACGACAGCGGCAGGAGTAGCTTCGACGGGGAGATCCCAGACTGGCGTGCGAGGTCGGTGATCATCGGGATGAACACGGCGACCACGGGCGTGTTGTTGAGAAACCCCGACAGCGGTCCGGTCGCCCCGACCGTCGCCGCCAGCGCCCGTCCCTCACTGCCCCGGGTGAGCCGCGCCAGGTACACCCCCAGCCGCTGGACGAGCCCGGTCTGTTGGATCCCGGCGCTCAGCATGAACATCGCGACGATCGTGATCGTCGCCGTGTTCGAAAACCCCGAGATCGCCTGCTGGGTGCTCACGCCGGTCACCGGCTCGAGGGCGGCAAGCGTCACGATCACCCCGACTGCCGTCATATCGTTTGGAATCGCCTCCGTGACGAACAACACGAGCGTGACTCCGATCAGTCCGAACACGACGACGGTGCCGTCGACCGCCGGCAGTACCATCGTCTCTATTCGACTCCCGGAAACAAAGTGGGTTTCGACGGGGCTCGTCTGTGTCCGTTCCGAAATCGTCTTTGGGCTGGCTGACTGATTGTTCAGTTAGTGACAGCGGACGGCGATCACGACCGGATCATGGCGGCGGTCGGGCAGGCCCTGCGGACCCACGGGTACGCCGATCTCACGATGCAGGACATCGCCGCCGAGTGTGAGGTAAGCACGGCCGCGTTGCACTATCACTACGACACGAAGGCGGACCTGCTTGTGGCCTTCCTTGAGGGGTTGCTCGATGACAACGAGCGGCGCCTCGCCGACCGGGGGGAGCGACCGCCGGTCGAGCAACTGTGTGCGTTTATCGCCTGGTTCGTGTTCGGCGACGACGACGACGAGCGGATCGCCTTTCACCTCGCCTTACTCGAGATGCGCTCGCAGGGCCCCCACGACGCCCGGATCCGCGGCCAGCTGGTCCGTAGCGACCGCCTGCTCCGGGAGACCGTCGCGGCGATCCTCGAAGAGGGGACCGACGCCGGCGTTTTCGAGTCCGTTGATGTCGAGGAGACGGCGGCGTTGGTCGTCGCGACTCTCGACGGGGCCCGAACCCGACAGATCACCCTCGGAGGGGAATCGGTCCCCGACGGGTACACCCGCGTCGTCGCGGAAGGACTGCTCGAGCAGCTCGTCGATCCGCTGCTCGCGCCGGGCGTCGACCGACCATCGCTCGACGAGATACTCGCCGACGCCCCGGAGTGGGCACAGTAGCCGATGTCCGGACGGCTCTCTCGCCTGCCCAATCCCTTTCGGCTGGCGATTCTCTGGATCGGACTCGCACTCGCGAAGGCCGGCCTGATCGACACAGAGCGGGCCCGCCGAACGACCGAGCTGGCCTGGCCCCGGATCCTCACCGGCGTCGCGCGGATGTCGAAAAACGCCGTCGATGTCGCGATGGTCGGCGTAGCCGTCGGCGTGACGGCCGTGACAGGCGTTGGCTTTGCCTCGCCGTTCTGGGGACTGGCCTTCGCGATCGGGGGCGGCGTTGCCGGCGGGACGATCGCCCTGGTTTCACAGCGGTACGGCGCCGACGCCCACGAGGACCTCGGCCGGGCGGTTCGGTCGAGCGCGTTGTTGGTCGTGGTCACGACCGTGCCCGTCGCGGCGGTCTTCTGGGCGATCCCAGAGCAGCTGATCGGCCTGCTTACGAGCAACGAGGGAGCAATCGAGTTCGGTGCCACCTACCTCGGGATCATCGGTCTTGGCATCCCCTTCGCTGGGCTGAACCTCGTCGGGAGTCGAGCCTTAGTTGGCAGCGACGACGCCTACACCGCGATGCAGCTTCGGGCTGGCGGCGCAGTCGCGAACATCGCGCTCAACGCCATATTCATCTTCGGGCTCGGGCTGGGAGTGGCGGGCGCGGCCCTTGGGACGGTGCTCTCGAACGTCGCCGTCGCGGGAACCTTCGCGGTCGGGCTGGTCCGGGGCGGGCTCCCGGTCGTCGGGACCTTCCCGGTGCAGGTGTCGCCGGTCGGTCGCTACGCCGACCGCGGCATGCTAAGCGATCTCGTCGAGATCGGCCTGCCGGTCGGGGCGCGCAATCTCGTTTGGACGGTCGCGGAGTTCCCGATGCTCGGGATCCTCGATATGTTCGGCGAGAACACCGTCGCGGCGTACGTTATCGCCCGCCGGATCTGGGGGGTTATGAACACGCCCGGCTGGGGGTTCAGCCTCGCCTCGTCGAGTCTGGTCGGGCAGGCACTCGGGGAAAACGACGCCTACACTGCCGAGCGGTACGGCCGCGACATCATCCGGTTTGCCGTCGCCACCTACGCCGTCTCGGCGCTTTTGATCGCGGTCTTCGCCCGGGAGATTGTCGTACTCTTTGCCGACGATCCGACCGGTGGGCAGGTTCCGATCGCGGTCGGGCTCGTCTACGCCGCCTGCGGTGCGATCGTCTTCCAGGGGGCCGCCGGCGCGGCCGCCGGCCCGCTCAACGCCAGCGGCGACACGCGTGTGCCCTTCATCAGCCAGTTTCTGGGTATGTTCGTCCTCGGGATTCCCCTCGCGTACCTGGGCGCGGCCGGCCTGACGATCCCTTCGGTAACCGTGGCTGGACTGACGACTCCCGGTGCCTCGATCCCGCCGATCGGCATGTTGGGCGTGTATCTTGCCTTCTTCGCCGAGACGACGGTGCCGGCGGCGATCAACTACTGGCGGTTCCGAACCGACCGCTGGAAGGCGATCAGCAAGAACTACCGCCCCGACGCCGTCGTCGCCGACGACTAACGCCAAACCGTCTGACGTTATTTTTCGAGCGCGCGCCTCGCTTCAGGGCGGGGCCAACTATCGACCGTTCCAATTTTCAGTAGCTTTCAGTAGTAC
>CAYREK010000102.1:0-5392 GCA_964423305.1 uncultured Halobacteriales archaeon | reverse complement strand
CGGCTGTCGGCTTCATCCCACGACGAACGTCGTGGGCTTTCGCCTCGAAACTCTGGTAATCGTCGACGCGCGAGACATCCTCGGCGAACGCCTCCGTCGGGGGAAACAACGCCTCGACCGGCGTGTCGGCGTACAGCGGCCCGGATCCTCCGTCGTCGCGGAGCGAGCCCGACACCGCCCAGCCAGCGACCGACCCCGAGGCGACGCCGACAGCCAGCGCGGCGAGCGTCCGCCGGCGAGCCATCCACCCGCGTTCGTCGGTCTCGTCGGGTCTGGATTGCCGGGCCGGATGGTCCCCTCGACGGGTGTCTTTTGACGCGGCCGAACCGTCGGCTTCAGCGGCAGCTCCCACCGGCTCTCCGGACCTGGGTGCGGTTCCGGCCTCTACGGTTCCCCACACCGGTCGCAGTACTGCGCCCCGCTCCCGAGTCGCCGGCCGCAGTTCTGACACTCTTCAGGCTCCTCCGTCATTTTCGCTGGTTATTGGAACGCGAATAAAAACTCCGGCGGAACCCCGACGGTCACGCAGACGCCGCCAGCTTTGGATCTCACGAAACTCAGGTGTGCCCGGGCTGCCGGAGTCGACCCCGACTGTCGTCTGCCGATCGTCCCGAACCCGCCGGATATTGTGTCGGAGCGCCGATTTTGCTCGGTTTCTCGTGCCTCGCGGTTCGGAAGGGTTATGAATGGGAATCCCATTCTTCAAAACGCAATGGCGCAAGGTACGGTTGATTTCTTCAACGACACCGGCGGTTACGGTTTCATCGAGAGCGAGGACGCAGACGAGGACGTATTCTTCCACATGGAAGACGTCGGCGGCCCGGACCTCGAAGAGGGACAGGACGTGGAGTTCGAGATCGAAGACGCCCCGAAAGGGCCGCGAGCGAAGAACCTGACTCGCCTGTAGGCGACACCAGGCTCAAACTCCACACTACAACGAGGCGGGGCTCGCAGACGCGACGTGCCGCCGGACACCATTTTTCGAGTGCAACACGAGTAGCCTCCACTAACTCTCGAACTCCTCGAGTCGCCGGTCTCGCTCGACTGTCTCCGGATCCTCCTCGTCGGTGTCGACGCCCCGGTCGGCAAGGAGCGCCACGAACTCGGCCTCCGAGAGTGTCGGGACCTCCCGATCGGCCGCGGCAGTTTGCTTGCGCTGTCCCGGGTCGTCTCCGACCACCAGGTAGTCGGTGTTGCCCGAGACGCTGCCGGTCGCGGTGCCGCCGTGGTCCTCGACGAGTGACTGGGCCTCGCCGCGGGTGAACCGGTCGAGCGAGCCGGTGAAGACGACCGTCAGGCCGGCGAGCGCGTCGGCGGTCTCTCCCTTGGGGGCGACCGGGTCGACGTGTTCGAGCAGGCGGTCGACGGCCGCCGCGGTCCGGTCGGCCTCGAAGTACGACCGGATCGACGCCGCGACCGCCGGGCCGACATCGGGCACCCGCTGGAGCTCCTCGGCGTCGGCCGACCGAACCGCCTCGACGCTCCCGAACTCGAGGGCCAGCGCCCGGGCGGTCGTCGCGCCGATGTCGGGGATCCCCAGCCCGGTGAGAAAGTCCGCAAGCGGCGGGGTCTCGCTCCTGTCGATCTCGGCGAGGAGATTCTCCGCGCTCTGCTCGCCCCAGCCTTCGAGCTCGGCCAGCTCGTCGGCGGTCAGCTCGTAGAGGTCGGCGGGCTCGGTCAGCAGTTCCTCCTCGACGAGCTGTCCGATCCCCTCCTCGCCGAGTCCCTCAATGTCGAGGGCGGCCCGGCTGGCGTAGTGTTCGATCGCCCGCTCGAGCTGTGGCGGACAGCCCAGCCCGGCCGGACAGTACGCAAGCGGTCCGTCCCGCTCGACGGGCGTCCCGCAGGCCGGGCAGGTCTCGGGGAACCCGAAATGGTCGTCGGGATCGCCCTCGACGAGCTCGGTTACGTAGGGGATCACGTCCCCGGCCCGTTCGACCCGAACCCGGTCGCCGACGGCCACGCCCAGGCGTTCGATCTCCGCGGGGTTGTGCAAACTGGCCCGCGAGACGGTGACGCCGCCGACGTCGATCGGGTCGAGCAGCGCGACGGGCGTGAGCCGGCCGGTCCGGCCGACCTGGACCGCGATCTCCCGGACCGTCGTCTCCTCGCTCCGGGCGGGGAATTTGTAGGCAAAGGCCCACCGCGGAGCCCGCGCCGTTGCCCCGAGCAGCTCGCAGGCCCGCCGATCGTCGAGGCTGATCACCGCGCCGTCGATCTCGTAGTCCAACTCCTCGCGGGTTTCGAGCAGTCGGTCGCGGTAAGCGATTGCCGCCTCGATGTCGGTGACCCGCTCGACCCGGTCGGTCGTGCGAAGCCCCCACTCCGGGAGTAGCTCGTACATGTCGCCGTGGGTCTCGATCGTCGCGGTGGTCTCGAGTACGTCGAAAAAGTACACCGCGAGAGGACGCTCCGCGACCACCGACGGATCCAACTGCCGGAGCGTCCCCGCGGTGGCGTTGCGCGGGTTAGCGAAGGCATCCTCGCCGTGCTCGATGCGCTCGCGGTTGTACGCCGCGAAGGCTTCCCGGGGCATGTACGCCTCGCCCCGGACGACGAGCCGGTCGGGGTACTCTCCCCGGAGCCGAGCGGGCACGCTCGCGATCGTCCGAACCTGCTCGGTCACGTCGTCGCCCTGCTGGCCGTCCCCGCGTGTCGCGGCCCGCTCGTAGACTCCATCCTCGTAGACGACCTCGACCGAGACGCCGTCGAATTTCGGCTCACAGAAGTACGCGACCGACCCGTCGTACTCGGTTGCCGTCAGTTCCTCGCGCACCCGTCGGTCGAACTCCCCGACGGCGTCGGCGTCGTCGCTGTGATCGAGCGACCGCATCGGTGCCGCGTGCTCGACGGCCCCGAGTTCGTCGACCGGCTCGCCCCCGACCCGCTCGGTTGGACTCGTCTCGGTGGTCAACTCGAAGCTCTCCTCCAGTCGCTCGAGGCGCTCGAACAGGCGGTCGTAGGTCCGGTCGGCAATCAGCGGGTCGGCCTGCACGTAGTACCGGTGATCGTGATATCGGATCGCCTCCCGGAGCAGCGCGGCCTGCTCGTTGGCGTCGGCCTCGCTGAGCTGTGCGACCGGCGCGAACTCGACATCCGACGCCCGCACGTACGGGTTATTTTCGGGGTCGGGCTCGGTGACGGCCATACGGCCGGTTCTGTCCCGACCGACAAAGATCCCCCGAACCGTCGCGGGGTCACTCGGTCGTCTCTGCGTCCTCGCCGGCGGTCAGGCCGGCGTCGGGTTCGCGATCCAGTGCCGGCGTCGCGTCGTGGTGGGTGGAGTAGCCGTCGAACCACCGGACGATCCGCTCGATCCGGTCGACGACGTGGCCGGGTTGGCCGCTCCGGGACAGCTCGTGACCCTCCCCCGGGTACCGGACCATGCGGGTCTCGACGCCGTGTTTCCGGAGGATCCGGTAGAACAGCTCGGCCGTCGCCGCGGGGGTTCGGTAGTCGGCGTCGCTGTGGATCAACAGCGTCGGCGTCGCTACTTCGTGGGCGTGCCCGGTCGGGGACCGCTCCCACAGGCCGGCCGGCTCCTCCCAGGGCGCGGCGTCGAACTCGTCTTCGACCAGGCGGTAGGCGCCGTCGGTCGAGCCGTAGAAGCCGGTCAGGTCGTAGACGCCCCGCTGGGAGACCGCGGCGGTGAACCGGTCGGTCTGGCCGACCAGCCAGGCGGTCATGAACCCCCCGAAGCTCCCGCCCGTGACGAAGACCTGCTCGTCGTCGACGTACTCGCGGTCGGCGACCTGCTCGATCCCGGCCATCACGTCGGCGGTCGTGACCGCCCCCCAGTCGCGTTCGATCGCGGTCATGAACGACTCGCCGTAGCCGGCCGATCCCCGCGGGTTCGACCAGAACACGACGTAGCCGTTCGCGGCGAGTGTCTGGAACTCGTGGAACATCGTGCCGCTCGTGGTCCACATCGCGTGGGGGCCGCCGTGGATCTCTACCGCGAGCGGGTACTTCTCGTCGGGATCGAAATCTGGCGGGGTCAGCACCCACCCGTCGAGCTCGCCGTCCGGGCCCGCGACGGCGATCGACTCAGGCTCGGCGACCGCCCGCTCGCCGAGGTACTCGTCGTTGACCCGGGTCAGCCGGCGGGTCTCGGTTCCCTCGAGCGTGGTGAGAAACACGTCGCCGGGGTGGTCCCACTCGCTTCGAACCATCGCGATCAGGTCCTCGCCGACGTCGACGCCATCGATGCTCGCGCCGTCGGTCCGGGCGACCCGCTCCGGGCCCGAGCCGTCCGGGTCGGCCGACTCCTCGTCAGCGTCCCAGGGGGTCGCCCACAGCGCGACCGCCCCCTCGTCGGGCGTCGTGAAGTAGAGGCGCTCCTCGTCGGGGCCCCACTGGGGCTGGCCGCCGTACCCGAGCGTTCGGTCGAGGCCCGCCGTTGGCTGGGTCACGTCGCCGGTCGACCGGTCGAACACCTCGAGCTCGGTCTGGTTCAGCGTGGCCTGACCGGGTTCGATGACCGCGTGGGCGATCCGTCCGTCGGCGGTGGCCGCGAGCGTCGCGCCGTAGCCGGTGGTCTCGTGGACGGTCTCGGCTCGCCCGGTCGTCACGTCGTGTTCGACGATCTCGTACTCAAGCGAGTCGTCGGGATCTTCCCCGACGCTCACCGTGTAGTAGAGCCGTTCGGCGTCGCGCCACTCCGGGGCGGCGTAGTCGCGGTCGCCGTCGGTCAGCCGGCGGGTCTCGGTCCCCTCGAGATCGGTGACGTAGACGTGTCCCCGCGCGCCGTCGAAATACCGCTGGGCCGACCGGTAGACGGTCCGGTCGATCACCCGCGGATCCGGCGACTCGGACTCGTACTCCTCGGGGAGTTCGAGGTCCCGCTCGGTCTCGCGGTCCTCGGCGGTGGCCTGCTGGGTGAACGCGATCGCCTCGCCGTCGGGCCGCCAGGCGATCGAGCCGACACCGCCGACGACGTCGGTCACCCGCCGGCCCTCGCCCCCGTCGGTCGGGACGACCCACAGCTGCGGCCGGTCGCCCTCTCCGCGCGTGGAGACGAACGCGAGCCGGTCGCCGCTCGGCGAGAACCGCGGCTGGCCGTCCGTGCCCTCCTCGATGGTGAACCGCCGGGGCTCGCCCCCGCCGGTCGCAACCAGGTGGATCGTCGCCTCATAGGATTCCTCATCGTCGGGGTCCTTCCGGACGAACGCGACGTGTTCGCCGTCCGGGGACACCCGCGGCTGCTCGAGTTGAACGAGTTCGTGAAAGCCCGCCGCCGTGATCCGGTCCATGACCCGCGTTGGACGACCCGGTACAAAATCCGTTTGTTTCCCGCGGTGTCGTCTACCCGCCGACCCATGTGTCGGCCGAGAGAGCCACGGCGTCTGCCGCCGGACGCCCGGAGTGGCGGGCCTACTCTGAGAGTTCGCGG
>CAYREK010000101.1:0-5512 GCA_964423305.1 uncultured Halobacteriales archaeon | reverse complement strand
GAACCGGCCGCTGTCCTCGACACCGACCCGGTCCCTGAGATCGGAAAACGAGAGTCCGGACGGCCCATCGTCGTCGACGGCTCGGGCGAGCGCGACCAAGATCCGGAGTCGCGTCTCGTCACCGACCACCGACACGATCTCGTCGAACGACCCGACACCCGGGTCGAGTGCCAGGTCGTCGCCCTCGCGTGACATCTGGTATCACGGTAGGAGAGGGGTGAAAATTAACTGTTGTGTCGGCCGGCTCGATCGAGACCAGAGAACGCTGACCCGCGATCGGTCACCCGGACGGTTCAGAGGTACGGTCGGATATGTTCGGCGTCGTGAAGCTCCGGGAGCGTCTCGAACCAGCCCGCGGCGCGGATCTCGTCGTCCCGGACGCCGAGCCGATCGACATCGGGGATCGACCCCTCCGCGCGGGCCGCGAACACCACGAACGCGGCGGTGAACCGTTGCCGACCGGTCGCCGCATCGCGGTAGGTCTGCTCGATAACCACAAGCGGCTCGCCGACGGTCGCCTCGAGACCGGTCTCCTCGCGAACCTCGCGTCCGGCGGCCGCGGCCAGCGACTCGCCTGGTTCGACCGCGCCGCCGGGGACGAACCAGCCGTCGGTCCACTCGTTTTTGATCAGCGCAATCCGACCGGCTGGATCGCGAACGCGGGCCCCGGCGGCCAAGCCCGTCCCCTCGACGGCCCAGGCGGCCAGTTCATCGAGCCGAGACCCAGACAGTACGAGCGTCTGTTGCTCTCGGGGAACCGTAGAATCGATCCGGTCGGGGTCGAGTCGAGTCATCGGACGTACATCCTCGGAGCGACGGCCGACGGTCGACGACGCCCTCGGAGGACCGTCACCGCTCGTCGGAGTCGAGCACGCGGATCTGGTCGCCGCGGACGGTGACGGGAATCGGAACCGTCGCCTCGTACAGTTCGACAGTGACCTGGTCTTTGCCCTCGTCGATGCGCTGGACCTGTGCCTTCTCGCCTTTGAACGGGCCGGCAATCAGCTCGACGATGTCGCCCTCGGCGATGCCCTCGACGTCCGGCGTCGGCGAGAGGAAGTGCTCGACTTCGGCCATCGAGGTCTGGCCCTCGACGACTCCGTTTGCGTGGGGAATCTCGTCGAGAATCCGCTCGAAGACGGCCGCGTCGTCGGCCTCGACCATCACGTAGGAGGTCACCGAGTCCGGCGCCAGCGCGGCGTGGACCTTCGGCTCCTCGCGTGCGATGATCATGTCTGCGACGGTCTGTTCCTGGCTTGCAGTGGTCTTGACGGCGTAGATGCCCATCCGTTCACCCCGGGAGGAAAAACATGAAGACGAACATCAGGAAGCCGATCGTCCCGACCAGCAGGATGCCCGCTCCGGCGATTTTCGCGACCTGCTTGAACTCCTCCCAGGAGGGCGTACTCGCGAGTTTGAGCACACGGATGTACGAGCTCAAGTCAGTCGGCGTGTTCATACACGGCGATTGCTGACGCTCGCATATCTATTTATTGGTCCGGTCGCCGCCGGCCGGTGGCTGCCGGCCGACCGGGAGTCACTCCGTTGCCCGGCCGATCAGCGCCGAGACGGCGGCGAGTTCGTCGTCGTTGACCGTGTGGCCCATCCCCTCGTAGAGGCGCTCGTCGACGGTCGCGCCCAGCTCGTCGAGGACGGCGGTCGTCTCGTGGACCCGCTCGACGGGAATGTGCGGGTCGACATCGCTACAGCCCAGGAAGACGGGCGTTCCCTCGAGGTCGCCGTCGTAGGAGTCGGGATCGATCGACTCGCCGATCAGCCCGCCCGACAGCGCGGCGAGCCCGCCGTACCGGCGGGGAGTGCGGGCGACGTACTCGCTTGCGAGACAGGCCCCCTGCGAGAACCCACAGAGAACGACCCGCTCGGCCGGAAGCCCCGCCGCGGTCGCGTCCGCGACCAGCTCGTCGATCCGCGCCAGGCCCGAGGAGCGTCCGGGTTCGTTGGTCTCGACCGGGGCGAGAAACGAGTTCGGGTACCAGGTCCGGCGGGCGGCCTGTGGCGCGAGGTACGCGACCCCCTCCTGGTCGAACTCGCCGGCCAGCTCGAGGATGCTCGCGGCGGTCGCACCCCGGCCGTGGACGAGCACGACCGCCGCGTCGGCCGCGTCGAGGGACGCGCCGACGGTCCGGGTCGGTTCGCCGTGGTGGGGCCCGTCGGGGTCGCCGGTCATCAGGCCACCTCCGGAACGGACGGGTCGACCACGGGGGGAGCCGAGTCGCCGTCGTGCTCGGCAGGGGCGATCACAGTCGAGTCGTTTGGGACGCACGTGTCTGTATTCATGATGGGGTGTCTCGTCACCGAGGCGAGTGCCGTCGGTCGAACGATTCGTAGCGGACGCGAACGTATATTCCCGGCGACACCGGGACCGTCGGCGTCCGGAGACGTAGCGGACAGTACCGACGGACCGAAGTCGCGACCGCCCCGGACGCATCGAAAAAACGTCGGCGTGCGAAAGGTTGAATCACGAGGCGCCCGCCGGTCGTGACGTTCGGGGAGCGAACCTACCCCGCGGAAGCTCCCTTCCGTTCGGTCGAGCGCCCGCCGACGGATCCCAGACGGGCGTGCCCGAGCGATCCCACGAGTCCGGCTGCGACTCCCCGGGGTACTACATCGTCACATCCCATGCCATCGACGATCGTCCACATGGCGTTTGCCGGCCTGTTGGCGGCGGCGCTGCTCGGGCCCGCGTTCGACCGGCGCTCGCTGGCGGTCGTGCTCGCGGTCGTCGCCTTCCCGGATCTCGACTCGTTTGTCGCGCTGATCGCCACTCCGGGTCACCGGACGGTCTTTCACAACGTCTGGATTCCCGTCGTCGCCGCCGCCGCGATATATGCCGACACACGGGTCCGCGAGCGGTCGGCCCTCCGGACGCGGTGGGGCGATCGGGGCGTCTTTGTCGCCTGGATCGCGGTCGTCTGCTATCTCGCTGCCCACCTGGGGCTCGACCTGGCCGACGGCGTGATCAACGTCTTCTGGCCGGTCCACGACCAGTTTTACGCGCTCCGGGGGTCGATCGAGCTGTCCGACCAGCGCGGAATCGTCCAGACGTTCGTCGAGTTCGACGGGCTGGTCCCCTCACTACAGGGATTCGGAACCACCGGGGAGGTCCAGATCACCACCGGCGTCGATCCCGGCGAGGGGGCGAGCGAGCGGCTCTTCCCGATCGTGCGTTCGGGTTGGCAGCTGGTCGTCCTGGTGACCGGGACGCTGGTCGTCGCCGCCCGGCTGTGGTCGCCGGAGACCGACGCGGGGTCGTGACCGCGGGCCGGTCGGCTCTCGCGGCGAAATCCGCGCCTTCATGTGAGCGGTCGCCGAGGCTCGTGGTATGTCGCTTCGGGTCGCCGACCGGCTCGGGATCGCCGACGCGGTGACGCTCGCCAACGCCGCGCTCGGGGTCGTCGCGATGACGGCCGTGGTCTTCGGCCGGCCGACCGCCGCCGCGCGGCTCATCCTGCTCGCGGCCGTCGCCGACGGGCTTGACGGCATCGTCGCCCGGGCCCGCGGGAGTACCGAGATCGGCCCGTACCTCGACTCGATGGCCGATATCGTCTCTTTTGGCACGGCGCCGGCGCTGTTCGTGTTCGCGGCCGCAAGAGAGGGCTGGACGCTGTCCGAACCGTCCTTGTACGCGCTCGCGACCGGGGTCGCGGCGGTGTTCGTAGTCTTCTCGCTGGTCCGGACGGCACTGTACACCGTCTACGTCGGCGAGGACGAGACCCGGCCCGGCATCCAGAACACGCTCGCGGCCTCGATCCTGGCGGCCGGCTACTTGGCCGGCGTGACCGCCGTTCCGATCGTGCTCGCCGTCTCGGCGGTCGTCTCCGTCCTGATGGTAGCGCCGGTCCCATACCCGAAGCTCCGCGCCCGCGACGCGCTGGCGATGGGCGTCGTCCAGGTCGGCGCGATCGCCGCCCCGACCGCCGTGGGGCGCCTGTTTCCCCGCGCCCTGCTCGTCGCGGCGCTTGCCTACCTGACGCTGGCGCCGCGGTACTACCGGCAGTAAGGGGAAGGGGGGCAGAGCCCCCCGCGTGTGACACTGCGGAGCCTGCTGGCTCCAACAACCGATACGGTACGATCGAAAATAAGTGTGGGTGACCGTTTACGCGCTCTGCGACCGCCTCGTCGTCCGCGCCGACCGCTACGGGGCCCGTATTTGAGCATCTACGAAGACTGTTTTTACTATCGAAAAAATACTTTTCCAAACGTGAGGTTTATGTACCCAGCCCTCCAATAGATGTGTATGAGCACGCAAAAGACTGCACTCCGAGAGTTCGGCAGCGTCGAAGACAACACCCTCCGGATGGACACGGACAAGGCCGCACAGATCGTCGATGCGATCAACACCGATCTCGCCGCGACGTACGTGCTGTACCACCAGCTGAAAAAACACCACTGGAACGTCACGGGCGCGGAGTTCCGCGATCTGCACCTGTTCCTCGGCGACGCCGCCGAGAACGCCGAAACCATCGCCGACGAGCTCGCAGAGCGGGCCCAGGCACTCGGCGGGACGCCGGTCGCCGGCGGGGCCGCCCTCGAAGAGCACGCCCCAGTCGAACCCGAAGGCGAGGACATCTACGACATCCGGACCTCCCTCGAGAACGACCTGGCGGTCTACGGCGACATCATCGCGAGCCTGCGCGATCACATCGAACTCGCAGAGCAGTTCGGCGACTACGCCACCTCGGACATACTCAAAGACACTCTCGTCGACGTCGAAGAGGACGCCCACCACATCGAGCACTACCTCGAGGCCGACACCCTGGTGCTCGACAGCGCGACCCAGTAACGCGTCGAGCCAGCACGGACCGGATCAGGTAGAGACGAGCCAGATGGCCGCGCCGGCGAGGACGACCCCGACCGCTTTTCTCACGGTGAACGCTTCGTCGAGAAAGACCACGCCGATCAGCGACGAGAGCACCAGGAAGGTGCCAAACACCGGGACGACGACACTCACCGGGCCGGCCTCTAAGGCGTAATAGTAGGCGATGATCCCGACGGTCAGGGCGACTCCGGCGCCGTACATGTAGGGAGCGGCCCCGTCGGTCGTGTGTTCTGTCAGGGAGGCATCCGAGACGAGCAGGATAGCGACGGCGACCGCGACGAGCATCCCGTTTGTCACCACGATCACCACCTCCGCGGGAATCTCGTTGGTCGCCAGGCTCACGAGCGGCGCGACGAAAGTGTAAGCGAGCAACGCAATCAGCGCCCAGCCGAGATACTGCATACCGCAGGTTTAGGATAGGGCGGGTTTTGTGCGGTTCGGCTCGCGGACGAGTCCGGTCAGCGAAACGCGCCGGTCGAGAAGTTCTTTCATGTCGTCGTGGCGTACGTAGGACAAAGATCATGATACTTGTGTGTGCGCTCTTCAGTAGACTGGCGGAACCAGGAGCATTAGTGCCTCTGGCCGGGCAGAAACGGATATTCACGAAGACCGCCCTGCCTTCGGACAGAGGCTATCGGAACTTGCAGAACTGGGCGTAATAGAATTTCGGCC
>CAYREK010000100.1:0-5627 GCA_964423305.1 uncultured Halobacteriales archaeon | reverse complement strand
GCTTGACGAACCACTCTTGATAGTCGTGGCTCCGGGCGGTCATCGTCCCGCCCATCAGGATGAGCTCGACCTTATCGACCGGGTGACCGATCTTCCGGAGCTGCTCGAGCCGGAGCAGCACCTGACCGTACGGGTCGTAGTCGTTCTGTTGTCCGCGGGCGGCCGCCGGCTCCTGGCCGGTGTAACTCTGGGCGCTAGAGAACTCTGAATCCGGGCCGCCCGGACAGTACAGACACTTCCCGTGGGGACACCGGTGTGGCGAAGTCATGATCGCGACCGGCGAGACCCCTGAGGCGGTGCGGACGGGCTTTCGCCGCAGGACCGGCTCGACGCGCTTGCGGTCCTCACCGGCGAAATCGAGTAGTTCGGAGTTTTTCGGCACCGACGGCGAGCTGTACTTGCCACAGACCTCCCGCTTTGCCGCCTCGAGGTTCTCGCGGGTGACATCACCGGCCAGGATTCGGTCGAGCAGCTCCTGGCAGGCGCGCTCGAAGGCGTCGGCCGAGTCCGTTCGCTGAGCCACGGTCTCACAGTTGTTCGCCGAGGGGCGCGAATAAGCGTTTCGAGGCCGAGAGCGAAGGGAATTTGCGCCCGGGGGTGCGAGCGGGCGGCGATGGCGACGACAGGCGGCGAGCCGCGCCGCGGTGATCGGCGGTGACCGGCGCCGACTCGAAGCCGGCCCTCGTGATCGTCGGGGGCGTTCCGGGCGCGGGAAAGTCGACGGTCGCGGAGCTGATCGCCGACCGACTGAGCGCGGAGCGACTCCGGAGCGACGAGATCCGCAAGAAACTGTTCGACCGGCCGACCTACGCCGAGGGCGAAACCGAGACCGTCTACGAGACGCTGCGCGATCGGGCCGCCGACCAGCTGGCCAAGGGCCGGTCGGTCGTGCTCGACGCGACCTTCGCCGACCGGACACACCGACAGGCAGTCGCCGAGCTCGGCGCGGGCGAGGAAGTGACCGTCCGTACAGTCCGGGTCGTCTGCGAGCAGTCGGTGCTCGAAGACCGGATCGCCCGTAGAGAGGGGATCAGCGACGCCGACGCGTCGGTCTCGCGGGCGATCAGAGACTCCTTCGATCCGATCGAGCGGCCCCACGACGAGATCGACAACTCCGGCTCGCTGGCCGAGACCCGTCGCCGGGTCCGAGAGCTGTTCTGAGTCAGGGCACCGCGTTGCGTCTGAGCCCGAGCACGTTCCGGGCGGCCTCGCCGACCGCCGCGGTGTGCTCGGTCGGACAGTACACCCCCAGGCGCCACCGGGTCCGTTCGGCCGCCCTGATGCCCGAGACGAGCGGCGAGACGTCCTCAAGGCGCTGGACGACGCCGTCGACGACGACGCTGGTGCCGGCCTCCTTGATCGCCGGACGGTCGGGGACATCGACGAGCACTGCGTCGCGGTCGGCCCCAACGCGGTCGGCGATCTCGCGGGCGGCGGCGCGCTCGTCGTCCCGGTCGACCTCGACGGTGCCTTTGGGGACATCATCGAGGGGCGCCCACACGGCCCGCTTGTACAGCTCGCGGCGCTCGATCCGACGCCCGAGCGCCGGTACCTCCCGACCGAGCTCGACCAACAGATCGTGATCAGCCAGCCGGCGGAACTCCTCGATCGAGCGGTCGGTCCGATCTAAGTACAGCTCGCAGGCTCGCTCGAGCATCGCGCCGGCGATCCGGGAGACGTGGTGTCGGTAGACGACGGCGTTCATCAGAGATCGTGCCAGCAACAGCGACTCGGCGGTGGTGAGGTTTCCCTCCGCGAGGACAAGCTCGTCGTCCTCGAGTCGGAGCTCCCGGACCAGCCGCTCGTGGTCGATAGTGCCGTAGGGAACGCCGGTATGGTGGGCGTCTCGCACCAGGTAATCCATCCGGTCGACGTCGAGTTCGCCCGAGACCAGAGCGCCGAGCGGCCCCTCCCCGGCGATCAACGCCGCCACGCGGTCGGGATCGAGCCCGTGGCGCTCGAGGACTTGGACGACCGGCCGGTCGGGATCGTCGAGCAGCCACTCGAGCTGGTCGTGATCGCGACCGGTCCGGCGCCTGATGAGATCTTCCGTCTGGTGGCCGTAGGGGCCGTGGCCGGCGTCGTGGAGCAACGCGGCGGCGCGGACGTGATCGGCGGTGTCCCCGTCGACCGGCAGCGAGGCCAGTGCCCGATCGGCAAGGTGATAGACGCCCAGGCTGTGCTCGAAGCGGGTGTGGTTCGCGGCCGGGAAGACGAGTCGCACCGTCGAGAGCTGCTTGATATGTCGTAGACGCTGGACCGCAGGGGTATCGAGCAGCGCCGCTCCCAGCTCGTCGAGCCTGATATAATCGTGGACGCTGTCTTTGATCGGCTGCACTACCGCCGGTTGCGCCGGCCGGGATTTCAGCGTTCGGATCCGCTCTCAGCCGTCGTCGGCGGGTACATCTCCCGGGCCGTCGGGGCCCGTGGCGTCCACGGCCGTGTCTCCGGGCGGGGCGGGCCCGTCAGTCGGGTTGTACTCCCGGCTGAAGACGTTGACACTCGCTTTGAACACCGCGAGCAAGATCGGACCGAGAAAGAGCCCGAGCACGCCGAGCAGCGAGATGCCGCCGATGACACCCACGAGCACGACCGCCGGATGGAGTCCGGACCCGCGATTGACGAGGTAGGCTCGTAGGTACTCGTCGATGAAGGCAAGCACAGAGAGTCCGTACACCAGCAGTGCCACAGCCCGGGGTGCACCGCTCGTGACAAACAGGTAGACGACCGCCGGCCCCCAGACGAGCCAGACGCCGATCACCGGCAGGATCGAGAGGACGATCATCACCGCCGTCCAGAACAGAGCGTTTGGCACGCCGAGCAGCCACAGCCCGATCCCGGCCGCGATCCCCTCGACGATGGCGACGAACACGTGGCTTTTCAGCACCGACCACGTTATCAGGCGGGTCTCGTCGAAAAACTCCGTGATCATCGCCTGTTCGAGCGGCGTGACAGTCCGGACCCACCGGAACAGGCGGTCGCTGTCTTTGAGAAAGTAGTACAACAGAAAGACAAGCACCAGTAGACCGATCCCGATCCGGAAGCTGGTCGCGATCGCGCCCGTCGCCTCCTGGAGCAGCCGGTCGGCCAGCGGCGAGACCACGCGGTCCGCGGCGTCGGTCGCCAGCTCCTCGAAGCTAACCCCGAGTACCGCTTCCAGGTCGACGTACCCCGAGACGAGCTCGTCGGCGTGGTCGATTGCCGCGTCGGAGTCGAACCCGTTCGCGAACCGAACCGCCGTCCGGAAGATAACGAGTGAAAACACCACCAGCGGCACTACCGTTCCGACGGCCGCCACGAGGGTTAACGCGAGCGCCGAGACCATCGAGCCGACTCGGGAGGTGAGCCGCTCGTGGACCGGCTGGAGCAAGAACGCGAGCAGCCCCGCGGCGACGATGTACTTAAACAGCGGAAAGAGCATGAGCGCCGCGATCGTCCCGAGCACCGCCACGAGTAACCCGAAAAAGGTCGTGCGAACGTCCATACGGAGTTCGTCTCGCGAACGAGACATAAGCGTTGAGATCGACCCGGTCGGGCCGTCGAGGCTCCCCCCGACGCCAGATTCGGCGATCGGAAATTCTTCTTTTGATTTTGGGAACCGAGACGGCAGTACTCGAAAGGATTATGTGGTGGACGACCTACTTTTGGCATACCTAACGATAACTATGGCAACACTCACTATCGAAGACCTCCGCGCGGAGGTCGCCGAAGAGGACGGCGAGAAGATCCTCCAGGGCGTGGACCTGACCGTCGAGAGCGACGAGATCCACGCGCTGATGGGGCCAAACGGGAGCGGTAAGTCGACGCTCGCGAAGGTGATCGCCGGACACCCGGCCTACGAGGTCACGGGGGGATCGATCACGCTCAAGCTCGACGGCGAGGAGTTCGAGACGGCCGAGGCCGACGAGTGGGAGCTGCTTGAGCTCGAGCCCAACGAGCGGGCGGCGCTTGGAATCTTCCTGGGCTTTCAGTACCCCGTCGAGATCGAGGGCGTAACGATGGTCAACTTCCTCCGGACGGCCCTGAACGCGAAA
Source organism: uncultured Halobacteriales archaeon (assembly GCA_964423305.1). GTDB lineage: Archaea > Halobacteriota > Halobacteria > Halobacteriales > Haloarculaceae > Halovenus. The sequence goes on along the minus strand of CAYREK010000100.1, from coordinate 1,593 downwards.
CTCGACGAGCGCGAGGAGCTGTTCGAAGAGGAAGACAGCGAAGACGAACCCGCAGACGCCACGAACGAGGACGCGGCGGGGTACGACACCGCGCCGATGGAAGGCGGCGAGGAAGGAGAGGTTGGCGTCGCCGAGTTCCAGCAGATCCTCCAGGAGAAAATGGAGCTGCTCGACATGGACGAGTCGTTCGCCAGCCGGTATCTCAACGTCGGGTTCTCCGGCGGCGAGAAAAAACAAAACGAGGTGCTGCAGGCTGCGATCCTAGAGCCGGAGATCGCGGTGCTCGACGAGATCGACTCAGGACTTGACATCGATCGCCTGCAAGATGTCGCCGACGGGATCAACGCGCTCAGAGACGAACAGGGCGCCGGTATCCTCCAGATCACCCACTACCAGCGAATCTTAGATTACGTCGAGCCCGACCACGTCCACGTGATGCTCGACGGCGAGATCGCAAAGAGTGGCGGTCCGGAGCTCGCAGAACAGCTCGAAGACGAGGGCTACGAGTTCGTGCGCGAGGAGGCACACGCGGCATAAACTATGAGTTCAGAAGACATCCAAGAGACCAACACCGAAGCACAGTTCGAGTTCAAAAAAGAAGAGCACTCGGCGTTCGAAGCCGAGAAGGGCCTCGACGAGGAGACCATCCGGGTCATCTCCGAGGACAAAGACGAGCCCGAGTGGATGCTCGAGCGACGGCTGCGAGCGCTCGAGCTCTGGCAGGAGCTGCCGATGCCCGACTGGGGTCCGGACCTCTCCGAGGTCGAGGTCGACGAGATCGTCCCCTACATCCGCCCGGACATCGATGTTCGGGGCGGCGTCGAAGAGTGGGAAGATCTTCCCGAGGAGATCCAAGATACCTTCGACAAGCTGGGTATCCCCGAGGCCGAGAAGGAGGCGCTCTCGGGCGTGGGCGCCCAGTACGAGTCCGAGATCGTCTACCAGAACATGCAGGAGCGCTGGGAGGACAAAGGCGTCATCTTCTGTGACATGGACAAGGCTGTCCAGGAACACGAGGAGCTCGTCCGCGAGCACTTCATGACCTCCGCGGTCCCCCCGAGCGACAACAAGTTCGCCGCCCTACACGGCGCGATCTGGTCGGGTGGGTCCTTTGTCTACATCCCGGAGAACACGACCGTCGAGATGCCCGTTCAGGCGTACTTCCGGATGAACTCCGAGGGGATGGGTCAGTTCGAGCACACGCTGATCATCGCCGAGGAGGGCTCTGAGGTCCACTACATCGAGGGTTGCTCGGCGCCGAAGTACTCCGAGTTCAACCTCCACTCCGGGGGCGTCGAGGTGTTCGTCGGCGAGAACGCCCACGTCCAGTACTCCACAGTCCAGAACTGGTCGCGAAGCACCTACAACCTCAACACCAAACGCGCTCTAGTCGAGCGCGAGGGAACGATGGAGTGGGTCTCGGGCTCGATGGGCTCGAAGGTCACGATGCTGTACCCCTCGTCCGTTCTCAAGGGACCGGGTGCGACCGACAACCACATCACGATCGCCATGGCCGGCGAGGGCCAGGACATCGACACCGGCGCGAAGGTCTATCACAACGCCCCCCGGACCAGCTCCTCGATCGAGTCGAAG
>CAYREK010000099.1:0-5807 GCA_964423305.1 uncultured Halobacteriales archaeon | reverse complement strand
AACTGCGTGGGACCGGATTTGAACCGGCGGACCTCTACAGGACAGCGCCCTCAACGCTGCGCCGTTGGCCTGGCTTGGCTACCCACGCGCGCGGCTGCCGTCAGTGACGGCCACCGGTAGTTTGTGGTGGGCGCCTGTCGCTTATAATCGCAACGGATTCATCCCCGGACGCGGTCCGATCTGAGCGTCCGCCGTCTCATCATGGACGGGAGAGCGGCCCGCCTGCCGGTCGTTTTTTGTTCGTCGGGCGTAAGGAGACGTTCATGACGACGGACCTGACGGCCGAGCAGACGGCGATCCGGGACACCGTCCGCGAGGTGGCCCGCGAGGAGGTGCGCCCGGCCGCCCGAGGGGCCGACTCGTTCCCGGAGCCGGTCTGGGAGACGCTAGCCGAGCTCGATCTGACGGGGCTGACGACGCCGACCGAGTACGGCGGCTTCGAGGCCGACAGGCTGAGTTACGCGCTGGTCAACGAGGAGCTCGCGGCGGGCTCGCTGTCGGTGGCGACGGCCCTGTCGGTGCACTGTCTCGCCTGTTCCTGTATTGCCAGCTTCGCCGAGGAGTCGGTCCGCGAGGAGTGGCTGCCGGAGATGGCGACTGGCCGGCCGGTCGGAGCGTTCGCGCTCTCGGAACCCGAGGCCGGGTCGAACCCGGCGGAGATGTCAACGACCGCCCGGCAGGCCGACGACGAGTGGGTCCTCGACGGCGAGAAACAGTGGATCACCAACGGCAAGCGAAGCGGGGTCGTCATCGTGTTCGCACAGACCGACCCCGGTGTGACGCAGTTTCTCGTGCCCAAGAACACGCCGGGGCTGTCGGTCGGCCCGAAAGAGGACAAGCTTGGGCTGCGGGCCAGCGACACGACGCCACTGTCCCTCGACGGCGTCCGGGTGCCCGACCGCTACCGGCTGACAGAACCCGGGCGGGGACTGTCGGCGGCACTCGAGGTGCTCACCGGCGGGCGGATCGGGATCGCGGCACAGGCAGTCGGGCTCGGACAGGCGGCCTACGAGCACGCCCGGGAGTACGCCGGCGACCGCGAGCAGTTCGACCAGCCGATCGGCGAGTTCCAGTCGATCCGGCACAAGCTCGCCGAGATGCGGACGACCGTCCAGGCCGGGCGGCTGTTGACCCGTGACGCCGCCCGCCGGCTCGAGCGCGGCGAGGACGCCCGCGCGGCCGCAAGCATGGCCAAGTACTTTGCAAGCGAGGGCGCGATGGAGGTCACGAACGAGGCCGTCCAGATCCACGGGGGCTACGGGTACACCGCCGAGTACCCCGTCGAGCAGCTCTACCGGGACGCGAAGATCACGACGATCTACGAGGGAACGACCCAGATCCAGAAGACGATCATCGGCCGGGACATCTTCGACGAGCTGTAGCCCGGCGCGGGACGGGAGAGTGCCGAGAGCCGAAAGTCGAGAAACCCATCAGCGTTCGGGCCGTAGATCGGTCGTGGACTACGAGGCCGTAGTGTACGACCTCGACGGTACGCTCGTCGAGCTGGCCGTCGACTGGGACCAGGTCCGCGAGGCGGTCGCCGCGGAGTGTCACGACCGGGGAGGGGATCCGGCGGGGCTGACCCTGTGGGAGCTGCTCGAGCGGGCCGAACGGGCCGGCAACGGAGCAGCGGTACTCGAGACGATCGACCCCTACGAGCGACGCGGAGCACGCGACTCGACGATTCTCCCGGCAGCGGCCGAGCTGCCCCGGTCGGGTCCGGTCGGAATCTGCTCGCTGAACTGCGAGGCCGCCTGTCGGATCGCCCTCGAGACCCACGGGCTGGCCGAGCACGTCGATGCCATCGTCGGCCGGGACACGGTCCCCGAGCGAAAGCCCGCTCCGGAACCACTTGCTGCCGTCCTCGACCGGCTGGGTGTCGCCCCGGATCGGGCGGTGTTCGTCGGCGACAGCGACACCGACGCACAGGCGGCGGCTCGGGCCGGGATGGATTTTCGCCGCGTCGAGGGTCGCGACGGGTATACGTCGGGCTGAGGCGCGGATACGGCCGGCCGGCACCGCGAGAGCGGGTCTCGGGGGGTCAGATCCGGGGAACCTCGGGCGTCTCGACATCGAGAATCTCTCGGCGCAGCTCCCGCGCCCGTGAGGTGTTGACCTCAGCCAGCGCGACCGCGGCCCGCCGGCGGATCCCAGCGACGCGGCCACCGGCGACCGACATCTCCCGGTGGTATTCGAGATCCGGACCGAACCGTTCCGGGAACGTCTCGCGGGTCGAGAGAGTGTCAAATGCCGCGATGAGAGACTCGTACCGGTCTTCGACGGCCGCGAACCGCTCGATCGCCTCCGGCCACTGCTCGTCGCTGTACGGCCCGGCGAAGACGGCGGCCGCCTCTCCCCGGATGTCGTGGTGTTCGCGGACGTGGTCGAACAGGTCGGTCCCGACCGCGAGCTCGGCGCCCGTGAGATAGGCCCGTGAGTCCAGCCGGTCGACAGTCGGCGCGTCCGGACGGGCAGAGGGATCGAACGAGGAAGACAAAACGGCCTCGGCCGCCCGCTCGACGCCCTTGTAGCGGTCGTTGGCGGTCGCCAGACTGTCGAGTGCCCAGGCGAGCCACTCGTTCGGGTCGCCGGCTTGCTCGGCCTCGCTGCGGTAGTACGATCCAACACGCCCGCCGGAGCCGCCGGGGAGCGATCCGGCCAGCGTCTCGAAAAACGAGGCGAGGGAGGCGTTGTACGGGACGAGCGTGGCGTACAGCCGGCCGAGTGTGCGCAGGTGCTCGCCGCGATCCCCGCTCACGCGTTCGATGTCCTCCTCCGCCGCTGCCAGGATCCGATCGAGGGCCTCGGGCTCGAGGGGCGCCTCGACGCTCGGGTCGGCAAACGCTCGCAACGCCGCGTCGATCTCGGCGAGCCGGTCGCTCGCGGCGGCGACCGCCTCGTCGTCACTTCCGTCTAGCCCCGGGACGGACGCACACCCGGCAGTCCCGACCGTGGTGCCGGCCGAGACCGCGGCCAGAAACCGACGGCGATCCATACTACCACGCGGTGGTCGCGACGGTAAAACGCGCCGGGCGTATGCGGGCGGCCCGCACACGTGCCGGCGACCAGGCGGGCCGAAAGGTCGCACTCCCGGGGACTCTGAGTCTGTCGGGGGACTCACCGGGTCGGTCGTCGGCGCCAGTGTTAGTCGTCGTCGGACTCAGAGGGCGGCGCGAGCCGGGCGTACCCGTACACGAAAAGCGTCGTCACCAGCCACACGACGGCCCCGACCCGAACCGCGAACAGCGCCCGGTCGGGCCAGGTCGGCACCGACGCGAACAGCGAGAGGACCGCAACCACGGGCGTACCGACGACGACCGTCAACACGAATGTCAGCTCCATCACCCACTCGTAGTCGACCTCTGGGGACACGACCGCAAGTTCGCGGGCGGCGAGTAAGGCCGTGACGGTCCCCGGCGGCCGCCGCGGGGGCGGTCTGCGGGTTTCGTCGACCCCCGGGCTCTTGTGGGCGCTCGCCGAACCGAAGAGCATGACTGCACTGCCGGACGCGGTGATCGGCGACGCGCAGACGAGCACGTTTGGCTGGGAGCTGCTGACAGACCTGGCCGACATCGGGAGCCGGATGGCGGGCCACGAGGGCGAGGCTCGCGGGGCCGAGCGGGTCCGGGAGGCCTTCGAGAGCGCCGGACTGACTGACCCACGGATCGAGGCGTTCGAGATCCCGGGCTGGTGGCGCGAGCGCGCCCAGCTGACGATCGCCGAGCCGATCGAGCGCACCCACGAAGGCCCCCACGAGGTGATCGCGCTGCCGGGCTCACCCTCCGGGACGGTCGAGGCCGAGCTGATCGACCTGGGCGCGGGCGGTTACGACGCCTTCGCCGACCGGAGAGAGGAACTCGAGGGGGCGATCGTGATGGTCTCGAGCGAGACCCCCGAGGCGGCCGACCGGTGGATCCACCGGATGGAAAAGTACTCGAACGCCGCGAACGCCGGCGCGGCCGCCTTTATTTTCCGGAACCACATCGAGGGCGGTGTGCCGCCGACCGGCGAGGTCGGGTACAACAACCGGCCCGGACCGATCCCGGCGGTCGGGGTGAGCCGCGAGGTCGGCGCCCGACTCGCCCGGCTGGCCGGCGACGGACTTGAGGCGCGCGTCGAGTCGGTCTGTCGCAACGAACCCGCCACGTCGCGCAACGTCGCGGCCCGGGTCGGCCCCGAGCCCGGCGACCGACCGGCGGTGCTCGTGACCGCACACGTCGACGGCCACGATGTCGGCGACGGCGCGCTGGACAACGCGGCCGGGTCCGCCGTCGTCGCGGAGGTCGGGCGACTGCTGTCCGGTCTCGAAGGCGAGCTCGATCACCCGGTTCAGCTCGTTACCTTCGGCTCCGAGGAGATCGGGCTCCGGGGAGCGTACCGGTGGGTCGAGACCCACGACCGGGAGGAGATAAAGTGCGTCGTGAACGTCGACGGCGCGGGCTCATCGCGGAACCTCCGGGTGAACGCGAACGGGTTCGACACCCTCGAGGAGACCTTCCGGGCCGCGACCGACGCCTTTGAGGCCCCCCTGTCGACCAGCAGTACCGTCTCGCCACACGGCGACCAGTGGGCGTTCGTCCAGGAGGGGATCCCCGCGGCGATGACCGGCAGCACCTCCGAGTCCTCCGGGCGGGGCTGGGGACACACCCACGCCGACACGCTCGATAAGCTCGACAGCCGCGATCTGCGGGAGATCGCGACGCTGGTCGCGGAGGGAGTCTACCGGCTCGCCGACGCTTCGGTGGAAGTCCCCGGACGCTCCCGCGAGGAGATCGAGGAATCGATTCCGGAGGGGTACGTGACGGAGCTGAAAACCGGCGGCCGGTGGCCGTACTGACCCCAGGCTCGGTCAGGCCGGCTCGTGGCCGGCCGCCCGAATCGCCTCGGCGACGGCGGCCTCGACGGCGTTGCCGGCGACCGCGACAGACCCGGCCTCGTGGTCAGCGCTCGCCCGCTCGACGCCGGGGGACTCCTCGAAAGCGACTCGACGGTCGCCTCGCAGCCGGGACAGACCATGTCCGCAACCACGATCGTAGGAACGTGTCACGGGTCGTCGGCGAGGACAAAACGGTTCGGTGTCGTCGAGACCACAACGGTCTATATCGACCCGCGGGTACCGACGGCATGCGCCAGTTTCTCGTCGTCGGCCACGAGGCACCGACCGAGCCGTTCGGGCTCGAGGATCTGCCCGGCGCCGGGCGGGTCGATCTGCTCGCCCGGTGTGTCAGCGCCGGGGTCTTTCTCTCTCACGATATCCGCGAGGATGTCCGGGTCCACCTCGTGCTCGCCGACACGTTGACGGTCAGCTTCGACGGCGCAACCCTGCGACACCTCCATCCTGACGAGCGAAACGTCGCCGCCCGGATCAGCGGCGCGCTCGAACAGAAAGCGGAGGCGATCGGCCACCTGCCGGCCGAACCCTCGCCGGGCGTCGAGCTCTACCGGACCGGGCTCGCCGAGACTCTCGACCGGCTCAAGGGGTCGGTCGTCCAGCTCCACGAGGCGGGCACGCCGATACCCGGGGCCGAGCTGCCGACCGATCCGGTGTTCGTGCTCTCGGATCACCAGTCGTTTTCCGACGAGGACGAGGCGACGATCGCGGACCACCGCGTCGGGCGCGTCAGCGTCGGTCCCGTCCCGGTACACGCAAACCACGCCGTTGCCGTCGTGCACAACTACCTCGACACCGCGGGCTACGAGCGGTACTGAGACGGATCAAACAGAACGGTTAAACGACCAAGTGCCGTGGTTCCGGGTGCGGGCCGGTGGGGTAGCTTGGTATCCTTCGGCCTTCGGGTGGCCGTAAC
>CAYREK010000098.1:0-5850 GCA_964423305.1 uncultured Halobacteriales archaeon | reverse complement strand
TCGAGATCAAGCCCGCCGACCCCGAGAGTTACGTTCCGCGGTTCGCCTCGGATCTCGAGCTCTCCGAGGAAGTCGAGCGCCGGGCGCGCTCGCTTCTGAGCACCGCCAAAGAGCAGGGCGTCCACTCGGGCAAGTCGCCGGTCGGGCTGGCCGCCGCCGCGGTCTATGCCGCCTCGCTGCTCACAAACGAGAAGGTCACCCAAAGCGAGGTCAGCGAGGTCGCCAACATCTCCGAGGTGACCATCCGCAACCGGTACCACGAGCTGCTCGAAGCCGAAGAGAACGTCCCCGGCGTCTGATCAGGCCTTTCGTTCTGACTCGTTTTCGTTAAACTATCGGTACAAATAAGTGCTGGTACTGTCATCAATTACGTGACAATGGCGTCCGAGTCAGCGCTGTTCGACGCGCGAGTCGCGGGGGTGTTCGAGAACGACCCGACCGACGGGGGTGGAGAGGCGTTTCTGATCAACCCCTCCCGGCGGGTGATCAAGTCGGTGGTGACCCATCTCGAGCCCGACCAGCGGGGATCGTTGCGGCTGTTCGCCGCCGAGGCCCCGCTGAAGGAGCTGTTCGGCGAGTTCACGGTCGCGAGCGCGACCGCCGACCTCGTCGAGTCGGACGTGCTCTCGATCCGGTTGCTCGAGTCGGTCCCTCGACACTCGCTTTTGCTCACCGACGAGCGGGTCGTCTCGATCGTCGACGACGGGGATCGGATCCGGGGACTCGCGACCGGGACCGACTCGCTGGTCGCCGATGCCTACGAGCGGTACAGCGAGCTGTGGGAGCAGGCCGAGGGCTACTCGCTGCGGGCGCCGCCGCTGTCTCGGATAGAGCGGACCCTGCGCCGCGACCTCGGTGCGCCGGTGGCGACGGATTTCGACCGGGCCCTCTCGGCCGTCGAGGAGCACGACGGCGCGCCAGTCGATGAGGTCGCGGCCGCACTGTTGGTGGCGGCGAAACACGACGAGCTGCTCTACGATATCAGCCAGTGGGGCGAGGATGTCGGGCTTGCGAGCAAGGCCACCTTCTCGCGGACGAAAAACCGCCTCGAGGAGACCGAGATCCTCGATACCAACAAGGTGCCCATCGATGTCGGCCGGCCCCGACTGCGGCTGACGCTCGGGCCCGACGGACTCGAGAAGGCCACCCCCGAGACAGTCGTCGAGACCGCCGCCGACCGGCTGGCCTGACCCGAGGCCGACAGTCCGGGGGCTTTTTTCGGTCCCGCTCGCTGGTCGAGGTATGGACGTTGGAGTTCGCGGCGAGGGCCCGGCCGCGGCGGCCGTCGAGGCCGCGCTCGGCGATATCGAGGCGACGATCGTTCCCAGCGCGGAGCCGGCCGCGGTCGATCTGACCGTCGTCGTCGGCCGGGTCGGCGACGCCGCCTTCGAGAGCGCGAATCAGGCGGCACTTGCCGTCGGCGCCGAGTGGATCGCGGTCGAACTCGGCGGAATCGGGGGCGTGCCCGTCGTCGACGCCGCGGTTGTCGGACTCGGTCCCGGTCGCTGTTACGAGTGTTTGCGCGGCCGCGTCGAGGCGGCGACCGCGCCCGAGACCGAACCCGCGGCCGCGCCCTCCGCCCGGACCGCCCGCTTTGCCGGCGCGATCGCCGGCCGACTGGCCGCGACGGCCGTCGCGGAGTCGACTTCGGTTGCCGGCCGCGTCCTGACGCTGCCTTACGCCGAGCGTGAGTTGCTCGGGCTCCCCGGCTGTTCGTGTGCCGACGATCGCGACCGGCGGTCGATGTCGCTTGAGGCCGTCGACCGGTCGCTCGAGGCGTCGCTGAGCCGGGCCGAACGAGGACTCGACGAGCGGCTCGGGATCGTCACCGAGGTCGGCGAGGCCGAGTCGTTCCCGGCGCCGTACTACCTCGCCGAGAGCTGTGTCACCGACGGGTTCAGCGATGCCACCGCGGCTCGCCAGGCCGCCGGGGTCGCGGCCGGCTGGGACGCCGCGTTCATGAAGGCTCTCGGGGAAGCGCTTGAGCGGTACGCCGCCGGAGTCTACCAGACCGACGAGTTCGAGACCGCGAGCGTCACCGCATTGGAGCCGACCGTCGCGCCAAGTGCTTTCGTCGCGCCCAGCGGGCCCGACGACGAGCCCCGCCCCTGGGTTCGGGGGCAGAACCTCCACACCACCGGGGAGGTCTGGCTGCCGGCCGAGCTCGTCCACTATCCTCCGCCCGCGACCGGACTCCGTCCGCCGATCACGACGGGGCTCGGCCTCGGTAACGGCACCGTCGGGGCGATCCTCTCTGGGCTGTACGAGGTCATCGAGCGCGACGCGGCGATGCTGTCGTGGTACTCGACGTTCGACCCGCTGGGGCTGGCCGTTGAGGACGAGCGCTTCGAGCGGCTCGCGGCTCGGGCCCGGTCGGCGGGGCTGTCGGTGCGGCCGGTGTTGCTGACCCAGGACGTCGACGTGCCTGTCGTGGCGGTCGCGCTCGAGGCCGACTCGTGGCCCCGGTTCGCGCTCGGGACCGACGCCGACCTGGACGGCGCGAGCGCGGCCCGCGGTGCGCTCGCCGAGGCGCTGCAAAACTGGCTGGAGCTGCGGGGTATGGGTCCGGAAGAAGCCGGAGACGCTTCGGGGGCGATCGGCCGGTACGCCAGCGACCCGGGCGAGGCCACCGCATTCGTCGAGTCAGACCCGACGGTCCCGGCGGCCTCTGTCGGCTTAGAGGACCCGCCCGAGGGCCGAGCCGAACTCGAACGAGTTCTCGAGCTGGTCTCGGCCGCCGGGGCCGACATGAGCACGTACGCCACCCGGCTCACGACCCGGGACCTCGAGACGCTTGGCTTCGAGGCGGTTCGAGTCCTGATCCCGGCCGCACAGCCGCTCTTTTTCGGCGATCCGTACTTCGGCCGGCGGGCCCGGGAGGTCCCGGAGGCGATGGGATTCGCCCCTCGGCTGGACCGTCCACACCACCCGTTCCCCTAAAATTGGCGTAGAACTGGCCCCGTGCTCTCGGTCTCAGATGCCGAACGTGATCCGAACCATATCGCGGGTCCCGGGCCCGAGCCCGACCGCGAGGATCGCTATCAACAGCATGACGGCATAGCGTGGGCTCTCCTGCATGAACCGCTCGTCGAACACCGCGAGAAAGACGACCGGGACGGCGAGTTTGAGCAAAAAGAACGGCCACGCCTCGCCGACGTACGTGCCGGCGATCTCGGTGCCGCCCTGGAGCGTGTTGGTTGTGTCCATGATGAACCGGTTGAGCGGGTGCTTGGGCCCGTACTCGCCAAAGCCCCAGATCCGGGTCACCCAGTCGTTTGCCACTACGTTTGCGGCCCCGTCGATTGCGTGGCCCCAGATCACGAGCAGACCCATCGGTCCCGTCCCGGCGTGAAGCGCCGGTCGGAGCCGATCGACGGCCAGGTAGGCCCCGACCGCTGCGACGGTCGCGACGCCGACCACGACCGCGAGGATCTCATATCGCGGCGTGACGTACTCGGTCGTGGCCCCGAGATACACCAGGTAGCCGAAGGCGCCGGCGAGGACGACTCCCCCGGTGATCCCGAGCGGATAGTGGTAACTCTGCGCCAGCCCGCGGCGGGCGAGCCAGGCGCTCCCGACCAGCGCGCCAAGCGTGACCGCGAACACCACGAAGTAGATCAGCGGGCTGATCAGCAACGCGCTGACCGGAAACTCAAGCGCCGGGGTCAGACCATCATCGAGGGCCGCGACAAACGCGTCCTCGACGGTCCGGAGCACGCCGCCAAACAGCATGAACGGCACCAGCGCGAAGAAAAACTGTGGGTACGGCCGCAGGTCGAACCGGTCGATCAGGAGATAGACCCCGGCCAGCATGAACACGAGGATGGCGATGTACCCGGCCGTCGAGACGAGCGTGTAGCCGGGCTCGGCGAGATAGACCGTACCGAGCTGCGGTTCGAGCGCCGCCTCGCTACAGGCCGGGAGTTCGCCGCTCCGAGAGAGGATCGTCCCCTCCTCGACGGCGTAGCCGACACACGCCTCGCCGTTCGCGTCGGCCCGGACCGGTCCCCAGAAGTACTGCCAGATGAACCCCCAGAACACCCGCTGAGTGAACACGAGGGCCCCCACCACGAGCGCGGCGACCCCGACGACGAAGGTCACGACCCACGCCAGCTCGGGGGCCACGCCGTATCGCTCTCGCAGCTCCATACCAGTACCGAGACAGCCGCCGGTTTCAGAATTCCGGTCTCTCGATCGCACTCCCTCGAGCAGATCAACGATCCCGATGGCCTCAGCGTCGGTGCGAAACGCTTAGTATCGACCCCGGGAAACAAATGGGTATGAGTTCGCAGGACGGCGGATCGGGGCTGATGTCGAGTGCCGGGCTGGTCCGGTACTTCGACGCCGAGGACAGCAACGGACTGCGCCTCGACCCCAAGACCGTGGTCACGCTCAGCACGCTAATCGGGATTCTCGTCATCTTCCTCAACGCCTTCGCTTGATACCCAGCACTGAAGCGGCGACCCTCTCTGCAGTTCTCGACACCCGCTGAACCGCTCTCGTCGATTACCCGCCGGTCGCCAGCGAGTCTCGAAAGGTAGTTGATCGTCGCCTCCGGAGCACCCGGCGAATCGATGGCCTCTCGGACCAGAGTCAGAGGAATATACGCGACCGCCCTGACCGCGCTCCTCGACGAGATCGTTCAGGCCTCGGAGCCGATCGAGCGCCGGTTCGACCGGGAGTTTCCCCTCGAACCGGCCGAGACGACCGTCGAAACGACCCGCGATCGCCAGGGGGTGGGCGTCCATGGCGCCCCGTCGGCGGTCGAGGCGGCCTCGGACCAGCTCGTGGTGGCGCGGGATACGTCCGCGTGGACGGCGGACCTGCCTCGGGGTGGGGTCTACGCCGGCGAGGTGACAGACACTCTGGGTAGCGGCGCAGTCCTCACGTGTGGCGACGGCGAGGGGTTTCTGCCGTACTCGGCGACGAGCCGACGGGTCGAGACCGGCGACCGGCTGCGCGTGCAGGTCCGCGAGCCGGCCCCGCCCTGGAGCGATCGCCGGCCCGAGCTGGCGACCGACATCCGCGTTCCGGGCGCGCTCGCGACGCTCGTTCGCGGCGGCGCGACGGCGAGCGGTGGGCCGTCACTGACCGACATCGTCCCCGCAGAGGCCCCAGCCGGGTGGGGGATCACATGGGGCGAGGCCGCCGAGGAGGCCGGGTTCGACGAACTCGCCGCGGCCGTGGAGGCCGGCGCCGAGCAAGCCCGAGCGATCGACGACGCGCTGACCGAGCCACCCGAGGAGACCGCACCCGGGCGGTACTGGGCCGACGCCGCGACCCGGTGGATCTGGTTCGGGCGAGAGTCCCGGTTCGCCCTCGACGAGCGCCGGCGGTCGGTGACGACGACGATGCCCGGCCACCACCGGATCAAGGCCGGTGCCGAGGCGGCCAGTGCGGCGGTCGATTTCGTTGAGGCGGTCTGTGATCCCGACGGAGACTTTCCGTTCGCGGCGGTGACCCGGCAGTTCGGCCCCCGCGAGGGCGACGAGATCGCGATCGGGCACGGCAAGCCCGACGGCCGGCGGTACGACCTGGGACCGGCGACGGTAACCGATCGGGCCCCAGACGGCACCGTGACCGTCGAGCGCGAGCTCACGCCCGGCGGGACCTACGACGCGCTGGGCACCGAGATCCGCGCCGGCGACACCGCGGTCACGAAACTCACCGAGGGCCGGTGGTGGTACCCGACCGTCTACCGCGGCGCCGACGGCACGCGCCGAGGAACGTACGTCAACGTCTGTACGCCCGTCGAGCTGTTTCCCCGAGAGGCCCGGTACGTCGATCTGCACGTCGACGTGATCAAGCGACCGGACGGGAGCGTCGAACGCGTCGACGAGGAGGAACTGG
>CAYREK010000097.1:2398-6009 GCA_964423305.1 uncultured Halobacteriales archaeon | reverse complement strand
CCTTATCTGAACACTGCCCCCGTCGGCGGCCAAATCTTTATACGCGTCTCGTGTATTGTTCTCAACGATGACAATCGTGTCGTACTACCCCGGCCGCCTTCCGGGAGGTTCCTCTCGATGAGCTCACACCCGAGCGATCGGCTGCTCGCCGAGTTCGATCGGTCGCTGCTCCGGACCAGCCGCCGCGCGCCCGACGCAGAGTCGCCGCTCGTCCGGAGCGAGGTTCGGGGTCTGATCGGCGACGAGCCCCTCGAGGTTCCGGTGCCGCCGGTCGTCGAGAACGAGCAGGTCCGCGTGTTACACGTCGACGACGATCCGCGGCTGGGCGAGCTCACGAGAGACCACTTCGAGCGGATCGACGACCAGTTCGAGGTCGTGACCGCGGCCAGTGCCGTCGGCGCGCTCGACCGCCTCGACGACGAGCGGTTCGACTGTGTGGTTAGCGACTACGAGATGCCGAACACGAACGGACTCGAACTGCTCGAGATCGTCCGCGAGCGGTACCCCGATCTGCCCTTTATTCTGTTCACTGGGAAAGGCAGCGAGGCGATCGCGAGCGACGCGATCGCGGCCGGCGTGACCGACTACATGCAAAAGGAGCTGACGGCAGACCAGTACGAGGTGCTCGCAAACCGGGTACAAAACGCCGTCGAGCAGTACCGCACCCAGGAGCGGTTCTGGAACGCCCTGTCGTGGTACCGCAACCTCCTCGAGCAGGACATCGCGGGCGTGTTTATCCTCCAAGACGACCGGTTCGCCTACGTCAACGACCGGCTCGCCGAGCTTTTCGGCCACCCGAAACGCCAGCTCGTCGGTAGCTCTCCGGCGGATGTCGCGGCGAGCACCGACGACTCGCTCGCCCGGCTCGCCGAGCTCGACTCGGGTAGCGAGACGATGACCGTCGAGTGTCTTACCCAGGGCATCGACGGCACCGAACGCCGCGTCACGGTGTACTGTGCCGCCGTCGAGTACGACTCGGCCTCGGGCTGTATCGGCCTGGCATGGCCGACTGACTCGTAGTCGACCCGCGAGCCACTCGGGAACGTTCTGCTTTGGAGCCACGATCTCTATCCCCGAGCCGACGGTCAGCGGTGCTCGCGGTCGCTCGAGACGCCCGTTCTCGGGTCAGCTCGACGCTCGGTAACCGCGGCGCTGTCTGGGGGTGACACAACCCCGGAGGCTTTTAGCCGAGTCGGCAACAACGCGTGTTCGAATGGACGAGGCTGGTGTGTCGGCGTTCCGTCGGCGCGGGACCATCGGGATCGAGGAGGAGTATTTCATCGTCGACGGTACCGGCCGCCCGACCGCCGGGACCGACGAGCTGGTCTACGGTCCCTCGCCGCCCGAGCCGCTCGTCGATCGGCTCGATCACGAGTTGTTTCAGTTCGTCATCGAGACCCAGACCCCGATCATCGAGCGCCCTGCAGCGGTTCGGGAGACGATTCGGTCTGGACGGATGGCGCTGCTCGAACACGCCGCCGCCCGGGAGTACGCGATCGCTGCCGCCGGACTTCACCCCGCGGCCCGGTGGCGCGAGCTCGATCACGCCCGCAAGTCCCGGTATCAGTCCCAGCTCGACCGGATCCAGTACCCCCAACACCGCAACACGACCGCTGGGTTGCACGTCCACGTCGGCGTCGACGACCCGGACATGGCCGTCTGGGTCGCAAACGAGTGTCGCTGGCACGTCGGCCTGGTGCTCGCGCTGGCGGCGAACTCGCCGTATTGGAACGGATTCGACACCGGCCTCGCTTCGGCGCGGGCGCTGATCTTCGAGGGACTGCCAAACACCGGGATCCCGACGGCGTTTGACTCCTACGCCGATTTTGCGGCCTTCGAGCGACGGATGCTCGAGACCGGGGCGATCGCAGACCGGGGAGAGCTCTGGTACGATGTCCGGCCCCACTCCAGACACGGCACCGTCGAGATCCGGGTACCCGACGCCCAGCACGATCCCGAGCGAGTCGCCGCGATCGTCGAGTACGTCCACGCCATGGTGTGTGATCTCTGTGAGCGCTACGAGGACGGCGAGCCGGCAAGCGACCGCCGCCGGGAGCTGCTCGATCAGAACAAGTGGCAGGCCCTCCGGCACGGCCACGAGGCTGCCCTGTTCGACCGCGGGCTCTCCGAGCGGGTCGGACTGGGTGAGCTCGTCGACCGGGAGGCCGACCGGCTCGGGGTCTCCGCGCTCCGCGAGCTGTACGACCGGGAGAGCGGCGCCGCCCGCCAGCGCCGGATCCGCGACGAGGACGGCCCCGGGGCGCTCCGAGAGTCGTTGCTGATCGAGCCCTGACCAGACTCTTGTGCGTGGCCCCCGAAAAACGGGCATGCCAGCACACAGCGTCCGGTTTCGCGACCTGGCGGGGGCGGTCAGGACCGGCCGGTGGGTCGACGGCGAGCCTGGCGCGGACGGGCGGATCGTCGCGGCCGGGCGGTCATACGATCCCGACGCCGACGGGGTGACGGTGCTCGCACCCTGCGAGCCGACCAAGATCGTCTGCGTCGGGCGCAACTACGCCGATCACGCCGCCGAACGCGACGCGTCGGTCCCCGATCGTCCCACGCTTTTCTTGAAACCGCCCTCGGCGGTGGCGAGTCACGGCGACGCGATCCCGCTGTTGCCCGACGTGCAGACCGACTACGAGGCCGAACTCGCGGTCGTGATCGGCGAGCAGTCACGGAACCTCTCGCCGGAGCAGGCCACCGACGCGATCGCCGGCTACACCTGTATGGTCGATCTCTCGAACCGCGACGACCAGGCCCGCGAGCAAAACTGGGTCCGCGGGAAGGCCTTCGACGGCGCCGCGCCGCTGGGTCCGGTGCTGGCCCCGCCGTCGTCGGTGCCAGCCGACGCGGCGATCGAGCTCCGCGTCGACGGCGACCGCCGCCAGGCCGCCAGCCGGTCGGATCTCGTCTTCTCGGTCCCCGAGCTGCTCGTCGAGATCACCCGCTACTGCACCTTAGAGCCCGGTGACGTGGTCGCGACGGGCACGCCGGCCGGAGTCGGACCGCTCTCGCCCGGCGAGGCAGTCGCGGTCACGATCGAGGGGGTCGGCACGCCTCGGCACACCGTCACGCGGCCGGCCTGACCGACCGCAGTCGCTTTGTTCGCCCGGCACTCACCGTAGGTATGCACGTCGGAATCGTCGGCGCGGGGGCGGCCGGCGCCGCCGCGGCCTACACCGTCGACGCGGTCGTCCCTGCCGCCGAGATCACGGTTCTTGAAAAGTCCGGTGGGGTCTGTGGCCGCGCGGCAGCCCGCAGGCGCGGCCCGATCACCTACGAGTACGGGACCAACTACCTGAAAGACGACGACGAGCGGGTTGCCGAACTCGTGACCGAGGAGCTCTCCACGGACGGGCTCGTTGAGATCGGGGAGCCGATCTACGTCTTCGATGCCGAGGGGACGGTCTCGGAGGGTCGGGGCGGAGACGCCCGCCGGTGGACCTACCGCGACGGGATTACCCAGCTCGCCAAGCGGCTGTTCAGCGGGACTGACGTGACCGTCCACCGCAACACCCGTGTCACGGGACTGAGCCGGACCGACGGCTGGCGCGTCGAGACCGACGACGGCCGCGAACGGGGCCCCTTCGACGCGCTCGTGCTCACCC
>CAYREK010000097.1:0-2388 GCA_964423305.1 uncultured Halobacteriales archaeon | reverse complement strand
AATCGGCGGCCTTGCTCGAGGCGGCCGACTGGGCGGCGCCGCTGTGCGAGGAGCTGGCGACCGCGGCCGCGGAGGTACCCTTCCGAACCATCTGGACGGCCGTGCTGGGCTACGAGACCGCGATCGACCGGCCCTACTACGCGCTCGTAAATCCCGGCAAGGACCACGATGTCGGGTGGATCGGTCGCGAGGAGTGCAAGCCCGGCCACGTTCCCGACGGCCAGTCGGTTCTGCTCGTCCAGGCCGCTCACGATTGGTCCCGGGACAACTTAAAGGCCGCCCCCGAGACGGTCGCCGACGAGCTGGCGACGATGACCGCAGATATCGTCGGTGAGGCGGCCCTCGCCGACCCCGATTGGGTCGACACCCAGCGCTGGCGGTACGCGCTTCCCGAAGGCGGCATCCCGGCCGGGCCGGTCGCCTCGGCCCGGGAACACGACCTGTATCTCGCCGGGGACTGGGTCGCGGGTGAGGCGCGGCTGCACGCTGCCGTCCGGAACGGACTCGAAACCGGCGAACGCATCGCCCACCGCCGCTAGTCGCCGAGTCCCGCGACGTCTTCGGCAGTCACCTCGCGGTCCTCCGGCAGCCGGTCGATGCAATCATAACAGAGGAAATGTTCGGTCCCGTCGGCCAACTCGAGGGTCATCCCCTCGGTGGGCTCGAAGCTGAGCGTCCAGATGTCGGCGATCCCGCCCCCGATGTTGACCGCCTCGCCACAGCCGTCACACCGTTCGGTCGCCATACTCTACGTGTGGTCTCGGCGGGCAACGGCCTTTCGGTCCCAGCACCGACTCGCCGACCGGGCTACTCGTCGGTGATCCGGTCATACTGCGCTAAGAGCGCCTCGGTCGACTCGTCGCCCTCGAACTCTACGCTCCCATCGTACTCCTCGCGCTCGTCGTCGAAGCTGGCGTCGACCTCGCTGTTCTTTCGCTCGCGACGCTTGTGTTCTTCCTCGTCGTAGGCGCCCATTGACATGGGTTGACACACAAAGCTTCGTCGCTGTAAAGTATGAATCTAACGCCGACGGCTGCGCTCTGCAGCGCCTGACGATATTTTGATTATATTAGGATATCCTGGGCATATACCCACAGTTTTCTTTACGGACAAAATATTTGTTTTGTTATGCGCGTCGTTCGGTTCGTCCGGTCGCTCGTGGCTCGCGTCGGAGCCGATCGGATTCACCCCGAAGTTCCTCCGGTCACGATCACCGACCGGGACGGGCGAGAGCTGTTCGTTCGGTCCTACCGGGAGTCTGAGTTTGACGCACTGGCGAAGATGTACGACGCGTTCGACACCGAACACCGGGCACAGGGAACCCCGCCCGTCGCGCCGACCGCCGTCAGGCGGTGGCTCCGAGACATCTTGGACGGCGTGAACGTCCTCGCGGTCCACGACGACCGGGTCGTCGGACACGTCAGCTTCGTCCCCGACGGCACCGGTCGCCACGAGCTGGCCGTGTTCGTCCACCAGGAGTACCACGGCGCGGGGATCGGGACGCGGCTTCTCGCGGCGGGACTCGGACGGGCCCAAGAGGCCGGCGTCGAGTACGTCTGGCTCTCGGTCCGGGCCGATCGGCCCCGTCTCCACCGGTTCTACGGGCGGGCCGGATTCAGTACGATCAACGCGATGGGGATGACTCACCGGATGTCTCGGTATCTCTGACCGGCCGGCTCGATCAGTCTGCGAGCAATTACTCGGCCAGTAGCTCCTCCGCGAGCATCGGCACGAACGTGCCCACGTCGGTGACCATCCCGACGGCCTGTGCGCTGCCCCGATCGACGAGCTGGGTAACCGTTGCCGGATCGATGTCGACACAGATTGTCCGGGTCGTCGAGGGCAGACAGTTCCCGACCGCGACCGAGTGAAGCAGCGTCGAGAGCATCACCACCAGGTCGGCTCGGTGGGCCTGCTCGCGGACGGCGTTCTGTGCCTCGACGGCGTCGGTGATCGTGTCGGGGAGGGGCCCGTCGTCGCGGATCGACCCCGCGATCACGTACTCGACGTCGCCGGTGATACACTCGTATAGCACGCCGGACTCGACGACGCCGTCCTCGACCGCGGGCTCGAGTCCGCCCGCGCGGATGATCTCGCTGATCGCGTAGATGTGGTGTTTGTGTCCCTTCCGGGGGTGATCGAGCGACTCGGTGTCCACGCCAAGCGAGGTGCCGTACAGGTCCCGCTCGACGTCGTGGACCGCGAAGCCGTTGCCGATCGAGAGCATGTCGACAAATCCCTCCCGGACCAGCTGGGCCAACTCCTCGCGAGCCCCCGAGTGGATCAGCGCCGGCCCGGCGACGACGAGCACGTTTCCGCCCTCGCGTTTGGTCTCGGCGATCGCGGTAGCGATTTTCTCGATTGTCGACCCCGAGGGCCGCTCCGAGG
>CAYREK010000096.1:0-6030 GCA_964423305.1 uncultured Halobacteriales archaeon | reverse complement strand
GATCGAACTCCCGGAGGGCGAGGAGTTCGAGACCGTCGCCGGGTTCATCTTCAACCGGACCGGGCGGCTCGTCGAGGAGGGCGAGACCATCGAGTATCAGGATCTCGGTATCCGCGTCGAGAGCGTCGAGAACACGCGCATCCGTCGGGTCCAGATTACCGGCATCGAAGCCTACCGCGAGGCGACTGGCTGACCCGTTGCGGTCGTCAGGAACTCTCGACGCCGCGCACCTCGAACCGGGCGCCGCCGTCGGCGCCGTCGGTCACCGTGACCGTCCAGCCGTGAGCGGTTGCGATCTCCGCCACGATCGCGAGGCCGAACCCGGTGCCGTCCTCGCTGGTCGTGTAGCCGGTCTCGAACACCCGGTCGCGCTCGCCCTCGGGGATTCCGGGGCCGTCGTCGGCGACGAAAAATCCCGCTCCGTCCTTGAGCGCGCCGATGGTCACGGCGACCTCATCGCCGGCGTGCTCGACGGCGTTTCGAAACAGGTTCTCGAGCAGCCGACGGAGCTGTGACTCGTCGGCACTAATCCGCAGGCCGTCGACGCGGGTCGTGAGCGTGGCGTCCGCGGGTCCGGTAGTCGTCCAGGCGTCCCGGGCGAGCGCTCCGAGCGAGAGCCCGCTGGTCGGATCGATCCGGATGTTGTGGCGCGCGAAGGTCAGCAAATCCTCGATGAGTGACTCCATCCGCGACAGCGATCGGTCGATCGGCTCGAGGTGTTCGCTGTCGGTCTCATCGGCCAGCAGGGTCGCCCTGGAAGCGGCGGTGTTCAGCGGGTTCCGCAGGTCGTGGCTGATCACGTTGACGACCTTCTCGAGGCGGTCGCGTTCGCGTTCGAGGCGATCGCTCGACCGCTCGCGTTCGAGCTCGTAGGCGATCCAGCGGGTCACGAGCTCGACGAACGTCCGCTGAGCGTCGGGAAACGGCTCGTCTCGAGTCGCGGTGTCGGCAAAACAGACCGTCCCATACAGCTCGCCCTCGACCTCGATCCGACGGCCGATGTAGGTACCGAGACCGAACCGGTCGTAGGCGGGGTCGTCCGCCCAGCCCTCCGCGTCGGGGTCGGTGACTGTGAGCGTCCCGTCGACCTCGACTGTCCGCTTGCAGTAGGCCTCCTCGAGCGGACAGGCCTCGCCGGGTTGGAGCTGCGGGTGGACGGTGACGCCCGCTTCGATGCGTTGTGTCCCGTCTTCGATCCGGGTGAGAAAGCCATTTGGAACGTTCAGGTACTCCCGACCCAGCTGGAGCAGCTCCTCGACTTGCTGGTCGAAGGACCGATCGGGATCCGAGGATACAGTAGACAGCTGCTGGAGTGCCCGCAGGTTCTCGGCCTGCCGTCGCTCGAGGGCCCGGCGCTCGGTGACATCCCTGAGATGCACCGACAGGCCCGACTCCGAAGGAAAGGCCCGCACGTCGAAGTGGGTCTCCAGGGGCTCGTAGTACGATTCGAACGAGACTGGCGTCTGTGTATCCATCGCCTCGTGGTACCGGTCGTAGAATTCGGTGCCGACGGCCTCCGGGATCGCCTCCCAGAAGGCCAGTCCCTCGACCGTCTCGCCGTCCGCGAGCACCGCATCGTCGATTGCGATCCGCAGGATCGACCGCCCCCGATCGTTGGCGTAGGTAATCCGCCAGTCGGTGTCGAGTGCGAAGACGCCGTCGGCCATCCGGTCTAGTACGGTCTTGAGATCGGCCCCGGGGACGGCGACGGACGCGTCATCCATATTCTGGGTGTGCTCCGGACCGGCTTGTAGTTGACGGGCTCGGAGGAGCCATCCCGCCCGCCCGTGCGATCAATTGTTGATTTGTTCAGTCTCCTCGCCGGTCTCAGAGCGCCCCGATCCCGGCAAGCAGTAGGTAGCCGACGAGGAAGGCCCCGACGAGCGAGCCCAGCCACGCGAGGACGGTATAGCCCATCTTCCGCCCGCTGACGGTGTCGCCCCCGGCGGCGTACCCGCTCCCGATGATCGCCGAGACGACCAGCTCGTTAAACGAGACGGGGATCCCGAACGCGACGGCCGCCTGTGCGAGGGCAAACGACGGGATCAGGGCTGCGATCGAGCGGTTCGGTCCCAGCGAGGAGTAGTCCTGCGAGAGGGCCTTGATCATCCGCGGCGCGCCGGTCCACGATCCTAACAGGAGCCCGAGTCCGCCGCCCAACAACACCGCCTCCAGCGGTACCGCCACGTCTCCGAGCAGCGGCACCAGCGGTCCGATCGCCAGCCCGACCTGGCTCCCGCCCGCCGAAAAGGCGACGAGTCCGCCAAGCGCGAGCAGGAATCGTCGCTGTGCCCGCCCGGTATCGGCGGCGGTCTGTTGGGCGAGGACGGCCCCGATGGCCGCCCCGACGGCGAGGGTAACTGCGGCCTGCACGAGGAGTCCGCCGCCCGTGGCGGCGCTCGCGACGCCGGCAACCGAGGCTTGCTCGCCGGACGCCCCGAGAAAGACGAAGCCAACGTTCGCGAGGATGCACCCCACCAGCGCTCCCAGGCCCGGGATCAAGACGAGCGTCGGGATCCCCTCGCTGCGGAGCAGGCGTGCGGTCGCGTAGGCCGTGCCCCCGCCCACGAACGGGGCGGCGACCCACAGCGTGAGGATCTCACCGTATTTGGCACATGCCGGGGCGCCCCCGGCGGCGAGTCCGGCTCCGACGACTGCCCCGGTAACGGTGAAGGCCGTCGCGATCGGGTAGCCGGTGAAGATCCCGACGGCCACGAACGTCGCCGCCACCCCAAGGGCGACCGTCGCCGCGGTCGCGGACAGTGGCTCGCCGACGACCAGCTCCGAGCCCACCGCCTCAGTGACGTTCGCGCCCTGCAACACCGCCCCGATCAGCCCGAGGATCCCGACCAGAAAGCTCGCCCGCAGGATCGAAATAGCGTCGGCTCCGACCGCCGGCGCGAACGGCGTCGACCCCGAGGAGCCGGCGCCGATCGCCCAGGCCATGAACAGACTCGCCAGACTCGCCACGACCAGCGTCGTCAGCGCCCCACCGGTCATCTTGATCCGCCAATTCGGCGCCGGTTATATGAGCGTGGTGATCCGCCCTCCAGCGGGCTTTTGTCGGCTCCGGGGGAACTCCGGTCGTGCTCGCCGCAGCCGGTCTCGTCGCGTTGGTGTTCGTCGCCGGTGCGGTCAACGGGGTCGCCGGCTTTGGCTTTGCCGTGATCGCCACGATGGGCTTGGCGACGGTCGTCGACCCCGCGACGGCAGTGGTGTTCATGATCATCCCGATGGTTGCGGTGAACCTGGCGCTGGTCGACGAGCTGTCGCCGACCCAGCTGCGCAGCTGCGGGCGACGGTTCTGGCCGCTAATTCTCGCCGCGCTTTTCGGCACGGTCGTGGGGATGGTCCTGCTCGGTGCGGTGCCCGCGAGGCCGCTGCGGGTCGCACTCGGGGTCGTCACGCTTGCGTTTGTCGTGAGCATCCAGCGTGTCGTCTCGCTCCCGGGACTCGCACGGGCAAAAGAGGGCTGTTTCGTCGAGACGCCATTTGGGATGGCCGGGGTCGGAGGCGTCTCCGGCCTGTTGTTCGGCGGGACCAACGTCGGTGTCCAGCTCGTCGCTTTCCTCCGGAGCTGTGACCTCTCTCATAGCCTGTTCGTCGGCGTGGTCGGGCTGGTCTTTGTCGGGATCAACGCCGTCCGGGTCGGCGTCGCCGGCGCGCTCGGGCTCTATCCAGACCTCGCGGTGTTGGCCGGGTCGGCCGCGGCCGCAATTCCCGCGGTCGCTGGCGTCGCGGTCGGTCGGCGATTCCGGCGCCGGGTCTCCGAGCGGGCCCGACGGGTCACTGTGCTCGGAGTGCTCCTCGTGATCGGCGTCCGGCTCTCACTCGCGGCCGTCGGCGTGTAGTCGGCCGGCACGCCAGTCAGTTGCTTCTGTCCACACCGTGTGGTACGACTCGGTGGGTCCGCACGGCGCCGTCGCTTGCCGGTTCAAAATAGAGAGTGGTCGTCCGCGGCCGTAGCGGCGTCGGTCAGCCGAACAGCTCGCCGAGGCCCTCGCCGGCGGCGTCGTCGTCCTCGTCGTCGTCCTCTTCGGCTTCGGCTTCTTCCTCGTCCTCGTCGTCGTCGTCGGCTTCCTCTTGGTCACCGGCCTCTGCGCCAGCAGCGCCAGCGGCGGCGCCCGCGCCGGCTGCAGCGGGGACGGCGGTGGCCTCCTCGACGGCCTCGTCGATGTCGACGTCCTCGAGCGCCGCGACCAGCGCCTTGACGCGAGACTCCTCGACATCGACGCCGGCTGCCTCGAGGACGCCCGTCAGATTGTCTTCGTTGATCTCTTCGCCCGATTCGTTCAGGATGAGTGCTGCGTATACGTA
The DNA here is from genome assembly GCA_964423305.1 of uncultured Halobacteriales archaeon. Taxonomy (GTDB): domain Archaea; phylum Halobacteriota; class Halobacteria; order Halobacteriales; family Haloarculaceae; genus Halovenus. Next base: position 1,713 of record CAYREK010000096.1, on the reverse strand, counting down.
CTCCATTGGTTTCTCCGAGTGTTATCCGAACATCGCTCCGAGGGCATCGCCGCCGTCGTCGTCATCGTCGTCGTCAGCTTCCTCCTCGTCGTCGGCGTCCTCGGTGGTGTCTTCGTCTGACTGTTCTGTCTCGTCTGTCTCGCCCGTGTCTTCCGTCTCGTCTTGTCGTGCCTCGGCATCCAGGTTCTGGAGTGCCTCCGGAAGCGCCTCTTGATCGTCGATCTGCGCGGCGAGCGCCCGGAGCTGACCGTCGGCCCGCGCGAGCAGGTCCGGCACGACGCCAGGCTCGACGATCGTGGCCTCCAGTCCGAGCTGTTTCGCGTCCGCGGTCGCCGTCGAGAGCACGAGCTCGACCGCGCCGGCGGCCGGGAAGCCCGTCGCGACGGCGAGTGACTGGCCCGCGCTGGCCCCCGCGGCCACGTCCTCGCGGTACTCCGCGACATCGAGTTCGAGCTCAGCCGGGGCGAAGCTCACGCCATCGGAGAACACGCCCCGCAGGTCGAGCCCGACCTCCTTGGGTTCGATCCCGAGCTCGCCGAGTACACCGGCTAGCTCGTCGGTGACCGTCCCGCCGGCGTCGAGCACCGACGAGTCTTCGAGGACGGTAATCGAGCCGCTCTCGATGCGGGCGTTCGCGCCGACGCTTTGCAGCTCGCCGACGAACGGCCCGGGATCGACGCCGGTGTCGCCCTCGGGAATGACGATCTCGTTGGGCGCGATCTCGCCGGCGCTGATCGGCGCCGAGGTCTTCGACTCCTCGAGACGCCGGTACAGCCCGAACGGGTTGTCGTCGGTGCCGATCAGGCCGACCTGGCCGCCGACGTGCTCGATGAGTTCTTCGAGGCCGCCGCCGGCCTCCTCCAGAGCCCGCTCGATCAGGGTGTTGCGCGAGATCCGCAGCTCGGCGATGCCGTGAAGCTCTCGGCGCATCTCCTGGAGCTGTCGGCTCGGAATCCCGGTGACATCGACGACGCCGACGCTGTCGTACCGGTCGAGAAACGCAGACAGCTGTTCGACCTCGCGGCGCTTCCACTCGGGGATCGTCTCGGTGCTGCGTTGGGTGCTCATCAGGCGACCTCCACGGCCGGGCCCATCGTCGTTTTCACGTACATCGAGTCGATGTTCAACGGGCCCTTCTCTAGCTCGGCTTCGAGCCGGCGGGTGATCACGTCGATGTTGTCGGCGATGTCCTCGGCGGACATGTCTTCGGCACCCACCCGGGTGTGGAAGGTCCGGCGCTCGCCGCTTCGCAGCTGGACCGAGTTTTTCAGCCGCTCGATCAGCTCGACGACATCGTCGTTGGGGCCGATCGGGCTGGGCATCTTTCCGCGGGGGCCAAGCACCGTCCCGAGGTACCGACCGATGTTCTGCATCATCGACTCCTCCGCGAGGAAGAAGTCGGTCTCGCCGGCCAGATCCTTTGCCTCACCGTCGTTCTCGCCCAAGTCGGCGAGTTCCTCGGCGCTGAGCACCTGATCGGCGACGCCCTCGGCGCGGACGGCGGTCTCGCCCTCCGCGAACACGACAATCGAGGTCTCTTGGCCTGTCCCTTCCGGGAGAACTACGCTCTCGTCGACACGGTTCGACGGGTCGTTCAAATCGAGATCGCGCAGGTTAATCGCGAGGTCGACCGTCTCGCGGAAGTTCCGCGGCGGCCCGGCCTCGAGTGCGCGAGTGACTGCTTGCTCTATGTCCTGATCTGCCATCGTTCAC
>CAYREK010000095.1:0-6085 GCA_964423305.1 uncultured Halobacteriales archaeon | reverse complement strand
TCTACCTGGGAGAGTTCGTCCACATCTTCCTGGGCGGGGCGATCCTAGCGACGGTCTTTCTCGGCGGGCCGGCCGGGCCGGTGCTGCCGGGCGTGGTCTGGTTTCTCGTGAAAATCTGGGCGGTCTTTCTGCTCACCCAGTGGACCCGGTCGGCGCTCCCCCGGGTCCGGATCGACCAGCTCGTCGCGGCCGGCTGGAAGGTGCTTCTCGTGCTCGCGGTCGCAAACCTCGTCGTGACCGCCGCGATCGTGGAGGTGGCGCTGTGATCGGCGTGCTTAAGTCGATGGCCACGACGATGAAACACGCCCTCGCCGGCGAGACCTTCACCGTCAGCTACCCCGAGGAGGCCCCCGAGGTCTCCCTGCGCTTTCGGGGGGTGCACAAGTTCAGCCAACAGCGGTGTATCTGGTGTCGCCAGTGCGAGTCGGTCTGTCCCAACGACACGATCCAGATCGTCACCGACGACCGCCGGACGGGCGAGCAGTTCAACCTCCACATCGGCCAGTGTCTGTACTGTCGGCTCTGCGAGGAGGTCTGTCCGGTCGACGCGATCGTGCTCACCGAGCAGTTCGAGTTCACCGGTGAGACTGCAGACGACCTGGCCTACGGCATGGAGGAGCTGAAACGGGTTCCCTGGTACGAGGGGACCGACCCGCTCGCGGCTCGGGAGCCGGATCGCGAGGCCTGGGTCGGCGAGGGCGACGGCGAGATAGACTACCAGTAGCGGGTCAGAACGCGGTCCCGTCGCCGTCGGGGAGCTCTTGGAACAGCGACTCGTAGTCGTCGTCGAACCCCGCGGCCGCGGGGTCTGCCTCCTCTTTGAGCTCGTCGACACGGGTGACCATCTGTTGGTACTCCTCGTTGTCCTCCAGTTCTGCCCGGGGCTTTTGGGCCTCGAGGGTGGCCTTCTTCGAGGTCAGCGCGAAGTACTCCTGGACCGTCTCGTCGTAGGCGTCGCGCTCGCGCATCGACGTGACGGCCTCGTCGAGGTCCTCGCGCATCACGGGCTTTGTCAGATATTCGTCGAATCCCATCGAGACGATGTCGAAGTCCGGGTCGACGGCCGTCACCATTACGACCCGACAGTCGAGCTCCCGCTCGCGGAACCGCTCGAGAACCTCGTCGCCGGAGTAATCCGGCATCTGCCGGTCGAGCAGAACCACGTCGACGGTCTCGTCTGCCTTCTCGAGGGCCTCTCCCCCGTCGTAGGCCGTCCGGACCTCGTAATCCATCTCTAACCAGGCGGCGTACAGGTCGGCGATGTCCTCCTCGTCGTCGACGACCAGTACCGTCTCACTCTCGGTCGCGTCTGTGTCTGCTGTGGCAGCCATTAGATCCCCCGAGATGATCCTCGTGATCGATATTTCGGACGGTAGGACTTAAAACCGGGCCGTCTGTTATCACAGTTGATACTGCTCCGGCCAAAACCCGTATGAGGGCGTGCCCGTCAGAGCCGATATGGCGTCGGATCCGACGGTGATCCGCTCGATCGCGGTGTCGGCGGAGGACCTGGCCGCCGCCGTCGAGCTCACCCGCACGAGCGGCGACGATGTCGTCCTCCGAATCACCCCGCCGTTTAGCGGTCGGATGCGGGCTCGCATCCACGCCGGCGACCGCGACGACGCCGGCGATCCGGCGCCGGTGTACGTCCCGCCGGCCCGCCTGCTCGGGCCGTCCGCGCCTGATATTCCCCGCCCGCCCGAGACCGCCGACCGGCTCCGGGCCGACCCGGCCGAGACCTACTCCGTCGAGCGCCACCGGGAGTACCACGCTGCCGCGCTGGCGGACTGGCGTCGGGAACTGCTCGGGGCCGTCAGCGACCGCGCGACCATCGACACCCCAGCTGGGGAGACGACGGTGACGGTGGCGGTGCTGGGCGATCTCGACGACCGTGACGGTCGCCCCCCGGCCGATGACACGCGACCGGACGAACATCCTCGATAAAACGTCTCCGCTGTGGAGCATCGGTCTGAGTCGTCTCGAACACGCTGGTTACGCCGGTGAAACGAGCTGAAACGTGCCGAAAGCTCGCCCGGTTATATGCTGTTTGGTGCACTATAAGATGGTACGTGAGTCCTTGATGCCCCGACGATTCCAGCTCCCGACGTTTGCCGCCGAACTCGGATCGGTCCCCGAGCTCGCGAGCGCGATCGTCTCCCGGGTCGCGTTCTGGTTGGTGGTAGGCCTCCCGTTCCTGTATCTCCCGCTTTTGGCTACCGGACTCGACTCGCAGACGACCGCCGCGGCCTTCCTCGGCCTGCTCGCGGTCAACCTGCTCGCGTTGGTTCTCAGCCGGTACTGACGCCAGCATACTTAAGAGGGCCGCTCCGCAACTTGTGGCATGGCCACGTACGGCCGGTCGTCGTTGCGGGACCTGTTCGACGAGGCGCCGACGCCACACATCGCCCACCCGCCACACACCCATCACCGGGATTTCTACCTGGCTACCGACGGCTCGTTTCGCGACGGCGGCGGCGGACTGGGCGTCGTAATCGAGACCCGGGACGGGCGACGGGTGGCCCGGCTGTCCGTTCCCGACGAGCCTCCGGACAACAACGTCGCCGAGTACAGGGCGTTGCACCTGGGGCTCGACGTGCTCTCGGACCGCTCCCCCGCCGACGCCCGGGTCGGACTGCTCGTCGATCACGACCAGCTGGCTGCCAACGTGAACGCCTCGGTGCTCTCGGCCCGCGACGGCCGCCCCGGGCTCCACCAGGTGTCGATTCCACACGATACGGGGCTGCACTGGCGAGGCATTAGGGCCCGGCTCCGCGGGTTCGGAGCGGTCCGCGCCGCCCGCATCCCGAGCGGCACGAACCCCGCCCACCCGCTCGCGAACACGCCCAAGCAGTACGCCCACCTCAGCGAGACCGCGCGGCGGTGTGTCCGCCCCGCCCCGCTCGCCGACGGGGAGTCAGTTCCCCCGCCCTCCCGGGCCGACCGGACCGCGAGCGACTGAGTTCCGTTCTCTGTCGGCTCGTCGCCCTCGCAGGGCTTCTCCCGGGTGGCTTCGCGGGATCCGAAAACGATTAATACTGATCGTTTGGCTACATCTATACGGGTGGTGAACAGCTAATGATGACCAGTACCAACTCGACGGTCCGGGGACTCGCGGCGCTTTCGTGGTACGATCTCCTGCTGTGTGCGATCCCGGTTGCCTTCCTGCTCCCGGTGGCGGCCGCGGCGGTGTTGTCGGTGCCCGTCCAGGCCGCCATCGGGCTCGGCGCGGCGGTGAGTCTGTTGTTCGTGATCGACGCGCTCGTCGTGCACCCGCCGGCCGATCCGTCGTAGTCAGTCTTGGGCGTCCACGGCCGCGACCGCCGCGAGATTGACGATCTCCGCGACGTCGTCCCCGCGCTGGAGCACGTGGACCGGTTTGTCCATCCCGGCGAGCATCGGGCCAACGGCCTCGGCACCGCCGAGCTGCTGGAGCAGCTTGTAGCCGATGTTGCCGGCTTCGAGGTTCGGGAAGACCAGCACGTTCGCCGGCGCGTCTAGTTCGGCAAACGAGAAAGCCTCGAGGCCGTCCTCGGCGACGGCGGTGTCAGCCTGCATCTCCCCGTCGACCGGAAAGTCGGCGTCGGGATCGGCCCGCAACCGGTCGGCCGCTCGCCGGACCCGTCTGGTTCGCTCGGTGTCGACGCTGCCGAAATCCGAGTACGACAGCAGCGCGACCCGCGGCTCGATGCCGAACCGCTCGGCCACGTCGGCGGCGTGGCCGGCCACCTCGACCAGGGCGTCCGTGCTCGGCGACTGGGTGACCGTCGCGTCGGCGAAAAAGACGACGCGGTTCTCGACGGCCAGCATGTAGACGCCCGCGGCGTGTTCGACCCCCTCGGCGGTGCCGACGACCTGCAGCGGCGGCCGCAGTGCCGACGGGTAGTGGTAGGTGAGTCCGGTGAGCATCGCGTCGGCTGCGCCGGTCTCGACCATCACGCTCGCCAGGTAGTTTCCGTTCGTGACCAGATCGGCCGCCTCATCCCTGGTGACTCCCTTCCGCCGCCGGAGTTCGTACAGCCGGTCGGCGTACTGGTCTAGCTCCGCGGCGGCGGGATCGACGATCTCGGGCTCGAAGGCCAGTCCCAGCTGCCTGGTTGTTTCGGCGATCGTCTCCCGGTCGCCGACCAACACCGGCTCGGCGATCCCTTGGTCGTCAAGCTGGTAAGCCGCCCGGATGATTTTCTCGTCGGTCCCCTCCGCGAGCACGATCCGCTTGGGGTCGCGCTGGGCCTTGTTGATCACGACCCGCATCAGCTCGCGGATTTTTCCGAGCCGGGCCTCGAGCCGCTCCGGGTACGCCGACAGGTCGATCTCCCGGCGGGCGGCGCCGCTCTCGACGGCCGCCTCGGCGACGGCCGGCGCCACCTCGAACAGTACCCGCGGGTCGAGCGGCTTCGGGATGATGTACTCGGGCCCGAACTGCAGCGGCTCGTCGCCGTAGGCCTCGACGACCGCGTCGGGGACGTCCTCGCGGGCGAGCGCGGCCAGCGCCCGCGCGGCGGCGGCTTTCATCGGCTCGTTGATCTCGGTCGCCCGGACGTCGAGCGCCCCCCTGAAGATGAACGGAAACCCGAGCACGTTGTTCACCTGGTTGGGGTAGTCCGACCGCCCGGTCGCGACGACGACGGTGTCCTCGCGGGCGGCTTTCGCCTCGTCGTAGTCGATCTCCGGGTCGGGGTTTGCCATCGCGAACACGATCGGGTTCGCGGCCATCGACCGGATCATCTCTTGGTCGACGATCCCGCCGACCGAGAGCCCGACGAACACGTCTGCACCCGCCATCGCGTCGGCGAGACCGCCTTCGGGGACCTCGCGGGCGAACTCCTCTTTGTGTTCGTTCAGGTCTCCAGCCGCGGCCCGCTTTTCGGTGATGATCCCCTCGGAGTCGACCATCCGGATCTGCTCGGCGGGCACGCCCAGGGTCTGGTAGAACCGGGCGGTGGCGATCGCCCCGGCACCGGCCCCCGCGAACACGACATCGAGTTCGGCGAGCTCTTTCTCGACAACGTCCGTGGCGTTCAGGAGTGCGGCCCCGGAGATGATCGCGGTGCCGTGTTGGTCGTCGTGGAACACGGGAATCGAGGTCCGCTCGCGGAGCCGGCGCTCGATCTCGAAACACTCCGGGGCAGCGATGTCCTCGATGTTGATCCCGCCGAAGGTCGGCTCCATCGCGGCGATCGAGTTGACCATCGCGTCGGGATCGTCGTGATCGAGTTCGAGATCAAAAACGTTGATGTCGGCGAACCGCTTGAATAGGACGCCTTTCCCCTCCATGACGGGTTTGCTCGCGGTCGGGCCGATGTCGCCCAGCCCGAGCGTGGCGCTCCCGTTCGAGACGACCCCGACCAGATTGCCCTTGCCGGTGTAGGTGTAGGCCCGCTCCTCGTCGTCGCGGATCGCCCGACAGGGGGCAGCGACCCCCGGCGAGTACGCCAGACTCAGATCCCGTTGGGTGTTGGTCGGCTTGGTCGTCGCGATCTCGAGTTTTCCCGGTGGGTCCGCCGCGTGGTACTCGAGTGCATCCTCGTCCAGTCCCATGGCGCAGGCAGTCTCGCCGGAAGAAAAAGACCGTCGGACCCGAGTCCCTTGGGCCAGTTCTGGGCAATATTTAAATAACTAAAGGAATATGAAGGATACCATGGGGAATGGTACCAACAGTGACTCGTCGACCGGACACGGCCGTCGTGGCTTTCTGACACGCGTCGGCGGGCTGGCAGCGGCGGGCGGCACCGTTTCGTCGGCCGGCTGTATCGGTGGGTTCCTCGGCAGCGACGCAGAGGGAGTGCTCGTCCCCGGGCTCTACGATATCGGCGGCGCGACCTCAGACGTGGGACGCCCGACCGGACTCGGCTCCCGGGACGCGATCGCCTGGATCAACGAAAACGAGGACGTTGAGGACACGCTCGGCACCTCAGATGGGATTGCCCACGAGTGGATCGACTACGCCTACGAGGTAGACGAGGCACAGAGCCACTACGACGAGTTCGCCCCCGATGACCCGCCGGCATTTATCGGCTGGGGGACGGCAGACGGTAGTGTTCAGATAAGGATTGAAGGGTGAGGCGTGGCGTTTTCTGCGTGGTTA
>CAYREK010000094.1:0-6233 GCA_964423305.1 uncultured Halobacteriales archaeon | reverse complement strand
ACGACTACCAGGAGTGGTTCCTCAAGCGGGCCCTGCAGGCGATGAACGAGTACGACACCTCGAAAACTCCCGAGCCGGCCGAGGGAGTGAGCTTCGCACAGGACCCCTCCGAGTACGAGTTCGAGTACGTCGAGGACGTCATCGAGCGCAACGAGACCGCCGAGATCCGCAACGTCGCCACCACCTTCGAGACCAAACCCGACTGGTGTGATCCCGAGCAGATCGACCGGATGCTTCGCCTGGGGGCGACGAAAGTCGAGGTCGGGGTACAGTCGACCTACGAGCGGATCAACCGCGAGATGCACCGCGGGCACGGCGTCCAAGCCTCGATCGACGCCACCCGGCGGCTCCGAGACGCGGGGTTCAAAGTCGGCTACCACATGATGCCCGGCCAGCCCGGCATGTCAAAGCGGATGTGCGTCGAGGACTTCCGGCGGATCTTCGATCGCCCGGAGTTTCGTCCGGATTACCTGAAGATCTATCCAACGCTCGTCGTAGAGGGGACGGCGGTCTACGACTGGAATCACCGCGGCGAGTACGACCCGCTCTCGAGCGAGGAGGCCGCCGAGCTGGTCGCCGAGATCGAGGAGCTGATCCCGCGGTACACCCGGCTGCAGCGCGTCCAGCGGGACATCCCGGCCGGACTGATCGAGGCCGGCGTTCAGAAGTCGAATCTCAGACAGCTCGCCGAGAAGCGGATGGACGGCGAGTGTGAGTGTATCCGGTGTCGGGAGGCCGGTCACGCAGACCAACGGCCTGACTCGATCGAGCGGGATGTCCTCGAGTACGAGGCCGCCGACGGGCGCGAACACTTCATCAGCTACGAAGACTTCGACCGGGACGTGTTGGTCGGGTTCTGTCGGCTCCGGTTTCCGAACGACCCCGACCGGCCCGAGCTCGATCGGGCAGCGCTGGTCCGGGAGCTGCACGTCTACGGCGACCAGGTCGGGGTCGGCGAGAACACGATCGAGGGCGTCGCGAGCGACCAACACCAGCACAAGGGATACGGCCGCCGGCTGCTCCGACACGCCGAGCAACTTGCCGCCGACGCGGGCTACGAGGATCTCGCGGTGCTCAGCGGCATCGGCGCCCGCGAGTACTACCGCAAACTCGGGTACACACAGTCCTCGACGGGGCCGTACATGATGAAAGCCCTCGAGTGAGTGTCCGGCGTCGCTCAGGCCGATCCGCGACGGGTAGCCGGGTCCGCGGCCGGCGACATCAGAAGGGGCGTCCGATTAATCGCTCCGACCGGGTTCGGCCGTCGATCGTTCTACCGACCGGAGGCCGTTTCCGGCCGATCTCGATCACTCGAAGCCGCGGGTGACGGTCTCGTCGACGAGTTCGTCGAACTCGGCCTCAAGCGCCTGTTGAGCGTCCTCGAAGGTCGCGGTCAGCTCGTCGAGTCCCTCGGGGCGGTCGTGGGGGTCGAACTCCATGGGACCGTAGGCCGGACTGTCGAGGGTCTCCATCACGTCCTCGAACAGCGCCTCTGGGGATGTCGGGGCGTCGGCGTGGGTCTCAAGGACCGTCTCGAGTTCCTCGGCGCGCTCGGGGGCCTCCTCCTCGGGGATCGGCTGCTGGACGCCGAACAGGCCGTCGGTTTCGGTGGGAAAGAGCGGGTCGATGTCCTCGTCGACCCGGCGGGCGACCTTGGAACCGACGCCCTCGACCTGGTAGGGGTTTTTCGCGTACGTTTTCAGCTGGTAGGCGCCGGCTTCCGGGTGGCCGATGAACAGGTCCTCGCCGACCCCACCGGCGCGGTCGCCACCGACGGCCCGCCACCCGCTCGGGTCGACGTCGCTCTCGATCACGTCCGACAGCAGGTCATCCCAGTCGCGAATCCGCATTACCGTATCCAAGAGATCGAACAGAAAATACCCACCGGTTCGTCCGACTCACCGGCCGGATCAACAGCGTTTTTCCCGGCGCTCCCGTTGCGTTTGGCGTGCAGATTCGGGGGCCCGTGACGGCGGTCGGGGAGCGTCGGACCGTCGATACCCGGTACGGCGAGTCGGAGTTGGCCGAGCTCGACCTGCGGCTCGGTGCCGACGAGCGGACGCTCACGCTCTGGGGAGACTGGGCCGAGACGGCAGCCATCCTCGAGCCGGGCATGGAGGTGGCCGCATACGGTGTCGAGTCCACCGAGTACCAGGGCCGCGAGCAGTACGAGACCGCCGCGGGGACGCGGGTCGTCGTCGAGCCGTCGATCATCGTCGACGTGACCGATGTCCGCGAGTGGGTGCAGTGCCCGCGTCAGTACTACCTCGGAAAGCTCCAGGGAACGCCGCTCGCGGAACCTGTGGTGCTCGGAACGATCGTCCACGAGGTGTTCGGCGACCTCCTCCGGGGCCAGTCGCTCGAGCCCGCCGTCGACAGGCGCGTCCGGGAGGCCGGCCTCGAACTCGGCGTGCTCGGGGCCGACGCCGACGCGATCCGGGACCGAGTGTGCGAGCACGCCGGCGCGATCCGGGGCTGGCTCGAACAGGGCCGACTGGCCAACGACGAGTGGCGCTCGGAGCAGCTGCTGATCAGCGACCGGTACGGACTGAAGGGACGGGCCGACGCCGTCCGCGGTGGTAACCCGGTCGAGCTCAAGACCGGTAAGAACACCGACCGCGAGCCCCGCTTTCCCGACAAGGTCCAGGCGACCTGCTACGCGCTCTTGCTCGGGGAGCTCGACGAGACGCCCCCGGAGACGGCGACCCTGTTGTACACGAAAAACGCCGCGATCGACGCCGAGGGCGATCTCTCGCCCGCCAAGGAGTTCTCCATCGGGGACGGGCTGCTCGCGTACGTCCTCCGGCTGCGAAACGAGCTGGCGGCCATGGAGGCGCGAACGGGCGTGCCGACCGGCTACGAGGCCGACGCGATCTGTGAGTACTGCTTCGAGCAGGACACCTGCATGGCCGTTGCCGGCCGGCTCGATCAGGAATCGAAGGCCGGCCAGGTTGGAGCTGCCGTCTCCGAGCCCCAGCAGGCGTACTTCGACCGGCTGTACGCGGCCGTCGAGAAAGAGCGCCGCGCGGTCGACCGGGAGTACGCCAAGCTCTGGGAGCACTCCGCCGACGAACGGGCCAGCGAGGACCGCGCGCTGATCGATCTCGAGCCGACCGGGACGCGCCAGCTCGCGGACGGCCGCTGGGAACTGCGGGCCAGCGGTACCGGCGCGGCCTCGAAGATCACGACCGGCGATCGGGTGCTCGCAAGCGACGGCGACCCGACCGGCGGCGAGGCCGAACTGGCCCGCGTCGAGGCGCTCGGGGGCCCTGGCGGCGAGATCGTCGTCACCGCCGACGAGCCGGTCGAACTCCGGCGGCTCGACGTTTACCCCTCGACGATCGGCGAGGACCGGCTGCTCACGGCGCTTCACGACGCGGTGCTCACCCGCGATCCCGAGTGGAAGGGGCCGCTTCTGGGCGACACCGCGCCGGCCTTCGGCTCGACCGAGGAGACGTTCGTCGAGAACAACGACCGCCAGGACGAGGCTATCCGCCGGGCGGTCACCGCCGAGGACTACGCGCTTATCCACGGCCCACCCGGAACCGGCAAGACATACACGCTTGCCCGTCTGGTTCAAGCGTTGGTCGAGCGCGGCGAGCGCGTGCTCGTCTCTGCGTTCACGAACAGGGCCGTCGACAACGCACTCGCGGCGATCGAAGCCCGGGGCTGTACCGACATCGTCCGCCTGGGGACAGAAAGCGGCGTTCGCGAGGAGTTCGAGGGGTACCGACTCGACCGGGCCGGGGATCCCGAGGAGCGGGCCGACGCCCTCGAGAGCGCGTCGGTGGTAGCAGCGACGACGGCGAGTTGTGGCTCCCGAATCGCGCGCACGCAGTCGTTCGATGTTGCGGTCGTCGACGAGGCCGGGCAGCTGACCGAACCGGGGACGCTCGCGGCCGCCGTGCTCGCCGATCGGCTCGTCCTGGTCGGCGACCACGAGCAGCTCCCACCGGTCGTCCGCGCCGAGACCGACCTCGAGCGGTCGCTGTTCGAGCGACTCATCGAGGCCCACCCCGAGGCTGCGGTCACACTGACCGAACAGTACCGGATGGCCCAGCGGATCCAGGCGTTTCCGGCCCGGGAGTTCTACGACGACCGGCTCCGCCCCGCGACGCCGGCGGTCGCCGGCCAGTCGCTCGGCGATCTCCCGGGCGTCGATCCGTCCGCGCTGCCGGCACACCTGCGCGACCCCGTCGCGTACGTCGACCCGGACGGGACGGCCGACGGACACACGAACCCGGCGGAGGCCCAGGCCGTCGCCGAGATCGTCGCGGCCTACCGCGAGGCCGGGCTCGCCCCCGAGCAGATCGGGGTTATCGCACCATACCGCGCCCAAGTCGGAGAGATCGACGGCCACGTCCCAGAGGGCGTCGCCGTCGACACCGTCGACCGGTTCCAGGGCTCGAGCAAGGAGGTGATCGTCCTCTCTCTCGTCGCGACCGGCCGCCTCGATGGGCCGATCTTCGAGGATCACCGCCGGGTGAACGTGGCGCTCACCCGCGCAAAGAAGGGGCTCGTGCTCGTCGGCGACCGGGCGGCCCTGACGACCGAGGATACCTACCGCCGGATGGTCGAGTGGGCCGACCGCTGACTCCGTTACTTTCGGGCGTACCCGTCGGTGAGCCCGTCGAGCCCGTTTGCCTCCCCGACGGTGTGAGGTGCCGTCAGCGGCGAGACGCTTGTCAGCCCCTCGGTTATGGCCCGCCGATCGGTTCCGTGTCCGTCGGGTAAGCTCCCGTTGCCCATTAGCTCCCAAACGCCGTTCTCGAAGATCATCTCCTTGTCGTCGCGGCGAGCGCTCATATGATAGCCCTCCGATGGGTCCGTGACGACCATCTCCCCGCGGGCCTCGTCGGCGACCGGCGCGTTGACGTTCAGATACTCGACGGTCTCGAAGACCCCGGCCGTCAGGGCGTTTGCCGCTAAGTATCCCCCGGCCCGGACCGCCTCGTCGTACTGCTCGCGGGGCACGGCCAGGTCGTCGCCGGCGACGTACTCTCCGAGGGGCACGTACGTCGAGACGGCGATCGCCGGGACGCCGAAGAAGGTTGCCTCGACGGCCGCGCTCACCGTCCCCGATCGCCCGAGGTTGGCCGCCCCCAGGTTGGCCCCGCGGTTGCAGCCGGCCACGACCAGATCGGCGTCGGGCACCAGCTCCGAGAGCCCCGCGATCACGCAGTCGCTTGGCGTCCCGTCGACCTCGTAGCCGAGCTCGTGCTCCCGGACGGCCGCCGAGTGTGAGAGCGCCCGCCCGACCGCGCTCTGGTCCGTCGCCGGCGCGACCGCCGTCACCGACCCGATCTCCGCGAGCCGTTCGTACAGCGCCCTGTGCCCGGCTGCTTCGATCCCGTCGTCGTTTGTCAGCAGGATCTCCGGCTGGTCCATACCCCTGGTGTCGCGCAGAGCCGAATGAACCTGGCGTTCGGACGCCGAGACTCCCCGGGTCGGCGCCGGGTAGAACTTCGCGGGCCATTGCCGGGGCCCTCTCGGGCGTACTTTTATGTGAGTAACCCTATACGGTGTCGGTAATGTCAGGTGACGAGTCCGGTACGGGCGGACAGGACGCGGCCGACGAGCAGACCGGCGGGCAGGAGCGACGGCAGACTCCGGAAGAGCCCAGACAGCCCGTCAAGCGGTCCGGCGGCCAGTCCGAGCCCGTCGAGTACGCGAAATTCGGCGGCGTGGTGTTCGGACTCGTCGGCGCCGGGGCGTTTCTCGTGGTGTTGCTGGGATCGCTCATCGGCGACCAGGCGGCGATCGTGGTGGGCGGCGGCGACAACGAACTGTTCAGCGCTGTCAGCAGCGCCCTCCAGGAGACGGTGACGACGCTTGGAATCGTTGCGGCGGCCGTGACGGCGCTTCACTACGTCCGTACCGACGAGCCGACACAGACCGCCGCCGCGATCGCGACCGGAGCGGGCGCGCTCGCCGTCAGCATCGTCTTTTTGCTCCTGATGATCGTCTTCGAGCCCAGCAGCGGGCTCGCCGGCAACGCGGTCTCTGTCGACATCGGGACCGAACTCCCGGGCGTTCTCGGGGCCGTCGTCGGGCTCGCCGCGCTTGCGGCCGCCACGGGATACGTTCTCGAGGAGGATCCGCTCGAAGTCTTCGACGCTTGACCGGCCACCGGCGGTCGAAAGGAAACGTATTTTAGTCGAGTTCACAAGGTATAGGTGCGGGCCGGTAGCTCAGTCTGGCAGAGCGACGGGCTCTTAACCCGTCGGTCGCGT
>CAYREK010000093.1:0-6517 GCA_964423305.1 uncultured Halobacteriales archaeon | reverse complement strand
GGAAGCCCCACCCTCAGCGAGCGCGTCAGCGCGAGCAGGGTGGGGTAGTTCACAGTGTCCGAGCCGGCTCTTTTGGCTTCTCGCGCGATCGACGACGACGAGCCGCGAGACCGACAGGCTTGATTGGGCCGCTCTCGGATCGTCCGTATGGAACTGTTCGGGACGGCGGGCATCCGGGGACCGGTCACGGACGTGACGCCCGCGCTCGCGGTGCGGGTCGGACAGGCAGTCGGCGACGGAGCCGAGACGGTCGTGATCGCCCGGGACGGTCGTGAGACCGGTCAAGCGCTCGCGGCGGCGGTCGAGTCGGGGGTAGCCAGCGCGGGCGCCACGCCGGTCCGGGCGGGTCAACTTCCCACGCCGGGACTGGCCCACGCCTCGCAGGGCCGGCACGGAATCATGCTCACCGCCAGTCACAACCCGCCGGCCGACAACGGTATCAAGCTGTTCCGGGACGGCCGGGAGTTCGATCGCGAGGCCGAACGGACGATCGAGCGCGCGGTCGAGTCCCCGCCGACCGCTCCGTGGGACGCGTGGGGAACCGTCGAGCGTGTCGATCCGCTGCCCGCATACCGGCGAGCGGTCGTCGAGTACGCACGCGGATACGGCGCGCCACTTGGGGGACTGTCGGTCGCCGTCGACTGCGGTAACGGCGTCGGGAGCCTGGCGACCCCGCAGGTGCTCGCAACGCTGGGGGCCGATGTCGACACGCTGAACGCGAACGTCGACGGGCACTTCCCGGGGCGGGAGAGCAAGCCGACCGCCGAGAGCCTGACCGACCTGCGTGCGTACGTCGCCAACGGGCCGGCCGCGCTCGGAATCGGCCACGACGGCGACGCCGACCGGATCGTCGTCACCGACGAGACGGGGGCGATCGTCCACGAGGACACCGTACTGGCGATCCTGGCCGAACACTACACCCGCCACAGCGAGGCGACCGACCCGGTCGTGGTCACGACGCCAAACGCCTCCGGCCGGATCGACGAGCGGGTGCAGGCTGCCGGCGGGCGCGTCGAACGGGTCCGACTCGGCGCGCTCCACGAGGGCATCGCCCGCGTCGAGGCCGACGGGGGCCGGGTCGCCTTCGCCGCCGAGCCCTGGAAACACGTTCACCCGGCTCACGGCGGCTGGATCGACGGCGTCGTCTCGGCGGCCGTGATCGCTCGCCTGGTCGCCGCCGAGGGGCTCGATGCGCTACAGGCGCCAGTCACCGAGCGACTATACCGCAAGGAAAGCGTTCCCTGTCCCGACGGGGCGAAATCGGCCGCGATGGCGGGACTGACCGAGCGGCTGCCGGCGGCGTACGACGGACCCGTAGACACCGATCACGGCGTCCGGATCGACCTCCCAGAGGGGTGGTTTCTGGTCCGGCCCAGTGGCACCGAGCCGTACATCCGGCTGTACGCCGAACACCCCGAGGTCGATTCGTTAGTCGAAGAGCTGCGGGGGCACATTGAGGCGGCCGTCGAGGCGGCGTAGTTTTTACAGAGTTTCGAGGCGAAAGCCCACGACTTTAGTCGTGGGATGAAGCTGACGCGGAACCCCACCTGACGACCCCGCACTGAGAGCTCCGGGACTGCTCCGCACTCGCGCTCGTAGCGGCGGGGCAAGCGAGTCGTCGACGGCCCTCGGCCCCGCTGGCGGTCGATTCCTAACGCGGACGCCCGGGCCCCGGGACCGCGTCGGGTCCACAGTCGCGCGGGTCGAGGGGGTTTTTGTCACCGGCCGCGTGTGTTGGATATGCTCACGATTGATCTCGAGGAGTTCGC
This sequence comes from uncultured Halobacteriales archaeon, assembly GCA_964423305.1. GTDB lineage: Archaea > Halobacteriota > Halobacteria > Halobacteriales > Haloarculaceae > Halovenus. The sequence continues at coordinate 4,748 of CAYREK010000093.1, read as the reverse complement.
GTTCGAACTCGATGAGGGCGCGATCAAACACGTCGGCGCCTCGAACACGACCGCCTCCGCTTCACTGTACGATGTGGCGAGTCTCGAGGTCCGGGCGTTCGGCGACGACCGGGTCAAGCTCGTCTTCGCCGACGAGGACGGCAACGAGTTCGAGGTGGCGCTGTTTCCCGACCAGCTCGACGGGCTCGTCGAACAGGCGAACGAACGATAACCGATCGAGGCCTCGGCGTGGATCCGACAACCGTTTTAGGCCGGGCACGCTCGTATGAGTAAATGGGTTCGTGTATCATCTGCGGCACGTCTGTCGACGGCCGCGTCTGTGAGCTCCACGAAGAAGACGTCGGATTCGAGTTTCGCGGCACCGACCCCGACGAACTAACTTCCGGACGGTACTACCGCGGGGCCGTCGACGGCTACGCCGAGTTCGGGGTGTTCGTCGACATCGGCGACAGCGTCACCGGGCTACTCCACCGAAGCGAGATCGACCAGCGCCTCGAGAGTCTTCCCCACGAGCCGGGCGACGAGCTGTTCGTCAAGGTACAGAACGTCCGATCGAACGGCAACGTCGACCTGGGCTGGTCGATCCGACAGGAGCCGGCGGCGTTTCGCGGCATGCTGGTCGACGACCCGGACGGCGAGGAACGACTGCTCGAAGAAGCTACGGAGGACAGCTCGGGCGCGGACGCAAGCGTCGGCAGCCCCACGACGGTCACATCCACCGACGAACAGACCGACGCCGGGGACACAGAACCTGCCGAGGAGACCGACTCCTCCGACAGCGCCGAGGCCGAGACGGTCGAGCCGGCGGTCGACCCCGAGACGGCCCGGATCGGCCGTCTTGCGGAGCACGAGGACGACCCGGTCGAGTTCGACGCTAGTGTCGAGAACGTCCGCCAGACCAGCGGCCCGACGGTGTTCACCGTGAGCGACGAGACCGGCGAGATCGAGTGTGCGGCCTTCGACGGGGCCGGCGTCCGAGCCTACCCCGCCGTCGAGGCCGGCGATGTCGTCCGGATCGTCGGCGTCCCCGAACGGCGCCGCGGTGACCTCCAGGTCGAGGTCGAGGCCCTCGACGCGCTCGGCGACGACGGGCGCGCGGCCTTCCTCAACCGCCTCGAGACGGCCCTGACCGACCGCGCCAGCCCCGACAGTATCGAGCCGATCGCCGAGGACTCGGCGGTCGCGGACGCGGCCGAGGCCCTCGAGGAGGTCGCGACGGAGCTCCGCCGGGCGGTCTTCGAGGGACGTCCGATCGTGGTCAGACACGCCGCGACCGTCGACGGCTACGCGGCCAGCGTGGCCCTCGAGCGGGCGGTGCTCCCTTTGATCCGGGCACACCACGACGGCCCCGACGCGGAGTATCACTACTTTGACCGGCGGCCAGTCGAGGGGACCGTCTACGACATGGACGACGCCACTAGGGACGTGACCCGGATGTTGTCCGCCCAGGATCGCCACGACGAGGCGATTCCCCTGTTCGTGTTCGTCGCCGCCGGCGGCACGGCGGAGTCTGCCGACGGGTTCGATCTGCTCGGGGTCTACGACGCGACGCGGGTGATCCTCGACGCGGGTGCGATCCCGGCGACGGTCGAGGACTGCTCCGAGCTGCTCGCGGGTCCGGCCGATACGACCACGACGGCGCTTGCCGCCGCGGTCGCCGCCGGCGTTGCAGACGACGACGCGGTTCGGGCCGAGATCGCGCACCTCCCGGCGGTGAGCTTCTGGGCGGAGACGCCGGCCGGGTACCAGTCCGCGGCCGCGGACGCTGGATACGAGGCAGATGTCGTCGCGATGCTCAGAGAGGCGGTCGCGCTCGAGGCGTTCTACCAGTCTTACGAGGACAAACGCGAGCTGATTGCGGACCTGCTGTTCGCCGAGGACGACCAGGACCCGGCCGCCCTCGCCGGCCACATCAGCGAACAGTTCCGGACCCGGATGCAGACGGCCGTCGAGACCGCCGAGGCGAACCTCGAACGACACGCGATCGGGGATGTGACGGCGTTGGTCCTCGACACCGAGGCCTACACCCACCAGTACGAGTTCCCCCCGGATCGGCTGCTCGTCGAGGAGCTGTTCCGGCGTCACCGCGACGAGGTCGAGGCGGTCGTTGGTCTCGGCCGCGACGAGGCCCAGATCCGGACCGGCCCCGAGGTCGATCTCCGCGGGCTGTTCGAGGCGGCCGGCCAGCAGGCTCCGGCGGCCGCGCTCGACGCTCGGGGCGCCCGAGACGGTCGAGTCGAGTTCCTGGCCGGCGAGCGCGAGGCAGCACGCGAGGCGCTGCTCGCGGCGACCGCCGAGGCGCTCGCATAACCCTTCGGGACGGAAGGCTCTATTACCCCAGGGATCGGTCGACGTGTATGGAGGTTCAACTGCTCGAGGCGACCAGCGACCCCGAGCGGCTGGTCTGTCAGGCGGCTCGCAACGATTACATGGAGGAGTTTGTTGCCGAGACGCCCTTCGAGGAGGTGATGGCCGAGATCGGGGGCGACTCGCTCGCCGATCGAAAGGAGACGCTGATCCATCACCTGCTCGAGCACGGCCACTACGGACCCTTCGAGCACCCACACGCGACCTTCGCGGTCAGGGGAATCAGTCGATCGTGTCTCGCACAGATCACTCGCCACCGCCACGCCAGCTTCGACGTCCAGTCGATGCGGTACGTCGCCTTCGACGATGTCGACCCGGAGGATGTCCGCGACGGTGAGATGGTGGTTGTTCCGCCCTCGACGAGCGATCCCGACTGGGTCGGGCGCAACCAGCAGTCCGGCCCCGTCGACGAGGCGACCGCACAGCGCCGCGAGCAGCTGTTCCGCGAGACCGCCGCCGACGCCGTCGCAGCCTACCAGGAGCTGCTCGAGCTTGGCATGCCCCCGGAGGACGCCCGGTTCGTGCTCCCGATCGGAACGAAAGTCAACATGGTGATGACGGTGAACGTCCGTATGCTGATGCACATCGCCGATATGCGCGCGGCCGGGGACGCACAGTGGGAGATCCGCCGGATGACCGAGCGGATCCTCGAGCTGGCCGCCGAGTGGTGCCCGATCACCTTCGAGCACTACGACTCAGAGATGAAAGGCCGGAAGAACCGGCTGTCGCCGTGACGGCCGCCCCAACGAGACCGGCCCGTCCGTCGCCTGAGTCGCCCGAGTTCGCGCGGCCGGCCCCGTTTTCAACTATGGTAGCTACGCAGGAAGTTTTTTATTTAGGTGCCAACACGTTTCGGTGATGGCAACGGACGAGTCTTCGGGCGAGGAGGGGGAATTCGCGCCCGACCCGCCGGTCGTCGCGGGGGAGTACTCCTGGAGTCAGTTCCGTCGGGAGGAACACGACGACGGACCGTTCGACCGGAGCGAGTATCTTGGCTTCCAGCCCCGGGACGTGCCCCGGCGGCTGGCGGCGGGAGCGAGCGCCGCGAAGACGCTCTCTCAGCCCTGGGAGCGGTACCTCGATCTCTCGCGGGTGCCGGTAGAAACGGGCGAGTACACCTGGGAACACTTCAAGTGGGAGTACTACTACGACGAGAACGGCGAGCCGCCCCGCCGGGACGGCGACCGCGTTCCCTTCGATCCCAAGGAGCACCTGGGGTTCGCGTCGGCCGAAACCGAGGGTCGGCTGTCGGGCGGATCCTCGGCGGCGGCGAGGCTCTCTGAGATCGTCGACGAGCGGACCGTCGACGTCAATCCGGCGGTCGACGAGGACGAGTTCTTCTCGGCCCGGGAGGGAATGACCACGATCGCGAACCGGTACGACCTCGAGAAGACCGTCCCGCTCAGCAAGAAGAGCCACTTCGAGGAGGAGGATCGGTACTGGGTCAACAAGCCGTACGCGTACGTCATCGTGTTTCACTCACACAAGGAAAACGAGCGCAAGTACTACGTCGTCGAGCCACACCTCACCCCGATCGGGGGGGAGCTGCGGGAGTTTCTCCTCCAGAAGCTCAAGACGACGATCAAGTACTCAGAAGACGACGTCATCGTCCAGGGCGACGAGTCGGATCGGGCCTCCGTCATCGAACAGGAGGCGACGGAGCTGCTCAACCGCTATCGGCTCTACAGCGGGAACCGACCGACCGCCGAGACCGAGACCAACGACGGCCTGCTCGGGACGGTCAAGCAGCTGTTCGGCGACGACGAGGGACCGGACGCCGGCGCCCGGACTCTCGAGGGGATCGACGTCCGCCCCGAGCCGGCGATCGTCGAGGAGGATCCCTCGACGCTGACCGCCTATCAGGTCGAGAAGCTGCTGTACTTTCTCAAGCGGGACTTCGTCGGGTACGCCCAGATCGACCCGATCAAACACGACATCAACGTCGAGGACATCTCCTGTGACGGCTACGACAGCCGCGTGTTCGTCTATCACACCGACTACGAGCAGATCATCACGAACGTCGAGCACGGACGGTCGGAGCTCGACGACTTCGTGGTAAAGCTGGCCCAGCGCTCGGGCAAGGGCATCTCGAAGCGCCAGCCCCAGGTCGACGCAACGCTCCCGGACGGCTCGCGGGCCCAGCTGACGCTTGGCAACGAGGTCTCTGACCACGGGACCAACTACACGATCCGACAGTTCAAGGACGTCCCGTTCACGCCGGTGGATCTGGTCAACTGGAACACGTTCAACCTCGACCAGATGTCGTTTCTGTGGCTGTGCATCGAGAACAACAAGTCGCTGATCTTCGCCGGCGGCACCGCCTCCGGGAAGACGACGAGCCTGAACGCCGTCTCGCTGTTCATTCCCTCGAGTGCGAAGAT
>CAYREK010000092.1:1422-6921 GCA_964423305.1 uncultured Halobacteriales archaeon | reverse complement strand
GACCACGCCGAAACTTTCCTCCTGTCCGAGTTCGGCTCCCTCATCGGGCAGCTCGACGAAGACGACATCACCCAGCTCGTCCTGTGCAAACTCGGTGATGCCGACCCTGACCGTCTTGCCGTCCGAGAGCGCCCACTCGTGGGTTTCGAGGTACCGCCGGTCGTCCGGGACGTCGAAGCTCATGCGAGAAATGGCGGCCGCGTGGTATGTGCATCCTTCGGTTCCCCGCGTACCACGACCTGCACGGACTCGCCGTCCCGATACGCCACCGGCAGGTACGCCAGGCCGATTGCCTCCCCCAGCGTGGGGCTCATCGTTCCGCTGGTAATCGTCCCGAGTGGCTCGCCGTCTGGCGTTTGCACCCGGTAGTCCTCCCGGGGAATCCCCCGCTCGTCGAGCACGAGCCCGGTGAACCGCTCGGCCGGCTCTTCGGCGTCTGCGAGCGCGTCTCGACCCGGAAACTCCGTCTCGAGGTCGACGGCAAAGTCGATTCCGCCCTCGAACGGCGTCCGAGGGTTCTCCTCAGGATCGAAGTCCTGCCCCGAGAGTAGAAAACCCATCTCGATTCGCAGCGTGTCCCGAGCCCCGAGCCCGCAGGGCTGACAGTCGAGTTGCTCCCAGACGCGCTGGCCCTCGTCCCACGCACACAGCAGCTCGAAGCCCGCCTCGCCGGTGTAGCCCGTTCGGGACACAAGTACCTCGATGCCGCCGACCCGGCCGGCCGCGATCTCGAACCGGTCGAGTTCCCCGAGCGCGATGTCGGTCAGCGGGTCGAGTAGCTCTGTCGTCTCTGGGCCCTGGATGGCGATCATCGCGTACTCCTCGGTTCGGTTTCTGACCGTCGCGGTGAGGCTCCACTCCTCGCGGTAGCGGCGCCACCGATCGGTAAACTGCTCGTCGTGGCCGGCGTTGGGAACGAACAGGTACCCCTCTGTGTCGGGTCGGTTGTACACGACGGTATCGTCGAGCATGATCCCTCGCTTGTCGGTGATCGCGGCGTACTGTGCCTCCCCGGGAGCGAGCGCGCTCACGTCGTTGGTCGTGAGCCGCCCGGTGAGCCGCTCTGCGTCGGGCCCTGTGACGGTCACCTGGCTCATGTGCGATACGTCGAACTTGCCCACCGACTCCCGGACGGCGGCGTGTTCGGTCCGGATCGAGTCGAAAGAAACCGGCATCTCCCAGCCGCCGAAATCCGTGTGCTCGGCCGCGTGGTCGATCGGCCCCTGTCTGAGCTCCATAGCTGTGGCTCGTGAGCGTGGCCCCTAACGGTTGTGCTGTCCGCAAGTAAACGCTATGTTGCTATATCGAATAGCTCTTCGTCCCATCGAGCACTCGCGTCGCCCAACTCCGAGCCCACGCAGAGGCGATCCACACAAACTATATTACGATCTCGGACCGTCAGACACGCATGCCCGACGAGGAGTTCACCGGGGCATTGTCCGCGCTGACCCACGAGACGCGAGTCGAGATCCTGCGCGAACTCGCAGACGCCGACGATCCCCTTCGCTTCACCGAACTCAAGTCCCGCGTCGGCGTCTCCGATCCCGGACAGTTCAACTACCACCTCACGCAGCTGGAGCGACACTTCCTCCGCCGGACCGAAGACGGGTACGCGTTGAACTACCGCGGCGAGCGGGTCGTCGTTGCCGCGGCCGCCGGTGTCACCACCGACGCCGCTCTCGAGTCGGATCCGTCCCCCGACGTCTGTCCGGTCTGTGGCGACTCCGAGTGTGACAAGCTCCTCCACATCCACCTGGCGCCTGCGCTATCGCCGTCCTGTCAGTTCTCGTTATGAAATGTGTTTCTAACATGACTTATCCGTCCGAGGGGCCGAGCGGTCGGTATGCGGAGCACACAGGTCACGTTCCGGATGCCAGCCGACGACGAGCGACCCTTCCTCAGAACGTATCTCACGGACGCCTGGGACCGGTTTGACGAGCACGAGGCCGTCGAGTCGGCCTGGTTCTGGCGGTTCGGCGACGCCGCCGAGCACGGACCGATCGAGCTCATCGACGGCACCGTCGTCGACGGCGGCGGCGTGATCCTCGTGGTCAACGGTCCCGATCCGTCGGCGGCGATCGAGGCCGAGCGGCCCCAGTGGGAGAAGCTCCGTGCGGACGGTCCACTCGAGTCCGCCGAGACGAACGGCTTCCGGCCGACCTTCGAGAACGCCCGCGAGAAGATGATCGAGAAGTTCGGCGAGGCCGGCGGCGACCTCGCCTACCGGCTCCGGCCGATCGCCGCGGGCACGACGGTCGAGCTGCTCAGGGAGTTCGACGAGGACCGTCCGGCGGTTGGGAAGGCCACGCCGGCGAACCCGCACCCGATCGGCGACTGGGTGCTCATTCACTACCTGCTGAAACAGAACGGCCACGACTGGTACGACGAGATCGACGCTTGTCAGCGGGCCATCACGAACCGCGTTCGCTCGCTGGCGAGCTTTCACGACGCCGCGGCGGCACGCGCGGCACTCGAGGAGACGATCGAGGAGTTCGAGCGGTTTCGGGCGGAGTTCGACGAGGAGATCGCCTCCAACGGGGACTGACGACCCGCGGACGCTCGCGGAGACGCCGGCAGGACTGTCACTCGGTCGCGTCGATTGCCTCGAAGCGGCTAGTCCCCGCGCCGGCTGGGATGGACCTCGGCGACTGAACGTATGTTCTCGCAGGGTATCGCCCTCGTACTCTGTTCGGACTAGCCCGCACTCGCGGGGCTCGGGGACGACTATGTCGACGAAATCGACCAGCGTGTCCGGGCGGACGACCTCCTTGACGTTGAACCCGTCCACGCCGACCTCGCGGTACCGGTACTCGAGTTCGTCGGCCACCTGCTCGGGCGTGTCAGCCCCGCTGAGGGCGTTTGAGCACACGAGGATGTCGCCGCCGGCGTCGAGAATCGCCTCCGGAACCCCGCTCAGGCGGCCGACGGCAGCCTCGATCGGGTCCGGCGCGTCGAGCACGACCGCCACCTCCTCGACCGCGACGCTCTCGTCGGCCAGCAGGTTCTCGACTTTCGCGTCGACGCAGGACAGCTACTCTGCCGTGGAGACGTGAAAGACGGTGCTCATACCGACGGGTCGCCCTGCGAACAGACGAGCCCGCCGGCCGCCGAGCCAAGGATTACCGCCGCAGCAGGCGGGCGAGCCGGTCGCGGATGCTGGGCTGGTCGCCCAGTCGCAAGTAGAAGGCGTCGCCGCCGTCCTCGTAGTAGCTCTCGATCCGGCGCTCGGTCTCGAAGCCCAGTTTCTCGTAGAAGACAAGTGCTCCCTCGTTTGTCGCCCGGGCGTGACAGGTGACGCTGTCGTGGTCCTCGGCGGCCGAGGCGACCAGTCGCTCGCCGAACCCCTGCTCGCGGTAGCGCCCGTCGACGGCGAGAAAGAGGATGTACCCGTCCCGCCGGACGGTCGCGAAGCCGATCAGTTCCCCCTCGATCTCGTCGACGTAGATATACACCGTCGACCGGGTGTAGGCACTCCTGAAAAAGGACCGGCGCTGTCTGAGCACCCCCTCGTTGGTTCGAATGCGTTCTTTGAGCCGCCAGGCCCGCTCTAAGTACTCGTCGTCGCCCGGCGGAACGACCCGTCGATCGACGTTAACGCTCACTACCCTCGTTCACGAGCGGGACGAATATAGATCCACCGCCCGACACAACCCTTTCACCCCCGGCGAGACTCTTTCAAACGTGGGCTACGAACTGCGCGAGCACACCGCGGACGTAGCGGTCGCGGCCACGGGTCCAGACCTCGGGGCGACCTTCGCCGCGGTCGCCGACGGGATGACAGCCGCGATGGCCGAGACGGTCCCGGCGGGCGGCGAGCGTCTCGAGCTGACGGTGACCGCCGAGAGCCGCGAGGCGCTGTTGTTCGATTACCTCGATCAGCTGATCTACGAACGGGACGTCGAGGGCGTGCTCCCGGTCGAGAACGACGCAACCGTCGAGAGCGGGGGCGAGGGCGACCCCGAGGAGGCCCGGACGGTCGCGGCGAGTTATCGCGCCGTTCCGCTGGCCGCGGTGTCGGCCCGTGATCTCAAGGCGGTCACCTACTCCGAGATGGAGCTTTCCCCGACCGCCGAGGGCTGGCGGGCCTACGTCGTCTTCGACGTCTGATCCGCGGACGCCCGCAGCTCAGCCGTCGGCGGCTGACTCGTTGATCTCTCGGATCCGGTCCACGGCCAGCTGCCGGATCTCGGGACCGACCTCGCTGTTTGCGATCTCGGCGAGGGCCGGCTCCGCCTGTGGGCCCACGCTGGCCAGCGTGTGGATCGCTTCGGTAATGATCTCCCCGGTCGTCTCCGCGCCCAGTACGAGCTCGCGGAGCTGCTCGACGGTCATCTCGACGGTCTCTTCGGGGAGTTCGATGGTGAACTCAGGCATGTCCGATCTTGGCTCGCGGGCGATCCGAGTCTTGCGTTCGAGTCAGGCCTCGGGGACGATCGTGACGGGGACGTTCGCCCCGCGGGCGACCTCGACGGCGGTGTTGCCGGTCAGCAGCCGGCCCAGCAGCCCCTTCGATCGGTGGCCGACGACGATGTGGGTTATCCCGGTGTCGGTCGCGATCTCGGCGAGCCGGTCGCCCACTGCGGGTGCCGAGCCGCCGCCGGCGACGTGCTCGAGCGCGATCGAGTACTCGATCTGCCGGCCCGACAGCTGCGATTCGAGCCGGTCGCGCAGCTCCCGCTCGGTCGCGCCGGCGGTCTCCTCGGCCGTCAGGTGGACCACGGACAGCGACTCGCCGAACGCCTGCCCCAGCCGGACGCCGGTCTCGAGCACCTGGTCGGAGACGTCATCGTCGGCGACGGCGACAAGTAGCGCCATACTACACCTGTCGCGTCGATCCTGTAGTACCTGACGGGCCCGGCAAGTCCCGCCTCGGCGGTGCTGTGTGTCTCTCACACACCATCCCTGGCGTTTTCAGGTCCGGCGACGAACCCGATCTGTGGCACCCAACCGCACCCGGCGGGCACGGCTGGCGGCGGGCGCCGCCGGCCTGGCCGGCTGTCTCGACGGGCTCCCGGGTGGATCCGCCGACGAGGGCCAGCCGGACGACCGGTCTCGAAACGACTCCGCGGACGCGACCGGCGCCGGGACGGGCGATCCCCTCGCCGCGCAGGGCCAACCCGCCGACATCTGCCGGCGCGAGCCCCGCGATCTCGGGCTCGTCCCGATCACGGAGCCGACAATCGCGCCGGCCGAGGCCTGGCCCGGCTACGACATCGGCCCCGAGTTCGAGCTGGTCGAGACCGGCGAGCCAGACACGGACGTAGTTATCGGTGTCGAGCGCAGTGGGGTCGGCCGAGCGTACCCGCTCGCGACGCTGTGGTGGTCCGAGGTGATCAACGACGAGCTTGGCGGGCCGATTGCGGTGACCTACTGCCCGCTCTGTCGGAGCGATCTGGTCACGACTCGGCGCGTGCAGGGGACGACGACCGTCTTCGAGGCCTCGGGGCTGCCCTGGCAGCCCCCTGACCGGCTGTACCCGTCGGTAACAGAGAGCGGCGA
>CAYREK010000092.1:0-1412 GCA_964423305.1 uncultured Halobacteriales archaeon | reverse complement strand
GGCGCTCGGCTACGACCCCGCCGACAACTCCGCCGATTACACCTTCGAGGGCGAGCCGAAGCCGGACCGCGACACCGAGACGGACGGGGAGTACGCCGGCGACGGCCCCGAGGACGAGACCGCCGCCGCCTTCCGCGACAACCGCCACAACCTCGTACTCACCGACGCGGAGACCGACAGCTACTGGAGCCAGCTGCTGGGGCGGGCGATCTGCGGGCCCGCCACCGGCGCGGAGCTGTCCCCGATCGCCGCGACGGTGTCGACTCTCGGCGAGTGGCGGGCGAGTCATCCCGACACGACGGTCGTCTTGCCAACCGAGCTCGAGGGTGTGCCGCCCGTGTGACCGTCCGACAGCCGGCCGCCCGGCGGACCGTCCGCACGACGGGAGGTAACCACGCCCGAGCGCGCCCCGCCGAACCCGACCCGGGACCGGAAGACGACTGTCGACCACACGATCGTACTGCCGTCTGTGTTCGGTCTCTCTACAGGCGAAACGGGCCGAGTGTTCGAGACCGTTCGCGTGTTGCACACGCGCCCCGAGTTGACCGTCACGGCCCTGTGCTGTCAAACTTCGACGGCGACCGTATCCCTGTCGGCCCCACAGACGAACGTCGCGGTGCCGGACTGAAGCTAAAACACCTCCTCGGCGAGACGCTGCAGAGACTGCTCGGCGGCGCGCCTGCCGAGTGATCTGTGCCGCCAGACTTATTCATACACACTCAGTACACACCATTATGAAACGAAAGAACGTCACGATCCGGGAAGACCAATCCGAGTGGGTCGATGAAACAGGAGTCAATCTCTCTCAACTCGTCCAGGAAGCGATCGACGAGCGGATGGAGCCGACCGAAAGGGAGCTTGCAGAGGCGTACGAGGAGAACGCCACCCTCGCAGCCGAGACGAACACCGAGTGGAGTGGCGTCTCGGCTGAAGCGAACGAACAGCTCGGCGATCATCCGAATCAGGAATGAGAGTCCGGAGGGGGGACATCGTCAGCGTTGACCTCGGTGGGCCGACCGACGATGACCCCCGGGGTGGAGAGATTTACAAAACCCGTCCTGCAGTTGTCATTCAGAACGATGTCGGAAACAAACACTCGGTAACGACGATCGTTGCGCCGATTTCCGGAGGGCACACGAACTACCCGTTTCACGTCAATCTTCCGGGATCGATGGACGAACTCAGCAAGGACTCGCACGTCCAACTGGATCAGATTCGCACAGTTGATATCGAAGAACGAATCGTGGATAGGTACGGTACCGTCTCCCGGTCGCAAATGGAAGAGATTGAGGATGCTATTCGCATTTCATTGGGACTGTGATTTTCGGGAGCAATGACCGATTGATTATCTTATAGGCGGAGCAGGCGCAATACCACGTCGTTCACGGCGTTAACGAGACGCAAGCGTCTCG
>CAYREK010000091.1:0-7106 GCA_964423305.1 uncultured Halobacteriales archaeon | reverse complement strand
GCCGGCGTAGTTCGTCGTGAGGATGTGATCGGCGAGTTTCGCGTCTTCCTCCTCATCGGGTTTGTCTGTGATGGTAAAGATCAGGTCGAACCGCGAGATCAGCGGCGGCTCGAGGTCGATCTGTTCTGCGATGGGTTCGTACTGGTCGAACCGGCCGTAGGTCGGGTTCGCCGCTCCCAGCAGCGAACACCGGGATTTCAGCGTGGCGTTGATGCCGGCCTTGGAGACACTGATCGAGTTGTGCAAGACGACCCCCTGGCTGACGAACGTGTTCGTCGGCTCGACGGTCAGGTCGTACACCCACTCCGTGGCCTGCTCGCCGTCGTTTGGAATCGTCTCGACATCGGTGACCCGGTAGAACCGGAGTTCGCTCTGATCTGCAGAGACATCGGTACGATCTCGAACCCCAGCGTTGTGGGATCGGTCAGTCGTCCGGACGACCGTCTCGAGGAACCGTTCGGTCGAGTCGTCAACGACGGATACCGCCCAGCTGTCTTCGGCGGCATCGCGGTGGATGCGGGAGGCAACCCCGATCTTCGAGAGCGCGTCGGCGTAATCGCGTGCCAGTCCCGGAGAGGCCGTCGAGAACGACATCGCGGTGCTCTCGACGCCGCCGTCGCCGGCAAAGGCACCGACAAGGAACCGACGGATTACCTCCTCGGAGGCACCCAGCACCGCAGCGGGGATGCGTTTCCCCCTGGCCGTTCGCAGTATCTCGGGGACGTTCGACTCGAACCACCGGTACAGCTGGGTCGAGATCCACCGCTTTGTGACGGTCCCGGCCTCGTTCGTGGACTCGATGCTCTCGATTCCAAATACCTCGGCCATCAGCCGGTCCATTCGGTCGAGCAGCACTGGCTCCTGATTCGAGTAGCCGATCTCGTGGGGCGAGCCCACATAGCTGTGTCCCTCCGCGACGAGCCCACCCAGGATCTCTCCGAGCGCCGGCGTGAGCGTCTCCGGGGGCCGGATCTCTTTTTCACGTTCCCTGTCGGGTTCGGCCGCGAGGGCGACCGGCTCTGCCGAGTTCGGCAGTTTGCGCGGCGCCGGGACGAACGCGCCCTCCTCGACCCGCTCGGCGGGAACAGTCTCGACAGTGCCGTCCCGATCGGTAAAGACCGGGTGCTCGGGGGTGACCGTGATCTCGCGGCCGTTCGAGAACGCGATCCGGACAAACTCCTCGGGGGCTTCGTGTCGGCTCACCCGATCAACGTCTGTCTTGTAGGTCTCGCGTGTCTCGAGATCAACCGTGTGGATACGCGTGTCCTCGACCGGCAGGAGCTCACAGTCGACACCGTCGCGAACGTCTCCCGGCCGCGCGGCCATCCGCTCGTCGACGAACTCGCCGATCGACACGCGGCGCCCGTCGGCCAGCAGCACCTCCGTCTCCGGGTGGTAAGACTGCTGTTCGAGCGCCTCGTGCATTGCACTCTGATCCTCTGAATTGTGTACGATCATCCCATTCGCGAGGAAGTTATGCGTCCCCTCGACGGTGAGGTCGTACACACGCGTGCTGTCCTGATCGTCAGCTTGAATTGAGTCGATACCAACAACGCCGGCAGTCGTCACCTGAGTGGGATCCGAGCGGAGGGTCGACTCCAAAGTGGTTGCCCCTCCGTCTGTCGCCCCTGTCGGAACGCCACGAGGAACGTACACATCGTCGCCGATCGCAAGCTTGCGAGCAGCTTTCTCTGTGCGGGTGCCGCCAGATTTGATAAAGAACGGGTGGTCAGGGGTCGTTCGAATCGTCTCACCAGACGCGATCTGTACCTCGACGAGCGTGTCCGGGGCGTCGTATTCGTGGACTGCTGTTACTGGGCGCCGCTCGATCGACTCCTCCTCGGTCATCGTCCACACCGTGAAATCGACGTCGCGGATCGTCCGGCCTCGCTCGAGTTGCTCGATCTCTCCAGTGTTCGCTGCTTGACGTGCAATGTCGCCGATCTCTTGAGAGCCGGTAGCTGTGCTGACGACCGTATCTCCTGTGACACACCGCATCTTATCTAACTCGTCAACTGCCGCCACGCCCTGATCGGCCAACACCAGGGCACCGGCCTCCAGGCTCCACTGCTGGCCGTCGCCGAAGTCGTCCCGGACGGCACTCGCGGTCAGTCCCGCCGCCGTCGATCCCTTGCCGGAGGTGTAGATCGACCGCGGGGCGATCGTGTCGACGTACTGGAGCAGCTTCGAGTTGTGCGAGAGAATCCCCTCGGAGACGTAGTTGTGGGTGCCCTCGACCTCGAGGTCGTACACCCACTCATCGTCGGGCGATTTGGGTTCGATCGACTCGATCCGGTCCCAGCGAACGGCCGCGGTCGCGAGCGTCTCGAGCCGGTCGACCTCCGGAGCTATCTCCAGTGCACCGTCGATCTGCTCGCACACGAGTGACGCCGCGCCGGCGATGTCACTCTCGGCCGGCGTTGTGTCGGTCCGCTCGTAGTAGCTGACCGCCGTCTGCGTGACGGCCATACCGCCCGCGAGCCGGCGCTGTGAGAGCCCGAGCGCCTCCCGGGCCGACTCGATTGCCTCCCACTGGTCGTCGGCAACGCGCCTGCGGAGCTCGTTCAGTCGATCGAGGCGGCGTTCGAACGCGGCCACGATCGTTCGTAAGCTGGTCCGGCTGGGATTACGATCGCCGCGCTCGTAGTGTTGGTAGGTCGATCGGGGTAGTCCACACTCGGATTGTGAGAGCCCGAGCGTTTCGCGGATCCGGCACAAGACATCGCCGACCGCAGGCACCACGTCTGTGTTCGTGTTCGTGGTTTCGACATCCGCGACAGCCGTCGCAGCACGTGCCTTGCGGTCGGTGACGAACCCGACCTCGCGGACGTACCGCTCGAAGTCCTCACCGCTAATTCGCAACCGGTAGCTACCGTTTTCCCGGGGGAAAATCCGGCCCTCTATCCCGATCGACTGCAAGAGTGCGCGGACATCTTCGAGGAGCCCGCGGCTCATCGAGGCCGCCCTCAACTCCCGCTGCGTGGCGGAGACGTGGCCCTCGCCGTCGAGATACGCCGCGAGGAAGGCGGTCTGAATCGTGGTATCGGCCGTTTGTATCGACTCGGGGACGCGCTGACGGTCCGAGGCGGCGAGAATCGCCGGGTCGAGATTCTCGAGGAAACTCACGAACTCGCTCGCGGTACACCGAATGACTCTCGCGTCGGTCCTGTCGCGGCCCTCGGCCTCGGTGTATGGGATTTCGAGCCGGTCGTAGGCCTCGCGAACGTCCGCGAGGATCTCTGGGTCGGCGCTAGTGATTCGCACGTCGCCGGTGTTGTCCTCCCTTAGCGTGGCGTATCCCTCGGCGACGATGTAGCCGACAAGACGAGCCAACCACGGCTCCCAGCGCTCGGGCAGGGACAGCTCTACGGCGTTGTGAGCCCGCGAGCGGCGGTACTCGATATCGAGTGATCGGTCCCCGTCGGTCGGGATCATCTCGGGGACCGCGACGAATTCCCCGTCCTCGAGATCTCGGGCCGCCCGGTGGTGGAGACCGCCACCAGACTGGACGAACAGCGGGTGTGAGGGAGTAACCTCGAGTGTTCGTCCGCTCGCGGTGCGAATCTCGTACAGCTCTGCCGGAGCCTCGCGTTTCCAGACCTTCGTCGCACGGCGGTGTTCGATCTCGCCGTCGGCCGTCAGCGAGGGCACGGGGATGTCGACGGTGTCGTAGACGCCGTCCTCGATTGGGGTCGGGTCCTCGAGGTTCTCTTCGACGACCTCTCGGATCGGGCGGCGTCGGCCGTCACCAAGGGTGATTTGCTGGTCGCCGGCCAGACACTTGCCAGTACCCGGGTCTCCGATCAGTAGAATGTGAAGATCACCCCGCGTCCGGGAGCCGTCTGGCAGATGTTTCGTGACACCCGAGAATAACTGAAACGCCATCGCCCGCTTTTCGACCTCGTAGCCGTAGATCGAGGGGGCGATGGCGCCCTCGATCTGCTCGTAGACATCGGCGGCGTTGGAAAGTTCAACGATCTGCTTTTTGTCGGCGTCGGTGATCTCCATGTCCTCGAACTGCTCGTCGTCGATCTCGACAGTGACTCCCTCCATGTAGGTGTCAAAGACCGCCGACTTGTCGCGGTCGCCGCCGCGCTGTTCGAGTCGGAGGATGCCGGTGGCGGTGACGCTGTCGCCGGCAGTCACCTCGCCGGTGATGTCGTCCTCGATGTTGACATCGATGCTTTGTGGGGTCTCGCCGCCGCGCAGGCCCTCGGGAGACTCCTGGACTCGGAGCTTCTGTGCGTCGACGAACTCGGATTGGTCGTAGTTGACCCGGAACGGGCCCTGTCGCTCACAGCCCTGACACTCGTGGGGCTCCTGGAAGTCGCCGTCTTGGGGAATCCGGGTGAGGGTGCCACACCGCTGGCACTCGAAGGCGGCGGTGGTGATCTTCGGGCGGACCTCGGTTGCCTTCCGGACGACGCCCTGGACCTGGAGCAGCTCCCCGCGGTGCTCGGCGCGGATCGCGCGGATATCGGTCGTCGTCGAGAGGTTGGACACGCGGACGTGACCCTGTCCCAGGGAAACGTCGACCGGCAGGTCGTACAGCCGAAGCGCCTCCTCTGCGTACTCGATGAGCTGGCCGGGCTTACGCCGGAAGTCGTCTGCCAGGTCGGGATCGAACCGGTAGAGATCCTGCCAGTCGACGTACAGCGATTTCTGTTCGGTCGGGTACTTGCGCGCGAGCTCGCCGATCTCGTTGCGGTAGTAACTCCGGTAGAACTCCTGGAAGGTCTCGGTGAACTCGGGCTCGTCGGCGGCTGCCATCTGCTATGCCGGATAGTGCCCCCTCACTCAAGAACTTTCCTTCCGAGCGTTCGCGGCGAGTTCGTCGGTGCGGGCGACGCGTTCGCCGAAAGCCCGAGCGGCCGCCCGCTCGCGGGACTCGCGGTCGCCGGTCTCTCCCAGGAGGGCAGCGACAGTCCGGACGGCGCCGGCGTCGGCGGCCGCGATCCGGTCCGCGACCGTCCGGGGGTCAGACCGGACCTGGCTGACCAGTCCCATCTCCCGGGCGGCCTCTGCCTCGACCGCGCGGCCGGTCAGCATCAGATCCGCGGCGGTCCCCGACCCGACGATCTGCGGCAGCCGGACGGTTCCACCCCAAGCGCCGAACAGCCCCAGCTCGACGCCCGGTTCGCCGAGAGTCGCCTCGGGCGTCGCGATCCGCAGGTCACAGGCGAGTGCGAGCTCGACGCCGCCGCCGCGGGCTGGCCCGTCGATCCCGGCGACGACGGCGCCGTCGTAAGCCGCAAGCGCCCCCGCCACCGCTTGGCCGCGCTCGGCGAACGCGACCGCACCGGCCCTGTCGAGCGAGGCGACCGTCTCGAGGTCGGCGCCAGCACAGAACGCCTCGCCGGCGCCCCGGAGATACACCACCGGCTCGCTTGCGGCCTCGAGTGCCGCCGCCAGCTCGTCGAGTCCCGCCGGCGTGAGGGCGTTTCGCCTTTCCGGGCGGTCGAGCGTGAGCACGCGGACCGACCCGTCGGCTTGAGAGCGGAGCATATCCGGTCGTGGTCCGAGGCTTCCAAAGGTCTTTGCGTGCGCTCGCGTAACGGCTCTCGCATGGATGTTGCGGCGACGGCCAAGCGGGCAGCACGAACCGCGGTCGCCGACGTCGAGCCGGTCGGGCTGCGCGAGCAGATCGACGACGGGCTCGCGGCCAATTCGGCGCTTCCGGGAGTGCTCGTTTTGCGGGTCGGGACGGCAGGCGGGAACGCCGAGATAGACCTCTCCGCCGACGGGCCGCTCGGGCGCCGGGCCGCGGGCGTCCAGCTCGTCTTCCGGGGACTCGAGGAGACCCGGCGGCTGACAGCCGAGGCCGACTGGGACCGGGACTCTGGCGCCCGCACCGAGACGGAACTCGCGCTGATCGCCGCCGACGTCAGCGTCGCCCGCGGGACACAGCTCCTCGCCGAGACGGCCGCGATCGACCGCGCGGTCGAGGTGGTCCGGGCGTTCGGTCGCGACCAGACGGGGGTGGGCGAGCGCCGCCTCGAACGCGACGTGCTCGAGTTGGCGGTCGTCGCCGGCGGCACGCTCGACCGCGACGGTGTCTCGCCGCGGCTGGAGGAACTCGCCGCCGAGCTCGCGAGGATGCTCACCGAAGAGACCGGGGCCTTCCGGCCGGTCGAGGCCGTCGACTCCGGTGTCGTCGCCGAGCGACTCGCCGCCACCCCGCGGCTCGGGATCGGATCGACGACCGACTGATCGTCTCCGAGCGGTGCCGACCGGTGATCCGAGTCGGTGGCCCTGCGGGCCGAAATTCCGACCCCACGGCGGCGTCGAAGCGGCGTTGGGCCAGGTACCACTAAGTTGGTGGCCCTGCTACGGGTCGGTAATGGCCGAGTACGTCACCTACATCGCCAAGCTGTGTGAGTCCCAGGCCCGCCGGGAACTGGTCGATTACCTCATGAACGCGGACGAAGACTGGCGGACCGCTGGCGACATCGTCGGCGAGACCGACCTCGACCGGCCGACCGTCGAGGAGGAAATCGAGTTTCTCGCCCTCGCGGAGATCGCCGACAGCTCCGGCGCTCACCACCGGTTCACCCAGTACCGTCCGGCCCGGAGCACCGACGCCAGAAAGGCCCTACAGCTCGCAAACGAGGCGCTTGCAGACACCGCCCGCGCGCCGAGCGAGCACGAGGGAACGCCGCTTACCTTTCTCTATGAGTCGGCCGCCCGCCGGGAACTGGTCGATCTGTTTCTCGAGGCCGGCGTCGGCTGCGAAGACGGCGACGATCCGGTTTCGAAACTCGAGATCACGAATCGTACGAACGCGGACTGGCCGCTGGTCCGCGACGAGATGGAGATCCTGTACGCCTACGACCTGGTCGCGGAGAGCAACGAGTTCGGCTACCCGCGGTACGTCCCACAAGTCGAGAGCCGGACCTTCGAGCGGCTGCTCGTGCTCAACGAGACCCTCGCCGACGCGGTCAGAGACACCGTCGACGACCGCGACGAACAACTCGAGCTGTGAGAAATCGCCCGACGAGGGCGGTTCGGAAATCAAAACAGTCAAATCCCGTTCCGGCGAATCGTTTGGTGGTGCCTGGGTAGCTTAGCGGTAAAGCGCGTCCTTGGTAAGGACGAGAGCCCGGGTT
>CAYREK010000090.1:5294-7129 GCA_964423305.1 uncultured Halobacteriales archaeon | reverse complement strand
CTTTTCACGCTTAACTAAACACCGCCGGCCGGGGCATCCACAGCGTTTTACACCGGCACGCTCCCAGAACGGGCATGGGCGAGGGCGGAATCGTCGGGGAGTTTTTCGAGCTCAAGGCCGCGGCCGAGAACGACGCCGACGCCGACTTGCTGGCGATGCAGGTGGGAGACTTCTACGAGTTTTTCGGCGCGGACGCAGAGACCGTCGCCGATGAGCTCGACCTGAAGGTGTCACAGAAGTCCTCACACGGCTCCTCGTACCCGATGGCCGGGGTTCCGGTGGACGATCTCACGCCGTACGTGACCGCGCTGGTCGAGCGGGGCTACCGGGTCGCGGTGGCCGACCAACGCGAGACCGACGACGGCCACGCCCGCGAACTCGCACGGGTGGTCACGCCGGGGACGCTGCTCGAGACGACCGATCAGCAGGCGCAGTACCTCGCCGCGGTCGTCGCCGGCGCGGAGGAGGGCCCTGGCGAGGGGTCGACCAGCGAGACCTACGGCGTCGCCTTCGCCGACGTCACGACCGGCAAGTTCCACGCGACGACCGTCGAGACCGGCATCGAGGGAGTCACGACGGAGCTGTACCGGTTCGACCCCGTCGAGATTGTGCCCGGACCGGGGCTGGGCGAGGCGGCCCTCGCAGATCGGACCGACGCGACGATCACCGACTACGATCGGGAGGCGTTCGCCCCGGGGCGGGCCCGGCACCGGGTCCGCGAGCAGTTCGGCGAGGAACGGATCCGGACGCTGGACGAGCCGGCGGTTCGGGCGGCCGGGGCGGTACTCGCGTACATCGAGGAGACCGGCGCGGGCGTGCTGGCCTCAATGACGCGGCTCCAACGACACGACGAGCGGGTCGCGCTCGACGCGACCACCCAGCGCAACCTCGAACTGACCGAGACGATGCAGGGCGACCGGGCGGGGAGCGTACTCGCCACGATCGATCACACGGTCACGAGCGCCGGCGGGCGGCTACTCGCAGAGTGGCTCAGACGACCGCGACGATCGCGGGGCGAACTCGACCGGCGGGCGGGGGCCGTGGCGGCGCTGGCGGAGGCGGCGCTCGCCCGGGATCAGCTCCACGAGACCCTCGACGGCACATACGACCTCGAGCGGCTGGCGGCCCGCGCGACCTCGGGGACTGCCGGCCCCCGCGAACTCCGGGCGGCCGCGGCGACGCTGCGGACCTTCGAGGAGCTGTCTGCGCTGGTCGGCGAGGCCGACCGGCTCGCCGAGTCGCCGGTCGCGGACGTACTTGGCCGGCCCGACCGGGCGGCCGCGGGGGCGCTCGCGGATCGGATCGAGGCCGCAATCGTCGAGGAGCCGCCCGGGAGCGTCGGAGAGGGGGTGATCCGGCGGGGCCACGACGACGAGCTCGACGCGATCGTCGAGCGCCACGAGACTGCAAAGGAGTGGATCGAGGACCTGCCCGACCAGGAGCGCGAGGCCCACGACATCACGCATCTCACCGTCGACCGGAACAAGACCGACGGCTACTACATCCAGGTTGGAAACAGCGAGACCGGGAAAGTTCCCGACCGGTACGACCGGATCAAATCACTGAAAAACAGCGAGCGGTACACGACCGCCGAACTCGAAGAGCGCGAGCGGGAGATCCTCCGGCTCGAGGAGCAACGCGGGGACCGCGAGCGCCGGCTGTTCGAACAGCTGCGCGGAGTCGTCGCGGACCGGGCGGGGCTGCTCCAGGCCGTCGGCGGCGCGCTCGCGGAGGTCGATGTGCTCGCGAGCCTGGCGACCCACGCCGCGCGCAACGACTGGACCCGTCCGGAGCTGACCGACGATCGGACGCTGTCGATCGAGGCCGGCCGCCAC
>CAYREK010000090.1:0-5284 GCA_964423305.1 uncultured Halobacteriales archaeon | reverse complement strand
GGTCGTCGAGCAGACCACCGAGTTCGTGCCGAACGATCTCCGCCTGGACCCCGAGCGCCGGATCCTGCTGGTCACGGGGCCGAACATGAGCGGCAAATCGACGTACATGCGACAGGCCGCGCTGATCACCGTCCTCGCACAGATCGGCAGCTTCGTGCCCGCCCGGCGGGCGCGGGTCGGGATCGTCGACGGGATTTACACCCGCGTCGGGGCGCTCGACGAGCTCGCTGAGGGGCGCTCGACGTTCATGGTCGAGATGGAGGAGCTCGCGAACATCCTCCACTCGGCGAGCGACCGGTCGCTTGTGATCCTCGACGAGGTCGGCCGGGGCACGGCTACCTACGACGGCATCTCGATCGCGTGGGCCGCAACCGAGTACCTGCACAACACGGTCCGGGCAAAGACCCTGTTCGCGAGCTGACGGCGCTGGCCGATCACCTCACCGGCGTCGAGAACGTCCACGTCGCCGCCGAGGAGACCGGCGGCGAGGTGACCTTCCTGCGGACGGTCGAGCCCGGACCGACCGACCGCAGCTACGGCATCCACGTGGCCGGGCTCGCCGGCGTGCCCGAGCCGGTCGTTGACCGGTCCCGGACGGTGCTCGATCGGCTGCGCGAGGACAAGGCAATCGAGGCCCGCGGCGGTGCCGACGACGACTCCCGGCAGGTCGTCTTCGACGTTGGGAGCGGGCAGTTCCGGCGGGCCGGCGAGCCCGAGGAGCGCTCGGGCGACGAAGACTCACTCGAGAGCCGGTTCGACGGTGACCCTGAGGGGGTACTCGAAGAGCTGTCCGATCTTGAGGTGCCAGAGCAGTCGCCGATCGAGCTCCTCGAACGGGTCAGAGACTGGCAACGGGAGCTCAACGACAGGTGAAACCTACGAGAGCCGGGTGACGAGTTCGGTGGCCCGCCCGCCGGGGAACTCGATTTCCTCGATCTCGTGGTCGACCTCGTCGCCAGCGATGCCGGTGACGTTGTCAAGGGGCACGACCCGCTCGCGGTCCGCGTCTCGGGGCGTGAGCCGCACCACGTCCCGGACGATCGTCGCCTCCGTGCACTCGATCTCGTGATCGCCGTCGACCGCCGCGTCAAGATAGACCGTGACGCTCATATCTATCCGTACGGCTCGGCGGGTCAAAACTGTCCGGATCGGCAGGCTGGGAGTGCCTTCGAGGACCTGCGATTGCCGGGCAGGATTTATCAGTGCGTTGGGCGTTTACGTACCTAATGTACGACTCCGAGATGCTCTGGGACGTTCGCGAGCAGCTCCAGCGTGCGGCCGACCACAAGCTGTACGCACAGGCGTTCACGGAGGCCGGGATCGAGTCGGGGGCGATCGACTCGTGGGCGGCGTTCCGGGAGGTCCCGTTCACCGACCCGGAGGACGTGGCCGCCGACATCGAGGCCGCGCCACCGGCCGGCTCGCTGTACGAGCCGGGGTCGATGGTGACGTTCTCGCCGCTCGGGGACGACCTGGCGCCGATGGTCGACACGCGGGGGGATCTCGCCTACGAGGCCGAGGTCCACGCGGCCGCCTTCGAGCGGGCCGGACTCGAGCCCGGCGACCGAGTCGCGAACACCTTCGGCTACCACCTGTTTGGCACCGGCGAGGTGCTCCAGCGCGGGCTCGAGGAGCTCGGCGCGGAGGTGTTCCCGCTGGGGCCCGGCGACTCCGAGCAGGCCGCCGAGCTGATCGAGGCCTACGAGATCGACTGTCTGCTCGGCAACCCAAGCTTCGCACAGAAGATCGCGGACCAGGGCGCGACCGTCGAGACGTTCGTCGGCGCCGGCGAACCGTTCACCTCGGTGCCGGGCTACCGCGAGCAGCTCAAAGAGGCCCTCGGCGCAGAGACGGCGATCGATTATTTCGGCACCCGGCAGTTCCTGCCGATCGCCGTCGAGACCGCCGCCGAGGACGGCCTGCACGTCGTCGAGGAGTACGCGATCGTCGAGCTGGTCGATCCCGACACCGGCGAGGCCTTAGAGCCCGGCCAGCGCGGCGAACTGGTCGTCACCCACCGCCGCAAGGAGGGGATGCCGCTGGTCCGGTACCGGACCGGCGACCTCGCCGAGCTCGAACGCCGGGGCGACGAGTTGGTCATCCCCGAGGGCGTGATCGGGCGCACCGACGACCGGCTCAAGGTCAAGGGTGTGAAACTCTACCCGAAGGCGGTTCCCTCGGTGTTGGCCGGGTTCGAGGGGCTGACCGGCGAGTTCCGCCTCGAGGTCGACCGGGAGGCCACCGACCGGCTGACGGTCGTCTGTGAGGGAACGGCCGACCGCGAGGCGTTGAGAGCGGCGCTTGCGGACCGACTACTCGTCAGTCCCGACGAGGTCCGGACCGTCGACGAACTCGAGGAGACCGGCGTCGTCGATCACCGGTACTGAGCCGACCAGAGTAAACGGAACGCGACCGTTGGCCTACTCCTCGGGTGGGCGCTCCGGCGGCTCGGCGGCCGCAGGCTCGAGATCCAGGTCGAGGTACTCCCGGGCGGTCGCAAAAAAGAGATCCCGGACGGTTTCTGCGGGCAGCTCTCGGGCGAGCAGTCCCGCCCGCTCCGCGCGGTACGGATAGGGAACGTTCGGGAAATCCGAGCCGTACATGATCGAATCGGAGAGCTCGATCAGCGTCGCGTCGTCGATCGACCCCGGGTCGAACCCCATCGTCTCGGTGGCGCGTGTCGACATCGCGAAGGTGGTGTCGAGGTAGACGGTCTCGTACTCGCGGGCCAACCCGAGAAACGCCTCCGTGTCGTAGGTCCCCATGTGGGCACAACAGACCCGCAGGTCTGGATAAGAGGCGAGCAGCTCCTCGAAGGGCTCGATCCCGACGTAGGGGCTGTCCTCGAACATCGGCGCGGTGCCGCCGTGGTAGGTGACCGGCCGGTCGGCCGCGACCGCCGCCTCAAGCGCCGGCGCGATACCCGGGTCGGCGGGACGACACTCCTGGACCGGACAGTGAAACTTCAGGCCGCGGGCGCCCCGGTCGAACGCGGCCCGGACGATCTCGCCGGGAGCCTCGTCGTCGGGGTGGACGGTCGCGAACGGCACCAGCATGCCGGAGTCGGTCGCCCGGTCGAGCAGCCAGTCGTTGAGCTCGGCCGCACCGCCGGGCTCGTGGACGTACGGCAGGGCGACATACTGGACGACCCCGGCCTCGCGCAGCGTCCCCTCGATCCCGCGGCGGTTGACCGGGTGGTCGAACTCCCAGCCCGTCTCGGCGGCGATAGCCTCCCTGATCGCAGCGGTGAGCCCGTCGGGAAATAGGTGTGCGTGAGCGTCGATCGCTGGGGCGAACCCCGAGCCCGCCGCCCCGACCTCGGCCTCGTCGGGGTCGACCCCAGAGGAAGTCTCGGTCACGAGTGTCCCCGAACGGGTCGGGTCCCCGTTCTCGGTCGAGCGGAGTCCGAAAGGGCGTCGTCGAGGGCGCGTGCAGACATCAGTACGCGTATGGCCACGAGCGCAGGTACTCTTTGAGCTGTCCCAACCCGGCGATGATGCCTTTCGGCTCGAGCGCCAGGTAGACGATGATCACCACCCCGAAAAAGAGCGGTTCGAGCGCCGTCGCGTCCCGAGCCACGACCTGGATGATCTCACGGAGCTCCTCTTGGAGGAAGACGACGACGCTGACCCCGATGATCGCCCCCCAGACCCGGCCGACCCCGCCGAGCAACAGCATGAGGTAGTGTTCGAGGGTCAGACTGACGCCAAACTGGCCGACGTTGAGCGTCCCGATGTAGAATCCGAACAACCCGCCGGCGACGCCCACCATGAACCCGCCGACGGCGTAGGCAAGCAGCTTCGTCCGGAAGACGTCGATCCCGAGGACGGCAGAGGAAAGGTCGTTTTCCTTGACCGCCCGGAACCGGCGGCCGATGCCGGTACGGCTGATGTTCAAGGAGACGAGCGCAAAAAGCGCCGCCGCGACCAAGGCGACGTAATAAGTGTCCTGGATCGAGGAGATCGGGATCGCCCCGCCGACGAGCCCGATCTCGGTCGGCAGAGTCGTCTGTGGACCGCCGTGGATCCCCGAAAACTCACGCGCGTTGATGAACCACTCGGTAATGAACTGCAGGGCGAGCGTCGAGATCGCGATATAGAATCCCTTGACCCGCCAGGAGGGGAGCCCGAACAACACGGCTGCGAGTGCTGTTACCAGGCCGCCGACGAAGACGGCCGGGAGCAGGCCCAGCCCGACGGTCGTGATGACCCGGGCGGAAGAGTAGGCGCCGATGGCCATGAACGCCCCCTGCGCGAGCACGATCTCGCCGGCGTACCCGAGGATGACGTTCAGTCCGAGCACCGCGACGATGAAGATGTATATTTGCGTGATAACAGAGAGCATCCCCGAATCGAGCAGGCCGGGCAGCGCGAACGGGATCGGGAGCGCAAGCAGGAAGGCCACGCGCTCGGTGCGCCACCTGACCAGCCCCATCCGAGAGACATACGAGGTGAAATACTCACCGCAGGGCATCGGTCTTCCCCCCGTGGGTGCGATCGGCCAGGCGCCCGGCTCGGAGACGAGCCCCGCGGTCGGTCACAGACTGTGCGGCTCTCTGGTGTGCGTGTGCGTACATGTGTATCAGAGTCGTTCGATTCGCTCGGTGCCAAATAGGCCGTAGGGAAGCACCAGGATGATCACGAGCAGGAAGATCATCGGCAAGACGGTGCCGAAACCGGGCGCGACGTGGGAATCGAGGTAGCCGGTGCCCAGCTCCTCGATGACTCCGATAGTGATCGCGCCGATGAAGGCCCCGGGGATACTGTCGATCCCGCCCAGCACGACCGCGGCGAACACGAGAATCCCGACGTTCGTGTAGGGGGCAAACGACCAGCCGCTGCTCGACATTGCGAGCAGGACCCCGCCGATCGAGGTAATCGTGAGCGAGATCGCCCACGCGAGGACGATCGTCCGCTCGATCGAGACCCCGAGTACCATCGCGGCCTGCTGGTCACTCGCGGCCGCCCGGAGGATCGAGCCCATGACGGTGTACCGGAAAAACGCCATCAGCGCCGCGACCGTCGCGACCGCGAAGACGATCGCAAGCGCGAACGGTCCCTGGAGCTCGACGCCGAGGGCGAGCGGGACGGTCCAGTCCGGCAGGACTGCCTCGGGATAGGCCCGGTAGCCGGGGCCGACGAGGTACTGGACGAGGCCCTCGATGCTTGCGACGAGCGCGAGCGTGGCGACGATCACCGACAGGACCGGCTCGCCGATGAAAAACCGGAAGATGCCGAACTCGAGGACGAACCCCAACAGGAGGCCGGCAAGGACGGTGATCGCG
>CAYREK010000089.1:0-7189 GCA_964423305.1 uncultured Halobacteriales archaeon | reverse complement strand
ATTGGCTCCAAAGCTTTGCTCGCTGGTACAATGCTCCAAACTAAACACTACCCCCGTCGACGACCGTGAACGCTAAGCGGCCGCCGACCAAGCTTCGACATGGACGCAGATGCCGACCCCGAGACCGACGCGAACGAGGACGCCGACGCCTCCGCCCGGACGGATCTCAGGCGGCGGGCCTGGCAGCTCCTCCAGCCCGGTGCGGTCAGCCTCGACGGGCTGATCGTGTACACCGCTCTCGACGGGAGCCAGGAGCCGACGATGCACCGGGCGACCGTTGAGGTCGGCGACCTGATCGCGACACACGCCGGCCACGATCCCGGCGAGACGTTCGTCTACTCGGGGACCGACGATCCGGAGTTCGCCTCGAACCAACACCAGGGGCGGCGCCTCGACGATGAGTCGTTCGTCTGGGAGTGCCAGCAGCTGCTCCGGGACGGCAGCTTCGATCTCGTCTTTTATTTCGAATCCGGGCCCGACCTGCGGGCGCTGCTCGGGGCCGTTCGAGAGGCGGGTTACGAGGCGACCGGGATCGAGGGGAACACAGAGACCCTGGCGGACGCGGCGATCGAGTAGCGCCGCCGATCAGACCTCGGTCGGCGGGGGTGACATGACTCCGTCAAAGAAGCCGTAGATGCCGAAGATGTCCTCGTAGCCGTGTTCGCTCGCGAGCACCGGGACGATCCCCTCCTCGTCGACGCGGTGGGTGTGGACGTCGTCGTAGGCGAACACCGATCCGGGGGTGATTTCCTCGAAGTTTCTGTAGTTGAGGTGTGGCTCGCCGCCGCCCTTTGGGACCTCCTCGCGGGCGGTGACGATCTTGGTCTCGGTGAACGTCGGCTCCCGGTCGGCGAGCACGCCGTGGGCTCGAAGGAAATCGACGGCCGCCTCGTAGCCGAACTCGACCGCCTCCTCGCTTTGTTGGCGCCCGGTCTCTAAGCTGACCGTGTGGGGCAGCACCGAGTCGAGCGTCGTCGTCCGGAGCTGGCCGGCGTCGAGGACATGCTCGACGGGCAGTCCGGTGACGGTTCGGCGGACCGACTCGGTGGCGCGGCTGTAGATCGCAAACGGCGGCGGGGCACTCTGTGAGGTGTGCAAGGCAAGCGTCGCGTCGGCGCCCTCGAGTACGGCCAGCAGGCGCGCGGCAAGCACCGGCTCGTACTCCTCGCTACGGGGATCGCCCGGAAACGATCGGTTGAGGTCGACATCAGTGTAGCGCGTCCCGGCCGCCAAGGCGGGTTCGTTCGCGAGGACGAGCTGGACGGTGCCGTGGTCAACTTCGAGATCCTCGATCAGCCGTTCGACGATCCGTTGTCCGGCCGGCTCGTCGCCGTGGATGCCGCCGACGACGGCAACGCGGGGCGAACCGGCGCCACGTTCGATTAGTTTCATTACCCTTCGGTAGCGGAGCCTCCGTAATGAATGTGGATACTCTCGGGCTAGTCCTGTCGGTCGTGGGCGTACTCCTCGAGCGTCGCCTTCGGGATATCTTCGAGGGCCGCCTCGTGGGTCGACTCGAGCACCACCGGAGGAGCGACCCCGGCCTCGCGGGCCTCGGCCCAGCGTCCGACGCATAGACACCACCGGTCGCCGGGATCGAGCCCCGGAAAGTCGAACTCGGGACGCGGGGTTACCAGGTCGTTGCCCTGGCGCTTGCTGTAGGTGAGAAACTCCTCCGTGACGACGGCACACAGCTCGTGGCGCCCAGAATCGGCCGGGAGGTGGCGACAGTACCCGTCGCGTAGATAGCCCGTCTCCGGGTCGGTTCCACAGGGGGCGAGCTCGGTGCCGAGCACGTTCAACTCATCGGGCACACCCGCTTTTCGGCCCCAGGGTACTTTTGTGTGTCTCCCCGATCGCGACGGCCCGGGACTACTGGTCGAGTCGCTCGAGCAGCGAGTCGTGGAGCGCGCCGTTCGAGACTAGCAAGGGCCTGTGCTCGTCGTCGGCGTCAAGCTCGAACTCGTAGGGCTGGTTGTCGGCGTCGGTCGCGACGCCGCCGGCCTCCTCGAGAATGACGAGCCCGGCCGCGACATCCCAGGGATAGGTGTCGTACTCCCAGGCGGCGTCTGCGTTGCCGGCCGCGACAAAGGAGAGGTTGAGCGCGACGCTGCCGATCCGGCGTACGCCCCGGGTCTGCTGGTAGAACTGCTGGAGGAACTGGCCGTCGGGATCGTAGCCGCTCAACAGCATGCTCTCGTCGAGCTGGTCGTGGTCGGTTACGCTGATCGGCGTCTCGTTCTGGTAGGCACCGCCACCGCGGACCGCGTGGTAGGTCGCTCCGGTCTCGGGGCTGTGGACGACGCCGACGACGGGCCGGTCGTCACCGTCCAGCAGCGCGATCGAGATCGAGTAGTTGGGATTGCCGTGAGCGAAGTTGCTGGTCCCGTCGACCGGATCGATCAGCCAGGTGTACTCGCCGTCCCCGGCACGGGGATCGGACTCCTCGGAGCGAACGCTGTGGCCGGGGAACTCACTCTCGATGGCGGTCCGGATGATGTCGTCGGCCCGGAAATCGGCTTCGGTGACGATGTCGGACTTGTTGGTTTTGACCTGGACGCCTGCCTTGCCCCGCAGCTCGGTGAGCATCTCGCCGGCGGACTCTGCGGCCCCGCGTGCGACCCGGCGGGCCCGCTCGAGGAACGGCTCGGCCTCTCCATCGTCTCCCGGAACCGACCGGGTGGTCTCCGCGTCGCGCAGGCCCCAGCCGAGCTTGCCCGCGAGCGCGCTCATGAACTCGTCGTCGTAGGAGGTCCTGACGATGTGAGCCTGGTCGTCGGCGCCGGTGATCTGCAGGACATCGCCGTCGTCGGCGGTCTCGTAGTGGCGGCCGCCGTCGACGAACACGTTGACCGGGCTCTCGGGGACGACCGTGACCTCTGAGTCCTCGCCGACGACGATCGGCCGGGCGCCCATCGAGTGGGTCTGCAGGGGCGTGATCTGGAGCGTGAGGTTGTCCTTGGGGTAGTGGACCGGACCGCCGGCCGACAGCGCGACGCCGGTGCTGCCGGTCGGGGTGCTGACCGCCAGACCGGTGCCGTCGTACTGACCGACGTACTCGCCGTCGACGAACACCTGCAGCCGGGCGATCTTCCGGTCGACCGGGTTCTCCGGGGGTACCGCCTCGATCATGACCTCGTTGATCCCCACGGCGTTGAGGCCGGCGCCGGCGACCTGGACCTGCTGGCGGTCGTAGACTGTCGCGTGCCCGCGGACGACCTCGGCCATCGCGTCCTCGACGTCGTCGGGACCGACCCGGGCGAGGAAGGCGAGCGTCCCGGCGTTGATCCCCAGCAGCGGGATCTGTCGGGGTGCGAACACGCGGATCCCCTCGAGGAAGGTGCCGTCGCCGCCGACGGAGACGCCGAGGGCCTCCGTGTCCGTGTAGTCTCGCTCGAGATCCGCGCCGACCTCGTGAACGGTGAGATCGACCCCCTGAGTCGTCGTCCAGGATTCGAGCGTCTCCAAGGCCTTGTCGTCCGGATCGGAGGTAAGACAGACGACCTCTTCGGTCGTCGCCAACCGGCGTCCGTGCATGCTACCGGGTTAGACAGCGGCGACAAAAGTCCTTCCGGGTTCGAAGTCAGGTCGCGGCCGTGTTCAAGTCAGTCGTGGCGGAAAGCCCGCTGACCCGTAAGGACCATCGCCATGTCCTGGTCGTCGGCCGCGGCGATTACCGCGTCGTCGTTTTTCGACCCGCCCGGCTGGATCACGGTCTCGATCCCGGCCTCGGCGGCCCGCTCGATGCCGTCGGGGAACGGAAAGAAGGCGTCGGATGCCATCACGGCGCCGGCGGCGTCTTTGCCATCGGCGTGTTCCTCGGCTTTCATTGCCGCCAGCCGGACCGCGTCGACCCGGGAGACCTGACCCATCCCGACGCCGACGGTCTCGGTGCCGGTCGCAAACAGGATGGCGTTCGATTTGACGTGTTTGATCGTCTGCCAGGCAAACAGCATCGTCTCGATCTGCGCGGCGGTCGGCTCGCGATCGGTGACGACTTCGAGATCCGCGGCGTCGAGGTGCTGGTCGTCTCGCTCCTGTACCAGACGGCCCCCGGCGAGGTCGACCTCGACGACCGAGTCGGTCGGGAACTGTTCGACCGCGAGCACGCGGAGGTTGTCCTTCGAGCGTAGCGTCTCGAGCGCGTTGTCGGTGTAGCCGGGCGCGACGACGACCTCCTTGAACGAGTCGATAATCTGCTCTGCGGTCGGACGGTCACACTCGCGGTTGAGCGCGACGATCCCGCCGAAGGCACTCATCGGATCGGTCGCCAGCGCCCGCTCGTAGGCCTCCGCGATCGAGTCGGCGACGGCACACCCGGCGGGATTGGTGTGTTTGATCACCGCCGCGGCCGGCTCGTCGAACTCGGCGACTACGGCGAGTGCCGCGTCGGCGTCGTTGTAGTTGTTGTAGGAAAGTGCCTTCGCGCCCGGATTCAGCTGCTCGGCCCCGACGACACCGGCACCGGTGTCCGCGTACAGGGCGCCCGCTTGGTGGGGGTTCTCTCCGTACCGAAGTTGTGACACCCGGTCGGCTCCCGAGAGGTGCCGATCCGGGAACCGACCGCCGGCGTCGGTCTCGCCCGCGAGCGCGACAGTTTCCGCCTCGTGGTCGACCTCGACCAGTCCCTCGGCGAACCACTCCACAGCACGGGGATAGGCTCGGAACTCACCGCGCTCGCGGATCCGGTCCTGGAGCCGCTCGGGGCTGTCGTCGGCGTAGACTGGCACCGGCTCTTGGGTGACGATCGGGCCCGCGTCGACCCGCTCGCGGACGACCGCGCCGTCGGTGTCGGTCGCGTCGGTGACAACGTGAACCGTACACCCCGAGACCGCGACGCCGGCCGCCAAGGCGTCGCTCACGGCGCTGGTGCCTGGAAACGCCGGCAGCAGCGACGGGTGGACGTTCAGCGTCACCGGCGCGGCCTCGAGGAACGTATCGGACACCACCCGCATGTAGCCGTCGAGACAGACGAGATCGAACTCGTAGGACGCGAGCGCCTCGAGCACCCGTCGTTCGTGCTCGCGACGGGACTCCTCGGGATCCATCGGGACGGCCTCGGTCGGGATCGACCGCTCGGCGGCCGCCTCGAGGACCGGCGCGTCGGTCTCGTTCGTGAGAACGACCGCCACCTCGACCCCACCCGGCGCGCGGTCGGCGATGTTCAGCAGGTTGCGCCCCCGGTTGCTCGCCATGCCGGCGATTCGCATACCGAGTACACCGCCCGGCGAGTGCAAAGGCGTTTCCATGCCCCGTTACTCGCGGGCGACCGCCCGGACCGGCGCGGCGTCGCCGCCAGCGATCGCGAGCGGAAACGCACAGACGGTCGGCCGGTCGAGACCAGCGAGGTTCGTGAGGTTCTCGACGATCAGTCGGTCGGCCCCGAGCAGCGCGTGGTGTGCGGGCAGTCCCTCCGGTTCGTCGGGACCAGCCCGTTCGGTCGGCGTTGGGTCGGGGCTGGGAGCGTCGATGCCCACCGCCCACCCCGCCTCGGCGCACCGCCTAGCCGTCGCCGGCGAGAGGTACGGGTGCTCGCGGTACCGGTCGCCCCCCCAGTGGCGGTCCCAGCCAGTCCGAAGCAGGACCATCTCGCCCGCGTCGTCGGCCGGCAGGGCGTCCGGACCGATCGCCGCCCGGGGGGCGAGCCCGGTGCAATCGACGACTCGGACGGCAAAGACGAACCGTTCGGGCGGGTACGCGTCGATCGTGTCGCCGTCGGACAGCACGTGGGCCGGCGCGTCGACGTGGGTGCCGGCGTGGGTGCCACACCCGAGCTCCGCGACGCGGTACCCGTCGGCCGCCATCGTGGCGTGGTCGGTCACCGTCGTCGGCGGGTCTCCTGGGAGCGTCCACCCGCCGGAGCAAAGCGGCTGCGAGAGATCGCGCATGCCCGCGGTCGGGAATCGAACGGCTTGACCGTGGCGCTCGCAGGAGGATTTATGTAGTTAGAGTGCCGATAAAATAATATAATATGCGAAATACCCCTCAGCGCGTCGTGGCTGCCCCCCCGTGTGCCACGCAACAGCATGACAGGATGCCGGTCGTCGCCGGGCATCCGTCCACCCCCGACCGACAATGAGCAACCAGCGTGCCACCGTCGAGACGCTGAGTCAAGCCTACCGCGAGACGATCCCGGAGGACCTCCGCGAGGCGCGGGCGTTCGACTGGTATCTCGAGCGCGTCTACGAGGACCCGAAGATCGCCCGTAGCGCCAACCAGCGTGTCGCGGACATGTTCGATTACTACGGGACCGAGTACGACGAGGACGCCGGCATCGTCGAGTACAAGATGGCCTCCGAAGACCCGCTACACGACGGCGAGAACACCTTCTACGGTGAGGTGATCCACGAGGCGATCCACCAGTTCGTCAACAAGATCAAGTCCGGTGCCCGCGGGCTCGGGCCCGAGCGCCGAATCATGCTGCTTTTGGGCCCCGTCGGGTCGGGGAAGTCGAATTTCGACGCCCAAGTGCGGACGTACTTCGAGGATTACACTACCCGGGAAGCCGGGCGGATGTACACGTTCCGGTGGACGAACCTGTGTGAGGTGATCCCCGATCAGGACCCGGCCGACGACACTGTCCGGTCGCCGATGAACCAGGATCCGATCGTGTTGCTCCCCATCGAACAGCGCGAGTCGGTGCTGGCCGAGATCAACGACGCGCTCGAGGCGCCGTATACCATCCGCAACGAGCAGGCGCTGGATCCGGCGAGTGCCTTCTACATGGACCAGCTGTTGGCCCACTACGACGACGATCTTGAGGCGGTCCTCGAGAATCACGTCGAGGTGATCCGGCTGCTGGCAGACGAAAACAAGCGCCAGGCCGTCGAGACCTTCGAGCCAAAGGACAAGAAAAACCAGGACGAGACCGAGCTCACCGGCGACGTCAACTACTCGAAAATCGCGATCTACGGAGAGTCGGACCCGCGATCGTTCGACTACTCGGGGGCGTTCTGTAACGCGAACCGGGGGCTGTTCTCCGGCGAGGAGCTGCTGAAGCTCCAGCGGGAGTTCCTATATGATTTCTTACACGCAACCCAGGAGCAGACGATCAAGCCGAAGAACAATCCGCGGATCGACATCGATCAGGTGATCGTCGGGCGGACGAACATGCCCGAGTACCGCGACAAGAAAGGCGACGAGAAGATGGAGGCGTTCAACGACCGCACGAAGCGCATCGACTTCCCGT
>CAYREK010000088.1:0-7590 GCA_964423305.1 uncultured Halobacteriales archaeon | reverse complement strand
ACGGGGCCCATCTCTGCCGGATCGACGTCGACGAGCACGCAAAGCGGTTCACCTACCCCGCGCCGGGCAAGACGACCGGAAAGATCCACGACCGGAAGGTCGCAGAGACTGGTGACCCGGTGATTACGATCGGTTACGGGCCGGACTTTGCGGTGTTGCGCTCCGACGGCGTGCGCCTCGATATCCCCGAGATGGTCGCCGAACTCAAAGCCGAGACCGACGGCGGCGTGAGCGGCGGCGGCCACCTCGTCGTTGGCTCGATCCAGTTTGTCAGCGGCATGCGCGGGCCCGTCATCGAGGCCCTGATCGAAAAGATGGCCGAGGCCGAGATCGACGAGAGCCTCGGAAGCTCCGCGGTTATCGCCGAGTAACCGGACGAGTCACCGACCAGACGCGAACCGAATCGTCCGGCCGAACGCGATTGCGAGCCCGGCCGCGAGTGCTACTGCACCTACCAGCCCGAGCGGAAGGGACCGACTCTGGCCGGCCCAGTCGGCCGCGTACACCTCCCGGAAATAGGCTGCCGGCTCCGCGCCGTGGAGGACCACCGCAACCTCGCGGTTGTCCCGAATCGAGTTGTTACTCCAGTTGACCGAGCCCAACACGACGCTGTCGTCGGCGATGATCCCCTTCGCGTGGATCCGATCGAAGGCTCCGCCGGGCTCTGCGAGACGCACTGTCAGCGGCAGGTTTCCTCGCTCGGCCTGCTCGCCGAGCCAGCGGGCCAGCCGCCTGTTGTCCTCTTCGACGTACCAAGCACTCGAGAGGAGCAGTCGTACCTCGACGCCGCGCTCTGCGGCCGCGAGCAGCGACTGAACGAACGGCATCGACCGATCGGAGACGGTCGGCTGGACTACCCACAGCGACTCCTCGGCCCGGTCGATCACGTCGGTGATCCGGTCGGCCGCGTTGTCCGGCGCCACTACGAGCTCGGTCCGCTCGACGGTCACGGACTCGGCTTCGAAGGCGGTGGGGTACTCGCCGCTTGCCGGCACGGCCTCCGCGATCGTCGGATCGAACTCGGCCCACGGGATCGCGTCGCGCCAGCCGGCGTCGCGCTCGAAGGTCTCGGTGAGGCCGTCGACGAGGGATCGATCGGAGAACACGACGCCCCACCCGCGGCTCGCCGCGCCACCCAGCCCCGCCGGCTTCCAGTTTTCGGTCGTGACGAGCGCCCGGTCGTCGACGACCGCGTACTTCGGGTGGTGGTACTCGTACCGTGCCCGGTCGCCCCCGACGACGCGAACGTCGATCCCGGCCCGATCGAGGGCGTCGAGTGCGTCCGCCCCTCGACCGGACATCCCCCCGACGGGCTCGCCCTCGACGAGCACGCGCACCCGAACGCCCTGGTTGTGGGCCGCAAGCAGTGCCTCGACGACCGGCCGAGAGGTGAGCGTGTACCCGGCCAGGAGAATCCGTTCCTCGGCGTCTTCGAGCAACGCCCGGGCCCGACCGCCTTCATCGGGGAGAACGAACACCTCCGATTTGCTCCGGTTGGCGGTGAGGACCGGCCGATCGGTCGCTCCGAGGGGTCGCCAGGCGTCCGTGGACGCATTGTAAACCGCTCCCTCGGGCGCGCGGTCGTAGGCGAGACCGTCGACGGTGTGGCCGTCGCGTCTCAGCTCGATCCGATCGCCGTCGTCTGCGAGGCGGATTCCCGCCGGCAGCGGGGCGACTGTCCGGTTCGTGAGCGCCCGGGTGAGCGCCGGCGTTCGCGAGAAGGTTACGACGCGACACCCCGCAGCGTCGGTCGCCGGGAGTCTCCCTCTGGAGGTCTCGTCTGTGATAGCGTATGCAGAGGAGTTGACCCCCGACGGAAACGCGACCGTGACGAACTCGCCTTCGTTGCCCGCCGCGACGGAGTTCGGGTACGCCTCGACCAGTCGGGGCTCCTCCGCGGTCGGGGGCGCCCCGCAGACGCCGAGACCCATCACGAGCGTCACCGCCGCAATCGCCCTGAGCACGGGCCGGATGCCGCGGCCTCCCTCCTAAACGCTCGGGGAACTTGAACGCCCACGATACTGCGGGACGCAGTTCACTGTCTCTCCGGACGTTCTAACTGTACCGGGCGTTTCCGAGAGTCAGACGCGCCCGGTCGCTGGGGACTCACGTCTGACCGCCTCGCCACCAGTGGTCGCCACCCATTTCCCCCCTTCGGTGCCGCGACCACTTTTCCTGTGATCTGACAGCCGTGGCCACGGTCGCGACAATCACACTCTTCGGTCCCGAAACCGGTCGAGAACAATCACGAGGGCGGTCTCGATCCTCGCTTACTCCTCGATCGCGCTGGTTCCCGGCGGGAGAAACTCCTGGATCAGGTCGGGACTGGCCACCTTTCGAACGAGACTCTCGTCGGCAAACCGCGACCGGAACGTCCGGTAGATCCGCTTTGCGACGTCGCCCTGTGCGTACCGCCCGGGCTCGACGACGACGACAGTCTCGGCGCGGGCCTCGATCGGGGCTCGCGGGCCACCGATAACGCGGGTCTCGGGCTCGCAGGTGATCCCGACCGCGGCGTCGACGGGAACGTCCTCGAAGTAGGTTCGGTCGCCCCGGACCGCGAACCCGCCCTTCTCGAGATACTCGCCGCTCTCCGGGGTCTTCGAGACCTGGTCGTGGCCGACCGCGTATGCGTCCCCGGCGTATTTTCCGTCTTTCCACACTGAGGAGTACGAGACGGCGAACCGGGCGGCCTCGGCTTTCGATCGCTCCGGGATCGTCATGTCCTCGTAGGACTCGCTCGGGCCGGTGGCCTTGAGCATCGTGACTGGGCCGCCGTGGGCCTGGGCGTGAAAAAACAAGTCGCCGCGGTCGAGGTACTTCTTGACGAGCTCCTCGTTTTGGGTGGCGTCCCGGCCGCCGATGACCAGAAACTCGTCGCTCGTGTGAAACCACCGGAACCGCTCGTACCACCGCTCGCTCTGTCGGATCGGAATCGAGGACTGCTCGAGCCAGTTTTTCGGCTGATCCGA
This sequence comes from uncultured Halobacteriales archaeon, assembly GCA_964423305.1. Classification (GTDB taxonomy): domain Archaea; phylum Halobacteriota; class Halobacteria; order Halobacteriales; family Haloarculaceae; genus Halovenus. The sequence continues at coordinate 4,618 of CAYREK010000088.1, read as the reverse complement.
CTCTGTCGTGGGCGCGTCGTCCTCGTCGTCGTCCGCCCAGGCTTCACGTTCGGCGCGGATCGAGGCCAGCTCTTCGCGGGTCTGTTCGATCGCGGTTTCCGCGCCGGTCTTTTTTGCCTCGATCTGCTTTGCCTCCCGGTAGAGCCGGTCGGCGTTTTTCTCGACGCCGTCTCGCACGCGGAGCTCGACGTGCTCGCCGTCGACGGTCGCGGTGACGGTGCCGTCGGTGCCGTCGACCGAGCGGATCGCCTCGGCGGCTGGATTGTCCTGCTTACGGGCCTCCTCGAGTCGCTCGCGAATCGCTTCCCAGGACCGGTCAGCCTCGCGGGCCTCCCGGATCGTCGAGAGCAGCTCGTCGACAAAGTCGTAGTTCGCGTACAGCGACTCGGCGCGCTCGCGGATCTGTTCGGCCTGCCGCTCGAAGTTCTCGATGGCGCCCTGCTGTTGGTCGATGATGCGCTCTTTTTCCTCGATCCGGGCCTCGAAGTCCGGGCGGTCCCGGCCGGTTTGCTTGTCGGCGTCGGCCTCGAGTCCCGAGAAGTACGAATCCAGCGCCGCGGTGAACCGCTCGAAGGGCTCGGCGGCGAGCTCGTCGTACTCGGCCATCGCGACCGGGGTGACATCGACCGGCTGATCCTCGCGCTCGTAGACGCGGGGATCGAGCGGGCCGGTCGCGAGCGTCTCCTCGAGCGCCTGGATCTCCTCGTAGACTGCACGATAGGCCGCCTGATCGGCGGCCCCGATCTCGCGGGTCTTCTCGACGCCCGCGCGGGTACACAGCTCCTCGGCCCAGAGCCCGCCGAAGTTCAGCCGCGTCGCGAGCGTCCGAACGAGATCGGTATCCGAGTCCTCGAACCGGTCGACGACGTCCCGAAACGACGCCGCGAGCGGGTCGAACCGTGCGTCGGGATACTCGTAGGGCTCGCCGGGCGCGACCGTCCGGGATTTCAGCCGAACCGTCTCGACGCAGTCGACGACGGTGCCGTCTGCGACGACAGCGAAGTTGCCGTCGCCGAACAGCTCCGCGATCAGGGTGACCGTCTCGCTCTCGCGTTCGAACTCGAGACGGAGGATCCGGTCGAAGGCGAACTGCTCGGCGGCGGCGAGTTGCCCCCCCTCTAGGCGGTTGCGCAGCATCATCGCGAAGTTCGGCGGTCGTTCGGGCGCCGGCGGAACGTTGTCGGGATCGGCGATCCGGGCGTGTTTGTTCGCGCCGAGATCGATCAACAACTCGACGCGTCCGTGATCGAAGTGTCGGAGCTTCAGCCGGACCAGCCCCTCGTCGTAGAGGTAGGCCTTCTCGAAGAGGGCCCCCTCGTAGGCCGACAGCTCCGCCGCAAGCGCGGCGATGTCGACGCTCGTGAGCTCGCGCTTTCGATCCATACCCGTCGTTTTGCCAGCCCGGCCAAAGGAGTGTCGTTGTCGGTGGGGCCGTAACGCGTATTTACCGACGGCGTTACCCCCCGGTATGCCGGTCGACTCCATCCGCCTCGGTCCGGTTCAGGAGTTCGTGGACGGGCTGGTCGGCGCCGTCCCCGCAATCCTGTCGGGCGCGCTCTTTCTCGTGTTTGCGTACGCACTGATCGCCGTCGTAAAGTACAGCCTCCGGTCGGTCATCGGCAGACTGTACCCACCCGAACAGCAGCTGATCGTCGATTTCGCCATGCTCGTCGCGACGGCGTTTCTCTGGTTCGCGACGGCGCTCGTGTTCCTACGGGTCGTCGGGATGGGCGAGATCGCTGCGAGTCTCGGCACCGCGGCCGGGTTCATCGCGCTTGGGGTCTCGTACGCGCTGTCGGAGATGATCGAGGACACCGTCGCGGGGATCTACCTGCTGCGGGATCCGGATTTTAACCCCGAAGACACCGTGACGACCGGGGGGATGACCGCCACCGTCGCCTCGATCGGGCTCCGAAAGAGCCGGTTCACCCTCGATTCGGGCGATACGGCAGTGCGGGCGAACCGCGACGTCGAGTCGAACTGGACAAAACGCACCGACACGCAGGAAGAGTAGCTATCAGTCCAGCCGGGCCAGCCACGCGGCCGGATCGTCGAGTTCCTCATCGGTGGGCAGTGTCACCGGCGAGTCCCAGACCCGCCCGGCCGTCTCGAGGTCTCGTCGGTCGACGACCGTCTCGAAGAATGCCTTGCCGCGCTCGTACTGGCGGCGCTTGACACTCAGGCCGAGCAGCCGTCGGATGAGTCGCTCGACCGGGCCCCGCCCCTGGCGGCGCTCGTCGAGTTTCCGACGGAGGTCGGCGTACTCCTCGTCGAAGGCCCGATCCATCACCAGCTCCGCGTAGCCCTCGACGGCGGTCATCGTCGTGTCGAGCTGGCCGAGCGTCTCCGGGTCGATCGTCCCGGTCGAGAGCTTCCCGATCGCCTCCTCGACGGCCGACTCGAGGTGCGCCGAGAGCCAGGGAGCGACGCCGAACTCGGCCGCGTGGGTCACCTCGTGGAAGGCGATCCAGCGCCGGAACCGGTCGTAGGGCACCCCGAGTGAGTCGGCGGCGGCGACGATGTTCGGGCGGACGAAATACAGCGCGTGGGCCCCGCCGTCCGCGAGCAACAGCGGGTCGTACTGCCCGAGCACCTGCCGGGAGAGATAGGAGAGTCCGACGGCCATCGATCCGGTGTTGAGCACGCGGGCGACCCCCGGAATCGTTCCCGCCTGCTCCAGGGGACCGAGCACCCGCTCGAAGGTATCGACATTTGCGGCCAGCCAGTGGTGGCGGTTCTGGATCTCGATCCGGTCCGGGAGGTCGAAGCCGAGCCCGGTGACCGTCCGGACGCGGTCGCGCGCATCCCCGACATCGGCGGCGTAGGCGTCTCGCTCGTCGGCGCCGACGTCGAGATCGCCGGGGTCGGTGCTCGCCTCTGCCGCCCGCGTGACGGCTGCCCAGTCGATCGGACCGTCACCGGAGGCGCCCGTGACCGCCCGAACGCTCTCGTACAAACCCATGTACAAGGGAGGTCCCGCCGGCTGATAGCCCTTGTGTCGACTCGTCAGCTGACGTCGACGTCGACCTCGGGCTCGTCGGTGACGAGACGATAGGCCGCGGCGGCCAGTCCCGCGAGCACGAGGAGCGCGAGGAGAACGGAGAGTTTGCCCCGTCCGCCCCCCGACTCGCCCTCGTCGTCTCCGGAGTCGTCGGGGGCCTCGCCGTCGTCCGGTCGGTCGCCGCTGAACGGCGCGTTGGCAGTGAACGTTCCCTCCTCGAGGTGTAACTCGAACAGCGTCAGGTCCATACAGACGGTACAATCGTCCCCCTCTTAGCGGTTGTGTCGGCGGCGACCGGTGGATTGAGGACCGCCGAGCCCGACCGGCGGGTATGGAGGAGAGACAGCGGTCGTTCCTGGAAGAGCTGCTCGGAACCGCCACCCCCTCGGGCTTCGAGACGCCCGGCCAGCGGGCCTGGGTCGAGTACGTCTCCGGGTTCGCCGACGGGGTCTCGACCGACGAGTACGGCAACGCGGTTGCCGTCGTGGAGGGCGGCGAACCCGAGGTCGCGATCGGCGGGCACGCAGACGAGATCGGCCTGATCGTCCGGGATATCGCGGAGGACGGCTACCTCCGTGTCTCCCGGATCGGCGGTGCCGACGCCACCGTCTCCCGGGGCCAACACGTTGTCGTCCACGCCGCAGACGGCCCGGTCCGGGGCGTGGTTGGCCAGACCGCGATCCACATCCGAGACGAGGAGGACGAGCCCGAGATCGGCAGCCAGTTCGTCGACATCGGCGCGACCGATCGGGAGGCCGCGACCGAGCTCGTCGATCGGGGCGATCCGATCACGTTCGTCCAGACCGTCTCCGAGCTCGAAGACGACCGGATCGCCGCCCGCGGGCTCGACAACCGGGTCGGCATCTGGGTGGCGGCCGAGGCGCTGCGCCGGGCGAAGGCGACCGACCCGGCGGCGACAGTGTATGCCGTGAGCACGGTCCAGGAGGAGGTCGGCGGCCGGGGCGCGGCGATGGTCGGGTTCGACCTCGATCCCGACGCAGTCGTGGCCGTCGATGTCAACCACGCCACCGACGCGCCGGGCACGCCCAGCGAGCACACGAGCGGCGTCGAGCTCGGCGGCGGCCCCATCGTCTCCCGGGGCGGAACGAACCACCCGCAGCTCGGCCGAGCCGTCCGGACCGTCGCCGACGACGAGGACATCGAGCTGCAGCTCCAGGCCACCGGCGGCCGGACCGGCACCGACGCCGACTCGTTTTTCATTCAGCGCGGCGGAATCCCATCGCTGTCGGTCGGCGTTCCCAACCGGTATATGCACACGCCGGTCGAGACGATCGACCTGGGCGATCTCGACGCCGTCGCCGACCTGCTCGGCGCCTGGGCGGCCCGGGCGACGGAGTTCGAGTACGCCGTCGACATGTAGCGGCCCCGCTTCCGATCGGTGACCGGTGCGTTTAACCGGCGCCCGGCGTCCGTGTGGGTATGGACGAAACCGGAAAGCGACCACTCGACGTGTTGGAGGCAGCGATCGGCGAGGCGGCGACGGTCGAACTCAAGGGCGGCCAGACCCACGAGGGCGTGCTCGTCGGCTACGACCAGCACATGAACCTCGTGCTCGAAACCGACGGAGACACAACGATTATACGCGGCGATAACGTC
>CAYREK010000087.1:3979-7611 GCA_964423305.1 uncultured Halobacteriales archaeon | reverse complement strand
ATCCGGGCCGCCGATGTCTTCCATGTGGAAGAACACGTCGTCGTCCGCGTCGTCAGTCTCGATGAAACCGTAACCGCCTGTGTCGTGGAAGAAATCCACTGTTCCGTTTGCCATCGCGTATGAACAAACGTCCGATCTACCCATAACACTTCCGATAAAATCAACAGAGTAAAAAATAGACACACAAACGTAGTCTCGGACGACCTCAGAGTAAACGCTCATCCAACCACCGTGTCGGGGCCAGAGGTTCGGTGGTCCGATTCACCGACGGAGACCGGGCACAAGAGCCAGGTAAGTCCGTTTCCTACGGCGGCGCGTGCCCGGGCCAGCATTCATCGAGGGCGAGAGCGTCGAGCTCCGGACGATCGAGGAGGAGGACATCGCCTTCATGCAGACGGTGATCAACGACCGCGAGATCTGGCGGGCGATCGGCCGGCCGTCGCCGGTCAACCGCGCCCAGGAGCGGGAGTTTTTCGACGAGATCGTCTCCGACGACGAACAGCTCACCCTGATGATCGTCGCCGAGGACCAGCCGGTGGGGATGGTGAGTCTCACGCCCGGCAGCGAGAACGACAGCGCCGAGCTGGGCTACTGGGTTGCTCCCGAGCACCAGCGCGAGGGGTACGGCTCGGCGGGAGTCACACACACCCTTAGCTACGGGTTCGATCAGCAGGGGTACCACCGGATCGCGGCCCGAGTGTTTGCGTTCAACGAAGCCTCACACGGGCTGCTCGAGTCGCTGGGGTTCCAGCAGGAGGGCCGGCACCGCGAGGCGACATTCATCGACGGCGAGTACGAGGACGTGCTGTGGTACGGCCTGCTGGCCGAGGAGTGGGACCCCGACGAGGTCGGGAGAGAGTGAGGACTGAGGACGATCTCGGGCGGACTCCACAGAGCTATACGGGACGAACCCCTGATCGGGAGCATGGACGGAACGGCGTTCCGGCAGATCATGGGGAACTTCGCGACCGGGTGTACGGTGCTCACGCTTCCCGGCGAGTCACACGGGATGACGGCAAACGCAGTCACGAGCGTCTCGCTCGATCCGCCGATGGTGTTGGTCTGTGTCGACCACGAGACGGAGTGTCACCGGCGGCTGTCGACGGACGCGGACGGGTACGCGCTGACGGTCCTCGCGGAGGACCAGCGTGACCTGGGCGATCACTTCGCCGACATCGAGCAGATCGAGGGTGATCCCTTCGAGCGGCGCCCGACCCGAATAGCTGTGACGGGCGCGCCGATCTTCGAGAACGGACTGGCCTACCTGGATTGCTCGGTCGCGGCCGCCCACGAGGCCGGCGATCACACGATCTACGTCGGACGCGTCGAGGACGGCGAGACAATCGACGGCAACGAGGATCCGCTGCTCTTTTTCCGCGGCGAGTGGGATCAGTTCGAGTGAGAGAGTACTCGGCGGGGGCGAGGGGAGCGCCTACCGCTCGCGGGCGGTCTCGAGGACGGTGAGCGTCTTATCCACGAGGAGAGTCAGCGCGTCGCCGTCGACGCGGTAGGTCACGGCAGCGCGGAGGGGCTCACGCTCGCGGATCCGTTCGCGGTCGGTGCCGAACCCTCTGATCGCCCAGAACGGCCGGTCCCTGGCAGTTCGGTTCCGATCAGCGTAAAAGGAGACGACCGTCGGGTGATCGAGTAAGGCAAGCGACAGCCCGGAGACGAGCGCCCGCTCGCACCGACGGCAGGTCATCTCCACGACCGGCACGTCCTGGGGGCGATCGAATGCGAACGGGATGTCCTCGGAGGACTCCTCTGGGGAGGACAGCGGGTTGACGCTCGCCTCGACCGAGCCGTCACAGTACGTGCAGAACCCACGACGGCTCTTGTAGAGGGCGGTCTTGAGGTACCGATCGCAGGCCGTCGGGAACGTCTCGCGAGACTCCCCGGCGAGACCGCTCGGCGGAACGTGGAACTGTGCCGCCACAGGGCAGTCACACTCGGTCCGGACGAGCTGATCCTCGTACCGGAGGTGCTGTGTGCCCCCGCAGGTGCGACAGGGCTCCTCAAGCGCGATCGGCTCGATATCGGCCGCGAGCGTGTACGTGCCGGCGCGGAGAGTGCCGTCGATCTGTCGCCCGGCTCGGGTGAGCGCGTAGCCGTTCTCCCGTTTCGAGACGAACCGATCGGTGAGTTTGTCGAGGTGGTAGTTGAACCGACCGGAATCGCGCACCCCGACGCGCTCGCGGAGCTCGGTGAACGAGACCGGCCCCTCGGCGTCGCCGAGCTCGCGGACGATCGCGAGCCGGGTCTCGTCGGCCAGCAGGTCGAAGGTGGCGTCGGGAGTCTGTTCGATCGGCTCGAATCCGACCATACGAGTCGACACGCGTCTCGCGGAAGATAAGCGTTGTCGGACCTCCACGAGTCAGCGACGCGACTCCCGCCCGGCCGCCGTCGGGAACTCTAGTAACGCCTATATGCGAGACTCACCGAATCACTGGTATGTCCCGGCGCAACCAGTCACCGACCGCAGAGGAGGTCGAGGGCTTCGAGGCCGAGACCATCCCGGCATCGGTCGAGCGAACGCCGACGGTCCTGCTGTTGGACACCTCGAGTTCGATGTCGAACGCCTCCCAGACCTCCGACGGCGAGCAGGTTCCGCGGATCGAGCAGCTCAACAACGGACTCCGCCTGTTCAAATCGGAGGTCGGCGACGTCACCCACGCCAAAGAGCGGGTCGACATCGCGGTGGTTACCTTCTCGTCTGCCGCGACCGTCGAGGAGGGGTTCACCGCGATCACGAACTGGGAGCCGCCGACGCTCGCGGCACAGGGTGGCACGGCAATGGGGGCGGCCATCCAGCGGGCCGTCGAGCTCGTCGAGGAGCGAAAAGAGCAGTACCGCGCGGACGGCGTCCCGTACAACCGGCCGCTGATCTGGCTACTGACAGACGGCGAGCCGACCGACATGACCGAGGGCGGCCCGACCTGGAAGCGGGTACAGGAGCTGCTCGAGAACGACCAGGCCTTCGAGTTTTTCGCGATGGGCGTAAGCGAGGACGCCGACATGGAAACCCTGACCGCGCTGGTCGCCCCGACCGGCCGACGAGCCCTGAAGATCAAGCAGGGGATGTTCGCGGAGTACTTCGAGTTCCTCTCGAACAGCTTAGCCTCTGCCGCCGATCCCGAGTCCGGCGAGCAGGTTACCTTCGACCGCGAGCAGCTCGCCGAGATCACCGAAGAGGAGTTCATCCGGGAGCCGGCCGAGGGCGAAGATAAGACGGACGACCTGGAGACGGCGAAGTCAGTAGAATCGGGGGCGTCGGCAGAGGAGACAGAAGCCGACGCCGAGTCCGGCGGCGACGAGCGGTAAGCCGGCGCGGATGCTCGCCAGACGGCTGCGGACGGCACTCGCGCGGCTCAGGGTGGCCGTGTTCGGGCGGCCCGATCCCGGGAGCGGCGAGGCGACCGGCCGGCCGACGGCAGTGGTCGGCTGCTCGGTCGCGGGGGCAAAACACGACCGCAACGAGGACGCCTGGCGGGCCCAGACGCCGACGCCGGAGACGCTCGCGATCGCCGTCGCGGACGGCCTGGGCAGCGCCGAGCGCGGCCGCGAGGGGGCTGCGGTGGCGAGTGAGGCGGCGATCGAGGAGCTGACCGCTAGACTGGCCGAAGCCACCGACA
>CAYREK010000087.1:0-3969 GCA_964423305.1 uncultured Halobacteriales archaeon | reverse complement strand
GCGGATGCAGGCTGCGTTTGCCGCCGCGCGGAGCGCACTCGCCGAGCGAGCCGAGGAGTTAGACGTACCGATCGAGACCCTCGGGACGACACTCGTCGCCGTTACGGGCGATCGCTCGGGAACGGCCGCCGCCGCGGTCGGCGACGGCGGGGTCGTCGGGGACGACGACGGGAGTTACTTTCCGATCCTCGACCGCGAGGCCGGCGAGTACGCGAACGTCACGACGCCGCTGACGGCGCCGGACTGGACCGACGCCTACCGGTTCGCCCGGACCGACCGGGCCGACGGCGTCGCGGCTTTCACCGACGGGCTCGGGAACTTCACCTGGGCAGAGGCCGGAACGGCGACCCCCGAGACGGCCTTCTTCGAGCAGGTGTTTCCGCCGGTCCGGGCCGCCGCGCAGGCCGGCGACGTGGAGTCAAAACTGTGTGCCTTTCTCGAAGCCGAGCACTTCGCGGAGTACTCCCGAGACGACAAGACTCTCGTCGTCGGAGTCCTCGGCATTCAAAACGAGGAGGCCGTCGACCCGACCGAGGCCGACAGACCGATGTCGGCGCCGACCGGAGAGACGAGTTGATGAGCGCGGACGGCGAGGATCTTGAGCGGGTGGTCACGGCTGAGGGGACAGCTCTGATGGTCGGCGAGCGGCTCGGCGGCGGCGCCGAGGGAACGGTCTACCGCGTCGACGCCGAACGGGCGGTGAAGATCTACAAGCCCGCCAACCGGACCGAACACCGGGGGGAAAAGATCGCGGCGATGCTCGCGACCCGGCCAACCGATCCGCTCGGGGACCGCGACGGGACCATCGAGGGCGGGACGTACGTCTGGCCGACGGCGCGGGTGTTTGCCCCGGACGGCGAGGCGTTCGTCGGCTACCTGATGGCGTATCTCGATCTCGGCGGGCGCCGCGAGGCCCAGAAACACGCCCGCGAGGTCCTCGACTGGCGCCGCAGCACCGAGCGCGAGCGGGCACGGAGCGCACACAGCCTGGCGGCAGCGGTCGCCGGGGTCCACGAGCGAGGACACGCGCTCGGAGACATGAACCACGAGAACGTCTACTTCAGGCCCGACGGGACGGTGACGCTCGTCGATTGCGACGCCTTTCACATCTCCGGGGGCGACGGCGAGGTCTTTCACGGCCGGACCGAACACCCACGGTACGCGTCACCGGAGGGGATCGGACAGGAGCTGGCGGCCGTCAAGCGGGCCGATCGGTTCGGGCTGGCGGTGCATCTCTTCCAGCTGCTGATGGCGGGCTTTCACCCCTTCCAGGGAGCGGGGCCGCGCAGCACCGGCGGGAGTCTCGCCGCGCAGATAGAGGCCCACCGGTTCCCCTACAGCCGGCCGGATCGGGGCGTCGCGCCGCCGCCGGCCGCGCCGCCGTACCGGGAGTTACCCACCGGGCTGCGGTCACTGTTCGAGCGGGCCTTCGTCGCCGGGAAAGCCGAGCCGGCCGAGCGACCCACCGCGACCGACTGGACGGAGCGACTGGAAGAGATCCTCGCACGCGACGCCGAGGCCGACGGCAGGGACCGACCGGCGGCCGAGCTGAATCTCGACATCGAGAGCGAACTCGCCGCGATCCGGGAGCTGCTGCCGGAGCTCTCGCGCGAGGCGTTTTTTCCCTCGGAGGGCGGGGTCGGCTTCGAGTTTACCCTCCCGCCGGTCGAGTGTCCGGTCGATCGGTTCCGGCTGATGATCGAGTACTCGCCGGAGTACCCCGCCGTCGCGCCAGACATCTGGGTGATCGAACCGGAGATCGATCCCGAGGCGGGCCCGGTCGCGGAGACCGACCGCCACGGGAACGCCCGCATCGACCCTCCCGCGGAGTTTACCTGGCACGCCGACACCGACACCGGCGCGACGGCCGTCGAGATGGCCGCACGGTGGGTCCAGGCGTACTGTCATTCCCTCGCCGAGGACTCCTGAACGGCGAGCCGGAGAACCGTGGCAAAGGTTGAAGTGTCGATATGTCTAACATATCAGTATGACTAATATCAGGACACCGGATCGACCGCAACGCCCGTGGGCCGAGCCCGGCTCGGAGACGCTCGGACGGCTGGTAGTGTACGCCGCGGTGGTCGTCGGGCTGGTCGTCTTCTTAGCAGAGCCGGTGCTCGCGGCGGCGTTCGGGCTCGGGGCCGCGAGCGAGCTTGCGTTCAGCAGGCTCCTCGGACGCAGGAGTGAGTCTGCCAGCACCCGGGTACGAGGGACTGACGGAAAGTGAGTCTCGACAGTGGTTTATTCCGACGGGTCAAAGCCGCGGCATGAGCGTTCCTACGGCCGTACTCTTCGGGCTCGGGGTCGAGATCTGGATCATTATCGTCGGGAACGTCCTCGGACTGATCGCCGTCGCGGTCATCGTCTACCAGTACTACCAGTTAGACGACAGCTGAGGATCGGAAGGCCGGAAGCTCCCGGAGTCGAGAGTCGAGTCGGGGACAGTGTGCTCCTCGAGACGGCGATCGAGAGCGTCGAGGGCTGCTCACTCGCCGAGCGTCGGCGTTTCGAGGACGGTCTCCGTACCGGGTTCGAAGCTCTCGTAGTGGAGAATCTCCTCGACCGGGCGCCGCCCCTTGCGGGGATTTTCGATATCTGCGGCTCCGTCGGCGGGGTAGCCGAGCGTGACGAGCATGACCGGCTCGTAGCCGTCCGGAACGTCGAAGGTATCGACGAGCGCGTCGGCGTCGAACCCCTCCATCGGGCAGCTCGCAACGCCCTGTTCCCAGGCCGCGTACATCAGCGTCATCGCCGCGAGCGCACTCGACCGGGTCGTCCAGGTCCGGCGGTCGGCCTCTGACATGTCGGCCATCCCGGCGACGTTGTCAAGCAGTGACTCCCGGACCTCCTCGCTGGGGATGTAGTCCTTGGCGAGCCAGTCGTCGAAGACCGTCTCGGCGTGGGCCATCGGGTCAGTGTTTCCGAGCACGACCACCGCCGTGTCGGCCGCGAGGACGTGCTCTTGCCCGTAGGCGATCTCCATGAGTGCCTCTTTGGTCTCCTCTTCCTGGAGCGCGAGAAACTCCCAGGGCTGAAGATTGTACCCGGAGGGGGCGAGCGTCACTCGCTCGAAGATCGACTCCAGGGTCGACTGGTCGATGGGTTCGTCGCTGTACTGATGAACCGATCGTCGCGTCGTAACTGTCTGTGTGAAGTCCACAATAGGATAATGTGTCGTAGATACAAACTAACGGCGATCTCGGTCGATACGAACACGCCCGGTAGCCTAAGCGAGCACGCCGAAAGGGTGCTCAACGAGCAGGAGCCGGCTCCGGGGCCTACCTGTACGGGACCACCGACAATCCGAACTTAACATATATATTCGACGGTGGTCTAACTGTGTGCCGCATGCGATTCTGTGACGAGTGTGGATCGCTGATGCACACGGAGAGCGACATGTGGGTGTGTCGCTCCTGTGAGACCGAGGTGCCGCGGGACGCACAGGCGGAGGCAGCGATGGCGATCCAAGACGGACAGCGCGACGACGGGGCACCCGACGTGGCCGACGCGACACAGGACGCCACGGAGACAACGCAGATACCCTGTCCGGCGGCCGACTGCGACGGCGACCGGGCCGAGTCCAAGATGTTGCCGAAGCCGGGCGGCTCCTACGAGGTGCGGCTGTTCACCTGTCTCGAGTGCGGTCACACGTGGCGCGAGTCCTGACGGGTCACCACCAGACTACCGGGGCGTGAGTGTGTACAGCCGTTGCCAGCTCGGAAGTCGTGTACCCAGAATGGTCGTTCTCCAGACGCTCGCGTCGGTCAGGACGACCGCAAAGAACAGAATAGAATGTGGGGTGAGTCTGAACGCCAGTTCCAACGGGTGGCCGTGTGATACGGCCACCCGTACGTAGGCCCCGAAATGGTAAAGAGGATTTCAGTAACTCGGGCTACAGAAATGTTATTCAGATTACCTTTTAGCTGAATGCGGGCGCTACGCCCCCTCCCTCAACGAGCACCGCAGTCC
>CAYREK010000086.1:7283-7992 GCA_964423305.1 uncultured Halobacteriales archaeon | reverse complement strand
CGTGACGGGTAGTCCGTATGGGGGCCGAGTTATGCGGGTGAGAGTGTCCGGCCGTCGCCGGATTGCGTCGAACTCTCGTATTCGAAGTCGACGTGGATCCGGCGGTTTGCGCCCGGGCTCTTCGCACGCTGATCTTGTAGGCACTCGCCGAACACGGGACCCGCGGCTAAGCAAGAATGAGCACGCCGCGGGGTGAAGCGAGTGATGATCATCGTGTTGAACGCTCCCAGTTTGAGGGGTATATCAGACGTCAGCCTAAAATAGCGTGGCGATTGTATTAAAATTAGTTAGGGTGTGTTACACACAGGCACGGTAGTCACACTCCAAGATGGGGTTGCACACGACGTTTAATATCCTAGCATTGGCTGTCGTCGATAGCCGGACGCTGGCCGGTGTTCTCGGTTGGACTCACAGAAACTATTTACAGATATGCCGGCCACTATTGGTATTTCTACTAGCGTGTCATAGAAACGTTCACAGCCGAGTTATTACGGTGTACCGAGTGGCGAAGTGTTGATATAGAACTGGTTAGAGACGACAGTGCAAGATATAGAGCGGGGATGCAGCAGTAAGCCAAATCAACAGTCCCACAAAGAAAACATACCAAACAACTATGTTCCAACAGTACCAACACCTGTCTATGTCAAGCGGGAACATCAATATCGACGAGTTCGAAAACGCTGACGCCGACGAATTTAAGCAACGCAAC
>CAYREK010000086.1:0-7273 GCA_964423305.1 uncultured Halobacteriales archaeon | reverse complement strand
GCGGGAGTCCACCGACAAGCCAACCCCTTCAGGGGTTGGTAGATGACAATCTATCCATAGTAGCGTGTCATAGAAACGTTCACAGCCGATTTATCATGATGTATCGAGTAGCGAAGTGCTGAAATAGAAATAGTTAGAGAAGACAGTGCAAGATACAAAGCGTGGATGCAGCAGTAAATCGAAATTAACACTTCCACAAAGAAAACATACCAAACAACTATTTTCCAACAGTACCAACACATAGGTATGTCGAGCGGCAACATCGATATCGACGAGTTCGAAAACGCTGACGCCGACGAATTTGAGGAACGCAACGATACCGAGCGAATCGTGTCGTTCCTCGACAGAAATGGCGACCGGGCGTGGAAGGCGGCGACCGTTGCCGAACGACTTGGGCTGGAGACAGACGCTGTCAGTGCAATCCTATCACGATTGAAAGATCGTGATCTCGTCCGGCATAAGCGCCCCTACTGGGCAATCACGGATGATAAAGAGCGGCTCCAGTCGGCCTACCGGCTCCATCGACATCATAAAGCGGCAGACGACCAGTACGGTGAAGAGCGGCTTGAAGACCTCCGAACGGAGGACACGAGAGAGGTACAGTGATTGCGTTCGAGGAGCTGGAACACGGTGACATTGTCTGGGCGAGCGACCCGCCTTCAGAGAAAGGTCGCCCGATGCTCGTACTGGGGGCTCCCCGATTCCCAACTCACGGTGTGCAACTGATTACGGTCCTGATTTCCACGAAGACCTATCACGAAGCATCACTTGCTCTCAGAGATGACGACTACGCGGGCGACCCACTGGGAGAACGAAGTCACGTTCTCCCGTGGTCTCTTGTGACGCTCAACAGTGCTGCTGACGTTGACCACTACCTGACATCGCTTGTGGACGACCGCACCAAAGCTGTGGAGAGCCAGGTGATTGAATACATCTCCTCATAATCTGGAGACCTCACGCTTCCGATTCCGGTCGTGGGAGTCCATCCAAAGGGAAGCATCGGAACGAGACGAGGAACAACAGCAACTGGCCGAAAAATCCAACTCCTCTGTCGAGTCCTCACCCGAGACAAGCATCGACTGAACACTCTTATTCGACTATCAGGTTCGTAGACTGAGTGTCGCTCACTGAATCAACCAATTATTAATTCTGCCCGAGTCGACCAGTACTGATCTATAATCGGATCGACTGTATGGTATTCTGACAGAGTCACGAGCCCTATGTGACGCCTCAGAGTGTGCTCTATTCGACCTGAACTAACAACTGTCCTCTCTCAGAGGGTAGCAAACGCGATTCTCTGACGTTTGTTCACTTCGTCCCCGAAATGTATGGATAGAAAGCTGGCCTCGGCACTCATAGGGTTCCTCATCGCCCTGAGGGCTCGGAAGCAGGCCTCGTCATCGGCCGACTCGGATTACCGAGTCCGGGGCTAAGGATCCATCGTTCACGCGCTCGCCCGCCCGGGCAGGACTCGGCCGGTCTCCCGATAGACGCCGGCGATCAACGCCCCGGCGGCGAGCACCGGAAGTACGCCGCAGGCCACGTACACCGGGGCGAACCCGACGCTGTCGACAAGCGGCAGCGTCACCAGCGGGCCGAGCCCGCCGCCGACGTCGCCGAGCACGTTGTTGGTCCCGACCGCACGGCCCATCCGCTCTTCGGGGGTGAGATCCGCGAGCAGCGCCAACAGCGGCCCGTTCGAGCCGCCCTGTCCGATCCCGACGAACACGCAGGCGACCGCGAGCACGAACACGGACTCCGCGACCGCGAGCAGGAAGAAGCTCCCGCCGGCCAGTCCGAGAAAGACGACCAACGTCGGCACGCGGGACTCGGCCCGGTCGCTGAGCACGCCGCCGATCAGCATGAACGATCCGGCCGCGATCACCGTAATCGCCATGAAGATCCCCGAACTCCCCTGTGGACCCAGCCCGAACACCTCGAGTCCGCGCCGGCGGACGAACACGACAAGCGTCGCGAACAGCGCCCCGAAGTAGACGAAAAACACCGCGAAGTTCACCGCTCCCGCGGTCAGAGCCGGCAGGCTGGTGTCGACGTCCCAGGGCTTGACCGAGCGGTGGCCGTCGCCGGTGACGTGAGTCTCGGGGATCGACAGGTACGCCACCGCGGTCGCGACGACGGCAAACCCCGTCGCGAGCCCGAACGCGGCGACGTTGCTGTACAGATCGCTGACCAGCCCGCCCAACACCACGCCCGTCGGAAAGCCAAAGAGCACGCCCCCGCGGATCACGCCCATGTTCGCCCCGCGCGTCTCGCCGGTGCTAACGTCGGCAGCGATGGTCAGGGCCGTCGCGAACACGAAGGCGCTGCCGACTCCCCACAGCACCCGGGCGCCGAGAAACCACGCGGTCGGGAACGGTGCGAGGAAGGCGACGACGTACCCGGCGGTTCCGACGGCCTGGATCGCCATCCCGGCGACGAACGGCCGACGGGTGCCGATCCGATCGACCAGGGCGCCGGCCGGCGCGTTCGCGACCAGCCGCGTGAACCGGTTCGCGCTCAGGATCACCCCCACCAGGAACGGCGAGATGCCCAATACCGCCCCCAGGTTCGGCAGGATCGGAAAGATCACCCCGCCGCCGAAGCCGATGAAAAACGTGCTCGCGATGACGGTCCCGACGACCGGACCGCGCTCGCCGAACCGGCGGCGCAGCCGGTCACCGACGCCTGTCGCCACGACCTCCCTCCGGTGAACGGGCGCGTTCCGACACTAACTGACCGGTCAGTCAGCCACGCGCAAATAGCTTACGCGATCGGCCCGCCACGCTCAAGACCGCCCGCGGAGTACCGTAGGTGTGAGCGAGCGCCAGGAGATCCGCCGGCTCGACCAGCGGGCCGTCGAGCAGATCGCCGCCGGCGAGGTGATCGAGCGGCCGGCCTCGGCGGTCAAGGAGTTAGTCGAGAACAGCATCGACGCCGACGCCGACCGAGTGACCGTCTCGATCGCGGGACGCGGGACCGAGCTGCTGCGGGTCCGCGACGACGGGATCGGGATGGACGAGTCGACGCTCCGGCGGGCCGTCGAGAAACACACCACGAGCAAGATCGCCGGGATCGAGGATCTCGAGTCCGGCGTCGGAACGCTCGGATTCCGCGGGGAGGCACTGCACGCGCTGGGAGCGGTCTCGCGGCTGACGATCGCCTCGCGACCGCCGGACGGGCGGGGGACCGAGCTCACCGTCGAGGGTGGAGCGGTCACCTCGGTGTCCCCGACCGGCTGCCCGACGGGGACGACGGTCACGGTTCGGGATCTGTTTTACAACGTCCCCGCTCGGCGCAAGTACCTCAAACAGCCCGCCACCGAGTTCGGCCACGTGAACCGGATCGTGACCAACTACGCACTCGCGAACCCCGGGGTGGCGGTCACGCTCGAACACGACGACAACGAGACGTTCGCGACCACCGGGTCGGGTGAACTGCGCGAGGCGGTCATGGCTGTGTACGGCCGGGAGGTCGCGACGGCGATGCGCGAGCTCTCCGCGCCCGTCGACTCCGAGGGGCCCCTCGAGTCGGTCACGGGACTGGTGAGCCACCCGGAGGCCACCAGGGCAAGCAGCGAGTACGTCTCGACGTTCGTCAACGGCCGGTACGTCGAGGCCGGCGCGGTCCGGGAGGCGATCGTCGAGGCCTACGACACCCAGCTCGCCCCAGATCGGTACCCGTTCGCGGCGGTGTTCCTGACGGTGGATCCGGCGACGATCGACGTCAACGTCCACCCCAGAAAGCGCGAGCTCCGCTTTGCCGACGAGGCGACCGTCCGCGAGCAGGTCCGGTCGGTCGTCGAGAACTCGCTGCTCGAGGCCGGAATCCTGCGCTCGTCGGCCCCGCGAGGTCGGTCGGCCCCCGAGGAGACGAGCGTCGACCCGGGATCAGAGACGGATCGGGACGACACGACCGAGACCCACGCAGGGACGAGCCTGGACGACCGGGCGACAACCGAGAAGCGAGAGAGCGGCTCAGACCGGGCGTCGAGGAGTCAGGCTCCGGAGACGACCGAGACGCCCTCGCCGAGGGCCGGTGACAAACACGAGCGGCTCGAACAGGTGCGACTGGGCGAGGCCCCGTCGGAGGCACCCAGCGAGTACGACACGCTCCCGTCGTTGCGGGTGCTCGGACAGCTCGATGAGACGTACGTGGTCGCCGCGAGCGAGGACGGGCTTGTGCTGGTCGATCAACACGCCGCCGACGAACGGATCAACTACGAACGCCTGCAGGCGGCCTTCGAGGCGGAGACGAGCACGCAGGCGCTTGCAGAACCCGTCGGCGTGGAGGTGACCCCCGGCGAGGCCGAACGGCTCGCGGCCCACCGGGAGACGCTGGCCCGGCTCGGTGTTCGGGCGGCCCGTACCGGAGACCAGACAGTGGAGGTCCGGGCGCTTCCGGAGACGCTATCGGAGGCTGCCGGCCCGGAGCTGGTGCGGGACCTGCTCGCGGCGCTCGCCGAGGGGCCTGAGGCCGCCGAACGAACCGTCGAGGCCGCCGCCGAGGACCTGCTCGCGGATCTCGCCTGTTACCCCTCGATCACGGGCAACACCTCGCTGACCGAGGGCTCGATCGTCGACTTACTCGAGCGACTCGACGCCTGCGAGAACCCCTGGGCCTGTCCCCACGGCCGGCCGGTGCTGATCGAAATCGACGACGCGGAGATCGAGGCCCGGTTCGAGCGCGACTACCCGGGTCACTCGGGCTGAGCCGAGGCGGCCTGTCCCCACCGCTTGTCGTTGTACTCCCGACGGCACTCGGTGTCGAAGGCGCGCTCGATCCGCCGGCGCAGCGCCTGTTTGCCATCGCGGCTGATCCGGGCGAGGTCGTCGGCCTTCCCGACCGCCAGCGGCGGCCCCCGCTCGGTCGCGACGGCGCTCAGGGCGTGTCGGGTCAGCCGCTCGCGGGTAGCCGGATCGCGGGTGAACGCGTACGGCGCCTCGACCCGGTAGATCAGGTCCTCGCGGGGGTCGTAGATCACGAAGAAGGTGAGCTCGTAGGCCCCCTCGCCGAGCGCGCGGTCCCCGCCGAAGGGGCCGCCGGCGAACTCGCCGTTTGCGAGCAGGCCGTCGGTGCCGACCCGCGACCGGAACCAGGTCGTGAAGGAGAGCGCCCCCGACCGATCGTCCCGCGGCGCGAGGGCCCGACGGAAGAAGGCGGCGTCGTCGACCCACGGCGAGCCAGTCTTCTCCCGTAGGGTCTGGGTGATCGCCTTCGAGGTGGTGTTTTTGACGAATCCCATCAGCGGCACGCCCCGTTCGACGAACCGCTCGACCAGCCGGAGGTAGTTCTCGATCACGCCGGTGAACTCCTGTTCTTCGATGATCAGCCGCTCGAGGGCCGGGTCCCGCTCGACCCACTGGAGCAGTCCGGTCGGGTACAGCGGCCCGTCGAGCACGAGCAGATCCTCGACGGCGTCTGCCTGTTCCAGGGCGTGTTCGCTCTCGGCGCGATACAGCGCCAGGGCGTGGACGACGGTCTGCTCGTACCGATCGACCCGGGGGGCGCGCAACACCCGCTGGCGGGCGTACTCCTCGTCGTCGGTCGTCCAGCCGTCGTCGGCGACGGTCACCGTCTCGTCGTTCGTGTGGACGGTCATCACGATCGTCCGGCGCCTGTGCAAGTCGAGATCGGAGGGCACGCTCGCCATCGCGGCCTGGGAAACGTCGAGCACGAGCCCGTTCTCGAAGGTCGTCGGGTTGATCGTCCCGGCGTCGAGCCCGTGTCGGGTCTCGAACGGCGAGCCCTCTAGAGCGATATCTTCGGCGGGGACGGCCCGGCGGGCCAGCTCGTCGACGGGCTCGAGCACCACCCCGTCGTCGTACAGCGGATCGAGGAACTCCTCGAAGGCCCGCTCGGCGAGTTCGGTGTGATCGCGCTCGTCGACGGCGTCGCTCACCCGGCTCGCCAGCGCCGCGATGCCGTCGACGTGGACCGGATCGAGAGTCATAGGTGATGTTCGCCCCAGGCGTGGAAATACCTCCCGGACGCCTGTGTGCTCGCCGCGCTCACGCGAGGATTGTTTATGCGTGTGTATTCCGTACAATTCGGTAGTCATGCTAACCGGTGACACTGCAGTAATCACGGGCGCAGCGAGCGGCAACGGACGCGCGATCGCACGGCGGTTCGCCGAGGAGGGAGCAGACATCGTCGTGGCGGACCTCCGCGAGGACCCGCGACAGGGCGGTCGGCCGACCCATGAGCTGGTCCCCAAGGAGTACGATGTCCAGGCGGAGTTCGTCGAGACCGATGTCACGAACGTCGACGACCTCGAGGCGGCAATCGAGGCCGCCGAACGGTTCGGCGGGATCGATCACATGGTCAACAACGCTGGCGTCTTTCGATCCGAGGAGTTTCTCGAGGTCACCGAGGAGGAGTACGAGTTCCTGATGGACATCAACGTCCGTGGGGTCTTTTTCGGCGCACAGGCGGCCGCCCGTCGGCTGGTCGACAACGGTGGCGGAACGATCATCAACCTCTCGAGCGTGGCCGGCCTGGAGGGCTCGGCAGAGCACGTCACTTACACGGCCTCGAAGGGCGCCGTGCGCCTTCTGACCTACTCGCTCGCGGCGAAACTCGGCCCCGAGGGCGTGCGGGTCAACGCGATCCACCCCGGGCTGATCGAGACCGCGATGACCACAGACGACGTGCCGATCTTCGGGACCGAGGCCGAAGACCAGTGCCTCCAGACGGTGCCGTCGGGACGAGGCGGCACCCCCGAGGACGTGGCCGATGCGGCGCTGTACCTTGCGAGTGACCTCTCGGATTACGTCAACGGAGAGTCGCTGGTCGTCGACGGGGGCATGTCAAGCAGCACGTGAATGTCAAGTTATCAACTACCCCACCCTACTTCGCTCGGTCTGACGACCTCGCTTGTTGAGGGTGGGGTTTGTCGGTGGACTCCCCTTCTGCCGACACGCGGTCGGAGGCGTGGAAATCGCCGTTCAGGTTCAGCGTCCCCGACGCTAGAGCCAGTTGATAGGTGGCTCCTCCACTCGGAGACTTCTGCCCCGAGTGGAGACGCTTTGCGAGCTTGCGAGCAATATTCTTGCTCGCGTTGTAGTCGGCGTTGAGTTCGTACCCGCACTTCTGACAGCAGAACTCGTGTTTCAACGGGCGATTCTTCTCCAGCGTACATCCGCACTTCGAACATCGCTGACTCGTGTACGCAGGACTCACCTGTTCGACAGTCACGCCTTCGGATTCGGCCTTGTATTCGACATACTCGTAGAGTTGGCGGAACGCCCACGCGTGGAATCGCTTGGCGTTCACC
>CAYREK010000085.1:0-8540 GCA_964423305.1 uncultured Halobacteriales archaeon | reverse complement strand
CGGGGGAGGAGGTCAATCGTTAGGTCGGCCGTTGCCCGGCAGCTCCGCTCTGAGCCGCTCAGCCCGGGTGAAAAACCGCTCGCGGATCCGCTCGATCTCCGCCGAGTGAAGCTCGTAGCCCAGGTCGGCCGGCTCGTCGGCCCACGAGGCGTCCTGCAAGAGACTGTTGGCCTCGTAGGCAAGCAGCCGGTCGTCGGCGGCCATCACCCGTGACCACTCCTCGTCGGTCGGCGCCGCGACCCCGAGTCCTCCCCAGACGGCGTCGAGAATCTCCGCCTCGACGCGCTCGACGGTCTCGAGTTCCGACTTCAGCGGCCTGGGCACGTCGCCGACGTATGTCTCCCCCGCGTCGTGTAAGAGTCCGAGTAGCGCGAGCCGCGGCCCGGCGTCGGCGAGCTCGCGGCTGACGTGCAGCGAGTGGTGCGCGACGCTGTAAAACGCCCGGCAGTGGCCGCCGAACCGGCAGGTGTGTGCCAGTCCGGCCGCGATGTCGGGGAGACGGACATCCTCGGGGTCGGGGTCGAACAGGTCGAAGCTACCCCCGGTGTAGGTCTCGACGACGCCCGCGCCGTCCCAGGGTGCGGGTTTTGTCATGTGTATAATACTCTCGGAGGCCGCATGATCCTTGTTCCCGCCTCCCCGAGGTCGTCGGTCGGTCCCTGTTGAGGTGAGTCCGTCATCCACTCAGTCCTCGATCCGCTCGCGGCCGTCCCACTCTGCCGAGTTGTCCCGTGGGTCGTAGCCGAGCACCTCTTTTGCTCGTTCGAGCGAGTAGTACTTGCGGTCGTTGTCAGAGATTCCGTAGACGATCTCGTAGTCGTACTCCGCCCGGAGCGCCCGGTCGTGGAGCTGTGCACAGTCCCGTGGCGAGAGCCACATTGCCTGTCCGCGCTCGTAGTCGACCGGCGGGTGATTCTCGTTGAGGTTGCCGATCCGAACGTTACAGACGCTGATGCCGTGGGCGTCGTGGTAGTACCGGCCGATCAGCTCGCCGGTCGCCTTGCTGATCCCGTACTTGTTGCCCGGCCGCGGGGGCTCGGTCCCGTCGAGGCGAAAGTCGTCGGCAGCGCGGTACAGCTCCGGAGCGCGGTCGTCCTCGTAGGCGCCGACCGCGTGGTTCGAGGAGGCGTAGACGACCCGCTCGACGCCGGCCTCGGCCGCGACATCGTAGAGGGTGTGCGTCCCGTCGATGTTGTTCGCGAGCACGCTCTCCCAGGGGGCGTCCCGCCGGGGATCGGCCGCCAGGTGGATCACGGCCTCGCAGCCCTCGACGGCCGCCCGGACCGTCTCGCGGTCGCGGACGTCGCCGACGACGTACGGCCCTGGCGGGTCGCCGGTCGGCTCGGTGAAATACAGCAGCCGCCAGTCGTAGGCCTCGGCGAGCCGATCGAGGATCGTCCTCCCGACGTGACCGCCCGCGCCGGTGAGCAACACCGATCCCATTCGTCTTATCGGTCGGCCGGCAGGCTCAAGAACGGTGCGGTCTCGCCGGCCTCCGGGGCGGTTCCAGGCCGTCGATCGGCGCCGTGATCGACGGAGAGTTGTTCGCCGAGCCCAAGCGAAAGTATGACCGACGAGTCCGAGCCGACGGCCCCACAGCGGGCGTGTTTCGAGGCCGGCATCAAGTTCGGAACGCTGTATCACCAGTTCGCCGGCACGCCGATCACCCCGGCCAGCGCACCCTCGCTGGCCCGGGCGATGGAGGCCGCCATCGAGAACCAGCCCCACTGCGTCGCGGTGACCGTCGAGATCGCAGAGGAGCGGCTCGCGGCGGCGGTCGCGGACGGGTCGGCGTCGTACGTCGAGTTCACCGGCCGGTACGCCGACGTCGAGATCGTCATCGAGCGCGAGGGCTACCGCGTCACGACCGCCATGACACTCGAGGACGGCTACCCGCTGATGCGCGTCGAGACCGTCGAGGCGGTATAATCCGACCGGGGGCGAAAAAGAACAGCTTCTATTAGCTCCCCATCGTATGCCCGGTATGGACGAGCGCCGGGTCGGTACTGACCGCGGGCGCCGGTGGTCACCGTGAGTCCCGAGCCGCTGTCGTCGGTGCTCGAGACCGTCGGCGAGACGCCTCTTGTGCGGGTCCAGGACAGCCCCGACGCTGTCCCGGTGTACGCGAAACTCGAGTCGTTCAACCCCGGGGCGAGCATCAAAGACCGGATCGGCGTCGCGATGCTCGAGGGGCTGCTCGAGCGCGGCGAGCTCGAGCCCGGCGGGACGGTGATCGAGCCGACGGCCGGCAACACCGGCATCGGGATGGCGCTGGCGGCGACCCAGCTCGACCTCGAGGCGGTCTTCGTCGTCCCCGAGGAGTTCAGCGTCGAAAAACAGACGCTGATGCGGGCGCTCGGCGCCGAGGTAATAAACACCCCGACGGAGGCGGGCATGACGAGGGCGATCGAGTACGCCCGCGAGCTGGCGGCGGAAACCGACAACGCCGTCGTCCCCGAGCAGTTCTCGAACCCGCTGAACCCGGCGGCCCACGAGCGCTCGACTGCCCCGGAGATCTACGACGCCCTGGACGGCGCGGTCGGGGCGGTCGTCGCCGGCGCGGGGACCAGCGGCACGCTGATGGGCCTGGCCCGGTACGCGCTAGACCAGGATCCGGACACTCACGTCGTCGCAGTCGAGCCCGAGGGATCGCTGTACGCCCGAACAAAGGGCCACGAGGTCGAGCACGGCGAGTACGCGATCGAGGGGATCGGCACGAGCGACCTCGAGAGCAAGCAGCTGTTCGATCCGGACCTGGTCGATGAGGTACGCCAGGTCGGCGATCGGGCGGCCCACGCCGAGCTCAAGCGCCTCGCGGCAGAGGAGGGCCAGCTGGTCGCTTCGAGCGCGGCCGCGGCCAGCGTCGCCGCCCGCGAGGTGGCCGAACGGATCCGCGACGGCGAACTCGCCGTCCCCCACGAGACGGTCGTGACCGTCTTTCCCGACTCGAGCGAGCGGTACCTCTCGAAGGGACTGTACGAGTCGTTCGAAACCTGGGCCGGCGAGGAGTAACCGGCTGCCGATTTCCGATAGATGACACACTACGACACACCAGACGACCGACGCGATAGCACCGAACAGTTCGAGGACTCCGCTCCCGATGGTGAGGCCGACGCCCACACCGAACACGATAGCGGGCACATCGAGACGGCGGCGATCCACGCCGGCCAGCCGCCGGACGAGCAGACCGGCGCGGTGATGCCCCCGATCTACGCCACCTCGACGTACGTCCAAGACGGCCCCGGCCAGGACCGGGGCTACGAGTACTCCCGGACCGGCAACCCGACCCGGACCGCACTCGAGGCGAACCTCGCCGCGCTCGAGGGCGGGGCCCACGGCCGGGCCTTCGCGAGCGGGATGGCCGCGATCAACACCGTGCTCAACCTACTCGAGGCAGGCGATCACGTGATTGCCGGCGACGATGTCTACGGCGGAACCTACCGGATCTTCCGGGAGGTCTACGAGGATTATGACCTGTCGTTTTCGTTCGTGGACACGACCGACCTGGACGCAGTCGAAGCTGCTGTCCGCCCGGAGACCGCCTTGGTCTGGGTCGAGACGCCGACGAACCCGCTGATGCGCATCAACGACATCGCGGCGCTGTCCCGGATTGCCCACGATGCCGGCGCGCTCTGTGCGGTCGATAACACGTTCGCGACGCCGTACCTCCAGCGCCCGCTCGAGCACGGCGCCGACATCGTCTCACACTCGCTGACGAAGTATCTGGGCGGACACTCGGACGTTGTCGGGGGCGCTCTGGTCACCGACGACGCCGGCCTCGACGAGCAGCTCGGGTTCTACCAGAACAGCGTCGGCGCCACGCCGGACCCGTTCGCCTGCTTTCTCGTGCTCCGGGGCACAAAGACCCTCCCGGTTCGGATGGACCGCCACTGCGAGAACGCCCGGACCCTCGCCGAGCGCCTCGACGAGCACCCGGCCGTCGACCGCGTGTATTACCCGGGGCTGCCCGAGCACCCGAGCCACGAGCTCGCGGCCGAGCAGATGGACGATTTCGGCGGAATGGTGAGCTTCGAGCTGGCTGGAAGTCTAGACGAGGTCAGCGAGTTCGTCTCGTCAACCGAGGTGTTCGCCCTGGCCGAGAGCCTCGGCGGCGTCGAGAGTCTCATCGAGCAGCCGGCCACGATGACCCACGCCTCGATCCCCCGCGAGGAGCGGCTTGCCGCAGGGCTTACCGACGGGCTGGTCCGGGCGAGCGTCGGGACCGAACACGTCGAGGACCTGTGGGGCGACATCGAGCAGGCCCTCGCGACCGCGCTCGAGTGATCGCCGGTCCGGGAACCGTCGGCGCCGATCCGGTCGCCCGCCTAACCGTTGATCCGCTCGAGACGCTCCGTGATGACGACCTGTCCCGCGGAGGTCAGCCCGGGACCGTCCGGACCGTCCTCGATCAGTCCCTTCTCCTCGAGCCGATCCACCAGCACCCCCACCGTCGCCGGCTCGACGTCGACGACGCCCGCGAGCTGTTCCCCCGCCCCGGAATACACTCCCAGCAGGAGCTCGGTCTCCTCGGGCGAGAGCTCGGTTTCCTCGACGGTCTCGCGTAGCTCGGCGTACTCGAGCCGGAGGTATCGTCCGAGAATCGAAAGCACACGGGCCGACTCCGCAGCGGCCATCGTCACGACCGGACGCCCGTCGGTCGTGTGTCGCACCTCGATCGTCGGCCGCTCGGGTCCGCCAACAGACCGCACCGAGCGATCAAACGAGACGACCGCGCCCAGCCCGAGTTCGACCGTCCGGCTCGGCCCGCGGAACAGCACCCGCTCGGCCTCAAGGGCCAGCCGCGCCGGGCGAAAGGAGGCGTCGGTCACCCGCCCGCCCTCCCGCGCCGGGTGTTTGACCCGGACAGACGTCTCGTTGAGAAGCGTTTTAAATAGTACCGTCGAGAACTTCTCGATCTTTTGATCGGTTGCCTCGACGGTCGCGACCTCCCGACCGTCGCGCTCGAAGGCGATCGTCACCGTCGAGTCGAAAAAGCCGCTGAGCTCCGACGGAACCGTCCCGACGGCGACATCGAAGATCCGCGCGACGGGAATCCGCATCGCCTCCTCGTCGTCGACAGCGAGCACGAGCTGGCGCTCGCTCAGCAACACCCGCCCTTTGATCGGGTCGTCGGTCCCGAGGCTGCTCGCGTCGAAGGACGCGACGAAGTCCGCGACGACCGATCCAGCCATCTCACGGTTTATACAGACGGACGTGGCTTGAGCCTTTCCGCGTCAGTATCAGGAACGAAAACGGCGGCTATCCGAACTCGTCGGCAATCTCGGCCAAGCTGGAATCGGGCGGGTCCGGCGGCGAGTAGACCACCCGCTCGCCTGGCGGGCGGAGCCCGTAGGCGTACCCCTCGACGAGGACATCGAGGACGATCGCGTCACCCGGGGAGAGCCCGGTCTCGGAGAGCCACTCAACAAGCAGCTCCGCTTCGGGGGCCTCAACGCGGGCGAGCCGTCGGGTCGGAAAGGCCCCCCGCAGAGCCGGTTCGCCGTCGAGCGTGCGCTCTACCCGTGCGTGTGCTTGGCGTCCGGCAAGCGAGAGGCTGATGGCGTCTCCGACCGCGACTCCGAGCTCGTCCGGAAGCGGGAGCTGGGACCGGTCGGTCCGGCCGACCCGCTCGAGTGATACTCGGTGGCTCGTGACGGTGTCGTGATCGGAGACGAGCCGGTCCACGCTACTCGAGCAGTTCCTCGATGGACTCCTCGCCTCGGCCGGTGATCTTCGCGTTGATCTGGCGGGTCGCGTCGCTCACCTCGGCGCCGCGGACGGTCACGCGTCGGCGCTCGCCGTCCCGGGAGGGATTGTAGCCCGTGCCGCCGGTCAACAACACCGAGTGCAGCCCGGAGCCGCTGACGTCCGCCCGCATCGGCCGCCCGGCGTCGTCGGAGCCGCCGGTCAGCTCGAGCGTGTACCCGGAGAGTCCGACGGCACCGCCGTCGACCTCTGCCCCGAGTGATTTCCCGATAAAGCGGTTTGCGTCCTGTTCGGAGACTTCGATCTGACGGGTGACGCCGTCGTCTGGGTCGGCGACGGCGACGGTGAACTCAGCCATACAGGCGAAAATCGAGCGCGGGCAAAAAGCCCGTCGGACCGAAACGATCGTGAGCCTGGCCCGGCGACCGGCGGTATGGAGCTCGCGCTGGTCGTTCTCGACGGGTGGGGACTGAACCCCGACCCGGTGCGAGACGCCGTCGCGGCCGCCGACACGCCGACCGTCGACCGACTCCAGGCGCAGGGAGCGAGCGCGCGACTCACGACCCACGGCCCGGCGGTCGGCCTGCCGGAGGGACAGATGGGAAACAGCGAGGTCGGACACGTCACGATCGGCGCTGGTCGGGTCGTTCGCCAGGAGTCGGCCCGGATCACCGACGCGATCGCGCGCTGGCGCGGCGAGGCGGCGACCGCCGACGACCCGCCGATCGACGAGAACCCCGCGATCGGGCGTGCGTTCGAGTACGCTCGCGAGCACAACGGCTGCGTGCACCTGCTCGGGCTGATCGGCGACGGCGGCGTCCACGCCTCCCAGGCACACCTCCACGCGTTGATCGAGCTCGCGGCAGAGCGCGGGCTCGAGGCGGTCACCCACGCGTTCACCGACGGCCGGGACACGCCGCCGACCAGCGCCCGCGAGCACCTCGAATCGCTCGCAGACCACGTTGAGGCCAGTGATACCGGCGCGGTGGCGACCGTCTCGGGGCGGTACTACGCGATGGACCGCGACGAGAACTGGGAGCGGACCCGTCGAGCCTACGACGCGATCGCCGACCGGGCGGCGACGCGTGTCGCGCCCGATCCCGCGACCGCCCTCGAGCGGGCCTACGACCGGGGCACGACCGACGAGTTCCTCCCGCCGACGCTGATCGAGGGCAGGCCGGGGCTCGCCGACGGCGACGCGGCCGTGTTCGTCAACTTCCGGGCCGACCGGGCCCGCCAGCTCACCCGCCTGCTCGCCGGCGAGCGCTCGGCCGAGCCGCCGGCGATCGAGCTCGTGACCATGACCGAGTACGACGACGGTCTCGACGTGGGCGTGGCGTTCCCGCCCCGCCGGCCGGCCGCGACGCTGGGCGCGGTGCTCGCCGACCGGGGCTACACCCAGCTCCGGATCGCCGAGACCGAAAAGTACGCTCACGTCACGTACTTTTTCAACGGCGGCCGCGAGCAAGAGTACCCCGGCGAACGCCGCGAGATCGTCCCCAGCCCGGACGTGCCGACCTACGACCGCCAGCCCGAGATGAGCGCTCCGGCCGTGACCAGTCGTGCGATCGGCGTCATCGAAGACGCGGACCCGGACGTGGTCGTGTTGAACTACGCGAACCCGGACATGGTCGGTCACACCGGCGACTACGAAGCCGCGATCGCGGCCTGCGAGGCCGTCGACGCCCAGCTCGATCGGTTCGCCGCGGCGATTTCGGCGGCCGGTGGGGACCTGCTGGTCACCGCCGATCACGGGAACGCAGACGAGATGGGCACGGTCGACGATCCACACACCGCCCACACCACCAACCCGACGCCGTTCGTGTACTGCCCCGCGACCGGCCCCGCAGGAAGTGCCCGGGACGGAAGTCTCGCGGACATCGCCCCGACCGTGCTCACGCTCCTCGGGGAGGACCGCCCGGCGGAGATGACCGGCCGTCCGCTCCTGGATCGATGACCGACCGCCGCGCCTACCGGATCGCCTACGACGGCCGGGCGTACCGCGGGTTCCAGCGCCAGCCAGATGTCCCGACCGTCGAGGACGCGCTGCTGGAGGCGCTCCGCGAGTTGGAGGTGTGTGCGGGCGAGACGCCCCCGGGGTACGCGGCGGCCAGCAGGACCGACGCCGGCGTCTCGGCGCTCACACAAACGGTCGCGTTCGACGCGCCCGACTGGCTCTCGCCGGCGGCGCTGAACAGTCGCTTCCCGGATGACGTTTGGGCCTGGGCGCGTGCGTCGGTTTCGCCGGAGTTTCACGCTACCCACGACGCCGTCTCGCGGGCCTACGTCTATCACCTGTACGCCCCCGAGACCCCCGCCGACCGGGTTCGCGACCGCCTCGAGGCACTCGCCGGCGAGCACGACTTTCACAACCTCACGCCCGACGGGACCGGAACGGTTCGGGAGCTGTCGGTCGGACTCGAGCGCTCCGGGGAGTTTCTGCTGTGTCGGTTCCGCGCCGGCGGATTCCCGCGTCAGCTGGTCCGGCGAGCGGTTGGACTCCTCGAGCGGGCACTCGAAGACCCCGACCTGATCGAGCGGGCGCTCTCGCCGACCGAACTCGCCGGCCCCGAAGGAATCGGCCCCGCTCGCCCGGAACCGCTCGTGCTCGTCGAGGTCCAGTACCCGACGCGTTCCTTTGTCGTCGACGACGAGGCGGCTCGGCGCGCCCGCGAGCTGTTCGACCAGCGCCGGGTCGAGCGGGCGACCGACGCCAAGGTCGCCGGGACGCTGGCCGCGGGGCTCGAATCAGGACCCGACCCCGAGGCCTGACACTGCCCGGCATAGTGTTCAGATAAGCTGATTCCACGCAAAGGCAAATTTTTGCAGCCAAT
>CAYREK010000084.1:3319-8730 GCA_964423305.1 uncultured Halobacteriales archaeon | reverse complement strand
CACCCTCGGGGTCAAGTGGTTCGAAACGCTTCGCGTTTCGTCATCACGGAAGACTACGTCTTCCGTCCGGCCCTGAGGCACTCGGCCTGCTCAGCCTGTAGATGAACTCGTTGGTCCAGCCCGGGATCGCAAAGCGCAGCGCCTGCGGGAGCACGACATAACGGATCCCGGCGAGCTTTCCCAGTCCGACCGCGCGGGCGGCGGTCAGCTGGCCGGCGTCGACACCGGTCAGCGCCGAGCGGATGTACTCGGACTGGTAGGCAGCGGAGTTGATCGTAAACCCGATCATCGCGACGACCACCGCCGCGGAGGGCAGCGGTCCGCCGACGCCGGGCAGTTCCCCGACCGGGGGCCGAGCGAGAGCCCGAACCAGAGGACGAACAGCTGTGCGAGAAGCGGCGTTCCGCGGATGAGCTCGGTGTAGGCAAGCGCCGTCCAGCGCGTAACGGGGCCGCCGTAGACGCGGGCGACCGCGAGTGGACCCGCGATCACGAGCCCGCACAGGATCGAGACGACGGTGAGCTGGACCGTGATCAGGGCGCCCTCGGCGAGGGCCGGGAGGTTCCAAACGCCGAGCGCGGCGGTCTCGAACGCCCAGGCGAGCCACCCGATCGGCGTCCCGAGGGCGCCGAGATCTGTCGCGACGGCCGACAGCGCGTCGGCGGCCCCGTCGAGTGGCCCGGCGGGGACGAACAGCTCCCGGTCGGTGACGTTCACGCCGGGGGCGACGAGGCGGTCGTAGCTCCACCGGAGTACAAGCCACCCCAAAACAGGACCCCGAGCCCCGCGAGTAGCGCCTGGCGGGCGGTCGGGAGTTCGCCGACGGCGTTGGTTCCCGCCCGGCCGGCAGAGGTGCCACTTTCCGGAACCTTGCTCATCGGTCAGTACTCCCCCGTGAGCCGGCTCAAGAACTCCGCGGTGCGGTCGGACCGTAGATCGGTGAACAGCTGGTCGGGCGGTCCGCGCTCGACGATCGCACCCGCCTCGAGGAAGGTGACCCGGTCGTCGCCCTTCGGGAGTCCCAACCCGAACCGCCCGCCAGTCTCGAACACGAACGCCACCCGGACCGGACGGTCGGCGGCGAACGTCCGGGCGACAGGGTTGTCGACGACGACGGCGTCGACGTTGCCGCTCTCGAGGTCGTTGACCGCGAACACGTAGTTCCCGTAGGACCGCGCCGCGTCGCCGTCGATCAGGCCCGGACTCACGAGCTCCTCCTCGACGGTAGCCTCGCCGGTCGTCCTAGACTGGGCTCCGGCCAGCCGCCCCTCGAGATCCGCGAACTCTGTGGTGTCGATGTCGTCCTTCCGGATGAGGACCGCCTGGTCGAACTCATAATACGAGTTCGTGAAGTCGGTCTGCTCGTCGCGGTCGTCGGTGATCGTCATCCCGACAGCGATGAGATCGATATCATCCTCGGTGAGCGACGGGATCAGCGAGTCGAACTCGATGTCGACCCAGTCGCCGGCCTCGTAGCCGGCCCGTTCGATCGCCTCTACCGCGAGGTCGACGTCGAAGCCGACGAGTTCGTTCGTCTCCTCCTCGATGTACTCGAAGGGGGCGAACCCGGAGGAGGTTCCGGGGACGATCGTCTCCGTGTCGCCGTCGTCAGTGCAGCTGGCGAGGCCGACGGCTGCACCGGCCGCCCCACCGTCTTCAACTACGCTCTCCGATCCATCGAGTATCTGCGAGCCATACCCCTCCGGTCCACGCGCCGACTACATACGGCTTGCGCCCGATTGCCCGCGAGACCGTCCCTGCCGGCGGAAAGTGCCCGAAAAGACCGATCGGAGCGGTGACACGAGTGGCGAAAAGTATTATAAGTCGTGGGGTGTGACAGGGCTTCGTATGACAGACGACGCCACGGACGTCGACCGGACGCGTCGACGGTTCCTGACCTTCGCCGGCGCGAGCGGCGCAGCCGCGCTCGCCGGCTGTGTCGGGGGCGGCGACGACGGCGACGACGGCGATTCTGACACGGGCGACAGCGACACCGGCGACTCCGATACCGGCGACAGCGACACCGGCGATTCGGACACGGGAGACGACGACACCGACGACTCTGAGGAGCCACAGGATGTCACGGTCGGCGTCACGATGGGCCAGATGGACTCGGGGCTCGATCCGCACGATCACGCCGAGACGAACACCGACATCATCGTCTCGCAGGCATACGAGGGGCTGATGGGCCGGGATTCCGATGGCGCAGTCATCGCGAAGCTCGCGACCGAGTGGGAGCGCGTCGAGGCCGGCACCGCCCGGTTCACGCTCAGAGACGGCGTCACCTTCCAGAACGGCGACGAGGTGACCCCGGAAGACGTTCGGTTCAGCATCCGTCGGATCGAACTCGAAGAAGTCGGCGGCGCTCTTCCACAGGCGGGCGATCTCGTCGGAGCCGGCTCGCTCGACAGCGTCGAGACCGGCGACGGCGAGGTGACGGTCAACTTCGGCGGGCTCAATCCGATCGTCTTCGCACTGTTCGCCACGAACGGGCAGGTAATGCAACAGTCCTGGGTCCAAGAAAACGACGAGGGGTTCATCAACCGGAACATGAACGGAACTGGGCCCTTCCAGCTCGCAAATTACGACCAGGGTAACGAGGTTCTCGTCGAGCGGTACGACGACTACTGGGACGAGCCGGCACCCGTCGATCAGGTGAGCCTGGGGGCCTCGAGCGAGGCGAGCACGCGGGTGAACCAGCTGCTCGCCGAAGAGTCAGACATCGTCACCAACGTCCCGCCACAGGAGGTCTCCCGGGTCGAAAACTCGGACGTGGCCTCGATGGCGCCCGTTCCGAGCACCAGGGTGATCTTCCTCCAGATGCGCTACGACATCGAGCCCTTTAGCAGTCAGCAGTTCCGGCAGGCGATGAACCACGCCGTCGACAACCAGGGCATCATCGAGGACGTGCTCCAGACGTTCGGAAACGTGAGCGCACAACCGACGCTGTCGCAGTTCACCGGGCACAACCCCGACATCGAACCCTACGAGTACGACCCCGAGCGGGCCGAACAGCTCGTCGAGGAGTCGGGATTCGGCGGCGTCGAGATCACGCTGCAGACGCCGATCGGCCGGTACCTGCTCGACGTCGAGGTCGCACAGGCGGCCGCCAACCAGATTGACTCGCTGTCGAACGTCACCTGCAACCTCGAACAGCGGGAGTTCAACTCGCTGGTCCAGGACGTGACCGCCCCGAACATCGAGGACCGCCCGGAGTTCAACCTACTGGGGTGGGGCAACGGCGAGTTCGACGCCACACAGACGATCATCCCGCTGCTGACAAGCGACGGGCCGCTGACCGTTCTGAAAAACGACGAGATCGACGGACTAATTGAGGAGGCACAGAGCGAGCCAGACCCCGAGCAGCGCGAACAGATCCTCCAGGAGACGAACCGACGGCTCCACGAGCTCGCGCCGTGGGTGTTCATGCACCAGCAGTTCAGTCTCTACGGCGTCTCGAACAGAATCGACTGGGAGCCCCGGCCCGACGAGCTCATCGACCCGTACAGAGCATCGAACTGAGCCCAGCGGAGTAGATGTCTCTCGCAAGATTCGCTGCACGGCGAGCACTCCAAGGTGTCGGGGTGGTGTGGGGCGTGATCACGGTCGTGTTTGCGCTCCGGTTTATTACCCCGGGGAGTGTCATCGGCGCCGTCGCGCCGCTAGACGCCGATCAGGAGACCCGCGACGCGATCGCCGCCGACCTCGGGCTCAACGAGCCGCTGTACATGCAGTATCTCAACTACATCGCCGACCTGCTGCAGGGAGACATGGGCTTTTCGTACGTCAAGAGCCAAGAGGTGACGAGGCTCGTGTTCTCGACGCTCCCCGCGACCGTCGAGCTGGCCGTCACCGCAACGATCCTGGCGGTCGTCCTCTCCATTCCGCTCGGGGTGATAAGCGCGACCCGGCGCAACCAGCCCGCGGATTACGGCGCGACGCTGTTTTCGCTCTTTGGCATCTCGACGCCGAACTTCTGGCTCGGGATCATCATGATCATCGTCCTGGCGGTGCAGTTCGGCATCTTCAAGACCAGCGGCCGGGTCGTCGGCTTCCCCGACGTCGTCGCGTCGGTGCTCGGACCCAGACCCTTCCTCGAGACACTCCAGACGTGGCTCGCCTACATCACGCTGCCGACGATCTCGCTCGGGACGTATTTCACCGCGCTCGTCACGCGGCTCACCCGCTCGGGGATGCTCGACGAGCTCGGGAAAAGCTACATCCAGGCCAGCAGGGCCAAGGGCCTCCCCGAGACGCTCGTGCGATACAAACACGCGCTGCGGAACACCCTCGCCCCGGTCATCACGGTGCTCGGGCTCCAGCTGGGGACGCTCATCGGCGGCGCGGTCATCACCGAGGCGGTGTTTTCCTGGCCCGGGCTCGGAACGCTGTTGATCGAGAGCATCAACCTCCGTGACTGGCCGGTGTTGCAGGGTTGTCTCGTCGTCATCGGAGTGAGTTTCGTGATCGTGAACATCGTGGTCGACACGCTGTACGGCTACCTCGACCCGCAGGCGGTGAACGAGTAATGGTCGGTGTCTCTCCCCGGACGGTCCGGAACCTCAAAAAGGAGTTCCGGCGGAGCACACTCGCAAAAATCGGGATCGTGTTGGTGCTCGCGATCGTCTTGATCGCGATCTTCGCGCCGTTCGTGGCGCTGCACAACCCCGAAGAACAGCGCTTAGAGCAGACTCAGCTGCCGCCGCTGGGGTTCAGCGAGACCACCGAGCAGACGACCTCGGAGACAGTCGACGGCGAGATCCGGACCGTCACGGAGACGGTCGAGATTAACGCCCAGCCGGAGTTCCCACTCGGGACCGACCAGCTGGGCCGGGACATGTTCTCGCGGCTCGTCTACGGCGCCCGGACCTCCCTGCTCGTGGGCGTGATCGGGACCGTCCTCGCGGCGGCGATCGGCGTGCCGGTCGGGCTGATCGCGGGGTACAACGGCGGTCGGGTCGACGACGGGCTGATGCGGTTCGCGGACGTGAGCCTCGCGTTCCCCTCGCTCGTGCTCGCGATCGCGCTGATCGGGCTCTGGGGACGCGCCGCCGTCGATGTCCCCGATCCGTTCGTCGTCGCCGGGTTCGCCCAGGAGATGCCGGAGACGTTCACCCTCCCGGGGACGGTCATCGTCGTCGTCGGGCTGGTCAACTGGGTCTGGTTCGCGCGGGTCGCCCGCGCAGAGGCGCTCTCGATCCAGGGCCAAGAGTACGTCAAGGCGGCGCGGGCGCTCGGCGAGAGCGATCGACAGATTCTGGTCGGGCACATCTTCCCCAACGCGATCACCCCGATCATCGTCCTGGGCACCGTCCAGGTGGCCGCGATCATCCTGCTCGAGAGCTCGCTTTCCTTTCTCGGGTTTTCCGGGACGACCCTCTCGTGGGGCTTCGACATTTCCCAGGGGCGAG
>CAYREK010000084.1:0-3212 GCA_964423305.1 uncultured Halobacteriales archaeon | reverse complement strand
CCTGGGTTCGCGATCATGCTGTCGGTGATCGGCGTGAACCTGCTGGGCGACTGGCTGCGCGACGCGCTTGACCCCGGGATCGAGGGCGAGGGCGGTGGTGGCGCGTGAGCCGCGACGCCCGCCCGAGCGGCACGGAGCGAGCCGGCGGCGAGTCGGTCCGGGACCGCACAGGTCCTGACGAGGACAGCCTGATTAGCGTCCGGGACCTGTCGACGCGGTTTTTCACCGAGGAGGGACAGGTCAACGCCGTCGAGTCGGTCTCTTTCGACATCCGGGACAACGAGATCCTCGGGATCGTCGGCGAGTCGGGCTCGGGCAAGTCGGTGACAGCGCTTTCGGTCGTTGACCTGATCGAGTCACCCGGCCGCGTCACGGCGGGGTCGATCTGGTACCGCGACGCCGACCTCGCCGCGGACTACCGTGACGACGCCGAAGTCGACATCCAGGGCGAGCACGTCGACCTGCGGACGCTGCCGTCGACCGTCCGGCGGTCGCTGCGCGGCCCGGGGTTTTCGATGATCTTCCAGGATCCGATGAGCAGCTTCAACCCCTCGCTGACGGTCGGCGAGCAGATCGGCGAGGCCGTCGAGGTCCAGCGGCGGGCGAAGGCAGACCCCCGGTCGACGCGATCGCGGAGCCAGGGGTACGGGCTCGGACGGCTGCTCGCGTCGACGGTCCTGCCCGGTCAGGGGTACGTCTCCGACGAGAGCAGAGACCGGGCGATCGAGCTGTTGGAGCAGGTCGGGATCCCAGATCCTGCCGAGCGCGCCGACGAGTATCCCGGGCAGTTCTCCGGTGGAATGCTCCAGCGGGCGATGGTCGCACAGGCACT
Organism: uncultured Halobacteriales archaeon; assembly: GCA_964423305.1. Classification (GTDB taxonomy): domain Archaea; phylum Halobacteriota; class Halobacteria; order Halobacteriales; family Haloarculaceae; genus Halovenus. The sequence goes on along the minus strand of CAYREK010000084.1, from coordinate 2,380 downwards.
CGCCGGCGAGCCGGACCTGCTGATCGCCGACGAGCCCACCACCGCCTTAGACGTGACCATCCAGGCACAGATCCTCAGCCTGCTCGACGACCTCCAGGCCGAAACCGAGATGTCGATCATGCTCATCACGCACAACCTCGGGGTCATCGCGCGGATGTGCGACCGGGTCGGGGTGATGTACGCCGGCGAGATCGTCGAGCGCGGGACCCTGACCGACATCTTCGACGACTCGGTTCACCCCTACACTCGGGGACTGCTGGGCTCGATCCCGGACCTTGCCGACCCCGCTCCCCGGCTACAGCCAATCGAGGGCAACGTGCCGAACCTGCTCGATCAGGATATGGAAGACCGGTGTTACTTCGCCGACCGGTGTCCGAAGGCCATGGAGGCCTGCCTGACCAAGCCCCCGGAGTTTGCGATCGACGCCAAACACGGGACTACGTGCTACCTCGCCGAGACGAGCTACGAGGAGGAACGGCCCCTCCCCGAGGATTACTTCGAGCGGGGCGAACAATGAGCGAGCCGCTGGTCCGCGTCGAGAACCTGAAAAAGTACTACTCGGGCGGCAACTCCATTCTCGACCGGTTTCTCGGCGGCGGGTCCAACGACGTCAAGGCCGTCGACGGGGTCTCCTTCGAGATCGAGCGCGGCGAGACGCTAGGACTGGTCGGAGAGTCGGGCTGTGGGAAGTCCACGACCGCCGAGACCCTGTTGCGCCTCCGCGAGCCGACCGGCGGACGGGTCGTCTTCGACGGGACGGACGTGTTCGATCTCGACGATCCGCTCGCCTTCCGCCGGGCGGCACAGATCGTGTTCCAAGATCCGTTCTCGAGTCTCGATCCACGGATGACGGCCGGCGAGATCGTCCGCGAGGCTCTGCGGGTCCACGACTGGAAGACCCGAGCGGAGCGAAACGAGCGGGTGGCCGAGCTGCTCGAGCTCGTCGGGCTCTCGAAAGAACAGTCAGACCGGTACCCCCACGAGTTCTCGGGCGGTCAGCGCCAGCGGATCGGGATCGCGCGTGCACTCGCCTTAGAGCCCGAGTTCGTCGTCCTCGACGAGCCGGTCAGCGCACTCGATGTCTCCGTGCAGGCACAGATCCTCAACCTGCTGGGCGACCTGCAGGAGGATCTCGGGCTCACGTACCTGCTCATCGCACACGACCTCTCGGTGGTCCGGCACATCGCCGACCGGGTAGCCGTGATGTACCTCGGCGAGATCGTCGAGATCGGGCCGGCCGACGAGGTGTTCGGCGATCCGGAGCACCCGTACACGCAGGCGCTGTTAGAGAGCGTCCCCAGGGCCGAGAGCGACGAAGCCGACCGGGAGGTCGAAGTGCTCCAGGGCGACGTTCCGTCGCCGCGGGACCCGCCCTCTGGGTGTCGGTTCCGGACCCGCTGTCGGGAGGTCATTCCCCCCGATGACGTCGGGCTCACACAGCCCCAGTACCGGGCCGTGATGGACGTTCGCCAGCAGATCGAGCAGGGAGAGATCGGCCAGCAGACCGTCCAGGCCGTGACCGACGGAGCCGAGACTGACGGCGGACAGACCGTCGACGCCCTCGCCGACCGATTGCTGTCGGTCGAGCTGCCCGCCGATCACGACGCGTACGTCAGAGAGGCGCTGACCGCGGTCACCGAAGACCGGTACGAGGCGGCCGCCGAGCACCTGCAGGACCGATACGAGAGCGTCTGCGAGCGAGACAACCCCGGACTCGAGCAACGGGGTCGGGACCATCCGGTGGCCTGTCACCTCTATGAGGGCTGAGCCGACGGCCGGAACCGCGAATCGGCGGGGCTCCGACCAGGGGGCTTTTCTCCGTCGGGAAACTGAATCGCGATAATGATAGACGGCACTCCCGCCGAGGTCGGCGGCCGGTGGTCGGACATAGTCGCCGATCTCGAGGCGACCGCCGACGAGCTCCGCGAGGTCGGCTACGAGACGATAGCGGTACACGCCGGCGACGTGACCCCGCGGGCCGACGAGCTCACCCTCGACGTGTTGGTGCCCGACAACGAGTTCGACCGGCTGCGGACCCTCGCCACCGACGCGACCGTCGACGAGTTCGCCGTCTACGCCGCGACAGAGGGACAGGTCACGTTCGCGGTCGTCGCCGGGCGAGACTCCGAGGCCGGCGTCGCGGTCTGTTGGCCGGTGTATGTCACCGCAGCCGACTGGGGTCCGCTCCGCGAGCGGGCGCTCGCGGCCGATCGGCTTGAGTTCCGGCTCCGACCGCTCGCGAACGACCGGGAAGTGCGGTTCGCGATGTCTGACCCGGCCGTGCTGTTCGAGCCGGCGGCTACTGGGAAATGACATCCTCCTCGACGTGAACGCCGAGGTTTCCACGCGCTTGGGGCCGGGCAAGCCGACACCAACGGTG
>CAYREK010000083.1:0-8904 GCA_964423305.1 uncultured Halobacteriales archaeon | reverse complement strand
TCAGCGCCTCGATCAGGACGCCGGGGTGACGGTCCCGGATCTCTCGGATCGTCTCGGCGAAATGTCCTGCCCCCTGGTCGGGAAGGTCGTCCCTGTCGACGGAGGTCAACACGACGTAATCCAGGCCGATCTCCTCGACGGCAGCCGCGACGTTTGCCGGCTCGTCGGGATCGAGCGGTTCCATCCCGCCGGTGGCGACGTCACAGAAGTTACACCCCCGAGAGCATCGGTCGTCCATGAGCATGAACGTCGCCGTGCCGCCGCCGTCCCCGCCCCGCCCCGACCAACACTCCCCGAGGTTCGGGCAGTTGGCCTCCTCACAGACCGTGTGGAGGTCCCGCTCCCGGAGCGTCTCCTTGATATCGGTGAACTCTTCGCCGGAGGGCAACTCCATCCGGAGCCACTCGGGCTTGCGCGACCGACTCATACGCACTTTCTGGGGAGCTTCGGACAAAAACGTGGGGTTCCCCGAGCGGCTCAGTCGGTCGGGTCGGTCCGCTCGTCGACCCAGGCCGAGGCGTCGTACTTTTCGGCGGCCAGGCGGCGAGCGGCGGCGAGCTCTTCTTCGGTCCACGCCCTGGGCTCGGCGCCGGCCCACTCCGCGAGTGCGGTCGCGAGCGCGTCGACGGCCCCCGGTCGGTCGAGTTCCCCGCGGTCTGTCTCGGCCTCGATCGAGGTGACCCGGTCGGCGTACGTCTCGGGGGCGACGTCCGTCGCGAAGACGCCGACGTGGGTCGCCGGCGTCAGCGCGTAGGACAGCGAGCCGTGCTGGATCACCGCCTCGCGCTGGCGGTACTGTGCGTTGCCGCTTACTTTCTGCTCTCCAACGACGATGTCGTGGGCGGGATTGATCCCCCGGAGGTAACAGGAGGGCTCGTAGATCGGCGCGTGCTCGCGGTCCGCGAACGCGGCCGGAACGCCCATGCGCTCGAAGCCGGCCAGCACGGGCTGACAGAGCCGCTCGTAGCAGTCCATGAGATCGCTCGGGAACGCCTCTTCGGGGGCGACGATCGAGTAGGAGATGTCGCCGTGGGGGTCGTGGTAGATGCCGCCGCCGCCGGTCGGCCGGCGGGTAATCGCGACGCCGTTTCGCTCGCAGTACGCGCGGTCGGCGGTGTCGATTGCCTGCCGGTAGCCAAGCGAGAGGGTCGGCTCCCAGGAGTAGACCCGAACGGTCCAGGGCCCGCCGTCGGCGGCCGTCCGGGCGGCGACCTCCTCGAGGGCCATCTGCATCGCGCCCGACCGGTGCTCGTCGACGATCAGCCGCCAGGTCGGCTCGGTCGCGCCTGCCATATCCGAGTCTGGGCCCGTCGGTACAAAGATCTGCCCACGGCAGAAGCCGTTATTACTGGCCGGCACGTTCGGATCGTCCATGCGACCGACACGAGCCTCCGAGGCCGGGAGCCGGGGCCGGTCCCGACGAGGATCGGCGTGCCGACGGCGTCGACGGGATACCGCGAGAGACCGGCCGCAACCGGACGGTGAGCGGCGATGACGGGCGGACAGACGCTCAGGCCGTTCTTGTGGCGAGCCGAGCGGCTGTCCCCCGAGCGGGAGATCGTCGCCCGGACCAGCGACGGACCCATGAGACGGACCTACGCCACCTACGGCGACCGGATCCGGCGACTCGCCAACGCCCTCGCAGCCGCCGGGATCGGCCAGGGTGACCGCGTCGGGACGGTCTGCTGGAACACAATGGAACACCTCGAGACGTACTTCGGGGTGCCGAACCTCGGGGCACAGCTACACACGATCAACCCTCTGTTGCCGGACCACCACATCCGACACATCGTCGAGGACGCCGGCGATCGGCTGCTGTTCGTCGATCCCTCCCTCGCCGAGACGGTGGCGGCGGCCGCCGCCGAGGCCGACGGCGCCTTCGAGAGCGTCGAGCGGTTCGTGTTCACCGGGACGGACGTTCCGGACGTGGACCTGTCGCCGGCCACCGACTACGAGTCCTTTCTCGCGGGTCACGAGGCGGCCGTCGACTGGCCGAGTCTCGCGGAGGACCAGCCCGCGGGGATGTGTTACACCTCTGGGACGACCGGCCTCCCGAAGGGCGTCGAGTACACCCACGAGATGCTCTGGAGCCACACGATGGCGCTTTTGACCCCGCAGGCGATGTGCATCGAGGACGCCGACATCGTGATGCCGGTGGTGCCGATGTTTCACGTCAACGCCTGGGGGATGCCGTTCGCGGCGACCGCGGCCGGAGCAAAACAGGTCTACCCCGGACCGGCGCCCAGCCCCGAAGACCTGATCGGACTCGTCGAGCGCGAGGGGGTCACGCTCGCGGCCGGCGTTCCGACGGTGTGGCTCGACGCACTCGAGTACGCCGCCGAGACCGGCGCCGAGTTGGAGACGCTGGATCGGGTCGTCGTCGGCGGAGCCGCCGCGCCGCGGACGCTCATCGAGGAGTTCGCGGCCTACGGCGTGGACGTGTTACACGCCTGGGGAATGACCGAACTGTCCCCGCTCGGCAGCCTCGCGACGATCAAGCACGACCGCCGGGACGCCGACGAACAGCGCCGGGTGGAGACCCGAACGACTCAGGGGCTGCTCGCCCCCGGACTGGAGTGTCGGGTGCTCGACGACGAGGGAGTGGCGGTGCCCTGGGACGGTGAGACTTACGGCGAGTTGCTCGTCCGGGGGCCCTGGGTCGCCGAAGAGTACCACGACCGGCCGGCCGCGACCGAGGCGGCCTTCGAGGGCTCGTGGCTGCGGACCGGCGACATCGTCACGATCGATTCGGACGGGTACATCGAAATCGTCGACCGGACCGACGATGTCATCAAGTCCGGCGGCGAGTGGATCTCCTCGGTCGAGCTGGAGAACGCGATCATGACCCACGAGGAGATCCGGGAGGCGGCGGTCGTCGGCGTGTCCGACGAGCGGTGGGGAGAGCGGCCCGTCGCGGCGGTGGTGCTCGCAGAGCCCGGAGCGGTCGGCCGCGAGCGTGTCGTCGGGGAGCTGGGCGAGCGACTCCGAGAGCGGTACCCGGACTGGTGGCTGCCAGAGGCCGTCGAGTTCCTCGAGGAGGTACCGAAAACCGCGACGGGCAAGTTCTCGAAGCGGACGCTGCGCGAGCGCTACGCCGAGACCGGCGACGCGGCCTTCGATATCGTCCTCGAAGACGCAGATAGCTCGGGCGGACGATGAGGGTCGTTTTCCCAGCCCGGCTCCCAGGCTCGGTATGAGCGTGCGAGAGGAGTTCGACGCGTGGGCGGCGGCCGGCAAAGACGAGGGGATGGAGCGCCGACACTGGCACACGGCGAAACACGCCCTCGCCCGGATGCCGATCGAGGACGGTGACCGGATCCTGGATCTGGGGACAGGTTCGGGCTACGCGCTCAGGGCGCTCAGAGAGACGACCGGCGCCGGCCCGAGCGTCGGGCTCGACGCCGCCCCGGAGATGCTCCGTAACGCTCGAGAACGCACCGACGACGACCGGATCGCGTTCGTCGGTGGGGAGTTCACCGCGCTTCCCCTCGCGACCGGAAGCGTCGATCACGTCTGGAGTATGGAAGCCTTCTACTACGCCCCGAATCCGGCCGCGTGTCTCGAGGAGGTTCGACGGGTCCTCCGTCCCGGCGGGACCTTCTTCTGTGCGGTGAACTTCTTCAAGGAGAGTCGCCACACCCACGACTGGCAGGGCGCGATCGACGTCGACATGACCCTTTGGAGCCGCGAGCGGTACCGCGAGGCGTTCCGAACCGCCGGACTGGCCGTCGCCGAGCAGGACACGATCCCCGACCGGGAGGTCGAGATTCCGCCGGCTTCTGCGTTCCCGACCGACGAGTTCGAGAGCCGGACGGCGATGGTCGACCGGTACCGGACGTGGGGGACACTGTTGACCGTCGGCGTCGCCGGCGCGACGGACGCGGTCTGAGCGCCGACCGAATTCAAAAACTCAATCCGATCCGAGCGTGCGGCGGCTGTCGGATAAGGATCACAGACGACGCAGCCATACGCGCCACGGACGGCGCCGTCGGCTGGACGGAGGCCGTACGCGGCCGTCGAACCGAGGGTCTCGACGGCCCGCGACACTTTTCCATCCTACCTCGTCGACCCCAGGGGACCCCGGGATGCCGGGACCGGCACCGTTTAGCGGCACGATCTGTCAATACTATCATGGAGAGCGTGTCGGGTTTTCACTCGCTAACCGAGGAGACGGCGGCGTCGATTGATGTCGAGGGGTCGCTGCCGGCGTGGCTCACGGGCAGTCTCGTCCGCAACGGGCCGGGACGGTTCGCACTCGCAAACGGCGAGACCGTCGATCACTGGTTCGACGGGTTGGCGATGTGTTACCGGTTTACGTTCGATCCGGCGGGGTCGGGGACCAGCTCGGGAGACACCGTTCACTACCGCAACCGGTTTCTCAGGACCGACGCCTACGCGGCGGCACAGGAGGGACGGTTCGACGGCGGCTTCGCGACCGGCGAGACGACGCTGCGAGAGCGCCTCGCGGGGCTGTTCACCGAGGCTTACGACAACACGAACATTATCGTCGAGCGGGTCGGGGACGAGTATCTGGCGTTGACAGAGTCCCCGCGTGCAGTCGCGGTCGATCCGACCACCTTCGAGGTCGAGGGCCACGTCGAGTACGACGGGCCCGAGCCGGCCGGCCAGCTCGCGTGTGCACACCTCAAGCGCGACCCGGCCACCGGGACGCTCGTCAACGTCGAGACGGCGTTCGGGCGGACCAGCCGCTATCACGTCCACGCCCGTGAGGGAAACGAGCGCCGGCACGTCGGCAGCGTCGAGACGGACGCCCCGGCGTACATGCACAGCTTCGCCTTGACGCCGCGGTACGCCGTACTCACGGAGTTTCCCCTCCGGGTCAGTCCGCTTGCCTTTTTCAAACCGGGGCGACAGGGACCGTTTATCGAGCAGTTTGACTGGCAGCCCGAGCGTGGGACCCGACTGATCGTGCTCGATCGAGCCAGCGGCGAGGTCGTCGCCGACCCGGTCACCGATCCGGTGTTCGGCTTTCACCACGTGAACGCCTTCGAACGGGCGGGCGGCACCGAGGTGGTCTTCGACCTCGAGACGATCCCGGACGCCACGGCGATCGGCGAGCTGTCGATCGAGCGGCTCCGCGCGGGCGAGTTAGACGCGATCAGCGGGCGGCTTGAGCGGTTCACCGTCGATCTCGGTGGGCAGACGGGAGCCGACCGGTACGGGTCGGCAGAGGCGACCGTCGAGCGGGAGATGCTGTACGACGACGGCACCGCGCTGCCGACCGTCTCGCCGGCGCGGTGGTGTCAGCCCCACAGGTACGTCTACGCGATGAGCCTGGACCAGCCCGCGACCGAGTGGGCGACCGGCGTGTTGAAATACGACACCAAGACCGGCGAGGTCGAGGAGTTCGACCGCGGCGGGGACTACTTCGGCGAGCCGATCTTCGTTCCCGGACCTGTCGGTCGGGAGGACGCCGGCGTCGTCCTGACGGTGGCGCTGGATCTCGACGCCGAGCGCTCGCGGCTGCTCGTCCTCGACGGGGAACGCTTCGAGGAGCGCGCGCGGGTGACGCTTCCCCACGCCGCTCCTTTCGATTTCCACGGACGGTACTTCCCAGAGATCCGGGCCAGGCCGGCGGAGTGACCGCCCATCTGGGCTGCTCACGACGGTCGAGCCCCCGCGGGCAGGACGAACCTCGAGAAGAACTCTCCGGCGGCCGGCCGGCGACGGACCGTCGAGACTAACGTTACTCCGACGGAGCGGTGACGGCATCGGCGTCGGTGAGACCACCGGCGTCGTACCGGGCGACGTACTCGTCGAGTCGTTCCGGGTCCTCGGCGTGTGGGAGCGACCGGGTCGCGGTCCGGCAGGCGGCCGCGACGCCGAGACGGTCACACACTAGGTCGGCCGCCCGCTCGGCCATCCGGCGGTGGGTGGTCAGCTTTCCGCCGACGACGCTCGCGAAATTCGAGACGCCGTCGGCGCGGTGATCGAGACAGGCAAACTCGCGGGAGATCCCACGGCGGTCGCGACCGCCCTCCGGGGCAAACAGCGGCCTGACGCCCCACCACGTGCGGACGGGCTCGGCCGTCGCGATCGGCGGGAGCATCCGCGCACACTCCTCGATGACGCGGGTACCCTCCCAGTCGGCCCGTTCGTACTCCTCGGGGTCCGAGACCGGAACGCTGGTCGTGCCGACCACGGCCTCGGCCTTATGAGGAACGACGATGTCGCCGTCGGCGGGCGGTCGACAGCGGTTGAGCACCGGACCGAGTTCCGGATACGCGAGCGAAACCATCACCCCTCGCGTCGGGGCCATCTCGACGGTGACTCCGGCCATCGACGCGACCTCGCCGGCCCAGGCCCCGGCCGCGTTGACGACGTACTCGGGGGTGAGCCGCGCGGCCGCCCGACCGCCTACCCGGGCCGTGGTGATTCGGCCGTCCTCGACGGTGAGATCCTCGAGGGGCGCGTGGGGACGGATCGTCGCCCCGTGTGCCGCCGCGTCGGCCGCGGTCGCGGCGACCAGACGGGACGGATGGACGACCGCGTCGGGAACCCTGATCGCGCGCTCGACGGCCTCGGACAGGTCGGGGACCAGCTCGCGGGCCCGGTCACCGTCGAGGACCGTCGTCTCGATCCCGGCGGCCTCGCAGGCCTCGCGCTTCTCGGCGAAGTAGCCCGGATCGTCCTCCGAAAGGCGAACAAACAGTCCGCCGGTCTCCCGGAGACAGCCCCCGGCGATCCGCCGGAGGGTACGGCTCTCCTCGAGACACGCGGCCGCCGCAGCCGGATCCGACTCCGCGTACCGGGCGCCGCTGTGGAGCAGGCCGTGTGAGCGCCCGGACGTGCCGCTCCCCAGCCCGTCGCGCTCGATTAGGGTCACGTCGGCGCCCCGGAGCGCGAGATCGCGCGCGAGACCGACACCCGTCGCGCCCCCGCCGACGATCAGCACCGTCGGTGATCTGGTCATGGGTTCCGTTCGAGCGCAGCCCTATACCGGTGGTGCCGCTTCGCGGGCCGTTGGTCCCGGCCAGACCGGCGAGACGGAGTCGGCAACCGCTCACTCCTCGGAGGATCGGCCCGCGGCGGCCGACAGGCGCAGCTGGGTGATATCCTGCGGATAGATCATCCGCATCGGGAGCCCGCGGTCGTCCCGCGGGACCGCCCCGGCGGCCGGGAGCGAGGCGAGCTGCTCGTCGGGCCGCCGGGCCGTGATCGCTACGACGATGGCGTCGAGGATCTCGGTCTCGTCACGCAGAAAGGACGCGTACGAGGGTTCGAGATACTGCTCGCAGGCCTGCTCGTACAGCTCCGTCGCCGCCGGATGTTCGTCGGCGACCAGCTGCTCGCGCCGGCTGCGACCCGCCGGCGTGTCCCGGGGCGGGACCGGCTGGCCGCCGTTGAGCGCGTGGAAACACAGCTCCGGGCGGGTCTCGAAGAGCCGGTCGCGGGCCCCCGGGTTCATATCGATGAACTCGTCGACCGCCCGGATCCAGGGGACGATACTCCAGGCCTGGTTCTGGATGCTGTAGCCGGCCCGTTCGTTGATCTCCTTGGCGTGGTCGAGGTTCTGCTCGTAGACGGCCACACGGACCGGGGCGTAGGTGATGCTGCGGCCCCGCTCGCGGAGCTTGCGCCTGGCGGCGGCGTCACAGACCCGGCGGGCGTTCGAGGGCAGGCCGATCGGAACGTCGAGACAGATCCGGCTCGCGTCGCTGTGGTGCTTCCAGAGGCTCCAGATCGTGGGAAAGTGATCGGTCTCCCACCCGCCGTCGTCCTCGAGGACGACGCCGAACCACCCCTTTTGCGTCCGGGTCAGACCCACGTACGGTGCCATTATCACAACCGGCGCGGGCGACTCACATAGGTGTTTGCGACTCCAATCGTCGTCACCGTCTTGGAGCCGGTCGACCGACCGTCTGTCGAGCGTCAGACACAGACCACAAAACACATACCGACTATCGACCGCGGCACACGTGCCGGTCAAAAAACGGCCGGATACGAACCGCCTCCGGCCGAGGGCGGGACACCCAGATACTGTCCTGACGGGGCCGCCCCTGGGTGGGCGGCACGAGTGCCCCCGGTCGGCCGGGGGCGCGGGTCCGGTCCGATCGGACCCACCCCGGATTTCGATCCGTGCCTCCGCGGCGGGCTACCCTCACATAGCGGCTGGACACGGTTAGCACTGACTCCGGTCGGCACGGACACTTCGAGCGGCGACGTTGACGTTCCAGGCGCGGTGTGGGGCGTCGTCTACGCGTACGTGGGGCTGTTCGTGCCTATCGGACTCGGCGTCGTGGTGGATCGACCGGCGACACACGAGGGCATAAGCGGATTGTGAGCGGCCGCCACGCGCTCTCGAAGACCACGAGCAAGACTGATGAACAACAAACGGCCAGAACTCCGGGACCAACACGACCTCTCGCAGGCCGAACTCGCGACGGCCGTCGGCGTCTCTCGGCAGACGATCAACGCGATCGAGCGGGAACGCTACGACCCGTCGCTTGAGTTGGCGTTCGAATTGGCCGCGTTTTTCGATCGCCCGATCGAGGAACTCTTCGATTCCGACGTGGAGGGCGAGTAAACCGGTGATGCAGACGGGTGAGATCGCCCAACGGATATTCCTCCGTGGGGACACCACCGAGTCGGCTCTCGTCGCCGGGAAAGCCTCGGAGCCGGTATCAGCGAACGGCTCTGTTGAAACCCACAATCAGTGACATTTTTTGTTTGTATGCAAGATACAGAGGTTCGATACAGTACGCGTGTTCGTTTCGCACTCGATTTACTGAATCAGCTGTGCTACTCTGGCTGCGTGTCGTCTACTCGGGTTCAACGAAGAGCCGAATATCGTTCGCAAGATCCTCGTTTTGTTCGTCGGGGACGCTAGTGAACTACCCCACCCTGCTCGCGCTGACGCGCTCGCTGAGGGTGGGGCTTCCT
>CAYREK010000082.1:0-9158 GCA_964423305.1 uncultured Halobacteriales archaeon | reverse complement strand
ATCGGCTTCCTCCCCGGCCTACTCGCGTCGTGCTTCCGACCAGTCGGAAGCCCTCGCTTCTTGAGGCCGGGGGCTCCGCCTCGAACCTGCTGAACGGGAAGTTGACCCGAGACCGCGTTTCTCGATTCGGGTCGGTGAGTCCCCCCACTCGCCGTTGACGACGGGATACGACGATTGTCGTGGACTCGGTCCGAACGTCCCGAGCTACTGCCAAGTCACGTACAGCAGCGTCGCGACGGCAAACGCCTCCAGCACCTGTAACACCATCATCACCGTGACCGCGGAATCCGGAAGCGCCGGCGTCGCGTTGAGGTAGTACCAGAGCGCGATCAGGTTCTCGGCCATCAAGAGCGCAGCGAAGACGATCGAGCCGAGCGTCAGCGTCGACCGGATCTCCCGGTACAGCCGGCCCCAGATGACGATGAGCGCGGTCAACAGTGCGACGTTTGCGGCCGCCCCGATTCGGGCGATGTCGAGTGTGAGCGTCATCAGTCGTGTGTCCTCGTGTCTCTGTGGCGGTGCTCGTAAGCAGCTGGTCGCGTACTCAGGCGTCGAGCTGGTCGAGGATCGTCTCGACGGTCTCCCAGTGTATCCGGGCTCGATCGCTCGGAAGGTACACCGTTCCGTACTCGGCGTCGGTGCTGGTCACGACGTCGTTGTCCGCGAGCACGTCGAGATGATGGCGCACGGTGTTGTATGCGAGATCGAGATCTTCGGAGAGCTGGTTCGCGTTTCGGGGCCGATTGTCTAGCGCCTTGAGGATCCGTGCTCTGTTCGGACCCCCGCGTGTGCCCGAGAGAGTCTGCCAGAGCACCGCCTTCATTCCGGCGACGCTTTGCCACCCGCACAAAAGAACCGCCCGGTCCAGTGTCGATACAGGAGCGTGACAGGGCACCCTGAGCGGCGGTCGTCGCCGACGTACACCGAGAGACAGACACGTGCGTTCGTTGCCGAATGGCGGGGATATGGGTTTTGGTAATTTCGACTCAATTTCGCCGCCCTCGCCCTCTGGGGCAGACAAGTTGAGTTAGAATCTAGTCTAAATTCCGACAACGAATATTACCGACTGAGATAAATTATCGCTCGCAATGCAAGAACAACAGACGACACGACGACGCGCACTGACCGGCGTTGCGGCCGGCGCCGTCGTCGGCTTGGCCGGCTGTCTCGGCGGCGACGATGACGATTCGAACGGCGACGATGACACTGGAGACGGCGATACCGACGACGGCGACGGAGACACCGGCGACGGTGAGGCCGCCGTGCGGGTCGCACACCTCTCGCCGGACGCGCCGAACGTCGACGTTTATGTCGACAGCGAGGATCCAACTCTGGCCGACGTGCCGTTCGGCGAGGTGAGCGACTATCTAGAGGTCCCGGCCGGTGACCGTGAGGTGGAGATCACCGCGGCCGGCGATCCGGACACGAGCGTCTTCTCGGGATCGGTTCCCGTCGAAGCCGACGCCAACTACACGGTCGCCGCGATTGGCGAGCTGAGCGACGACGGCGACCAGCCGTTCGAGCCGCTGGTGCTCGAAGACGACAACAGCACCGTCGACGGCGACTCGGCGCGGCTCCGGGTCGTCCACGCCTCGCCGGACGCGCCGGCTGTCGACGTGACCGCGGCCGGCGGCGAGGTCGTCCTATTCGACGGCGTCGCCTACGGCGAGTCGGGCTACACAGAACTCGAGGCGAACGATTACACCGTCGAGATTCGCGGCGATACCGAGGGCAACGACGGCGAGGCCGTGGCGGATTTCGACGTGAGTCTCAACGGCGGCACCGTCTACACGGCCTTCGCGGCGGGCTATCTCTCCCCTGACGACGAGCCGGCCGACACCGCCTTCGACCTGCTTGTCGCACAGGACAGCAGCGCCTGACCGACGCTCCAACTCCCCCGGCCCTCCAGACTATTTATCGAGACCCGACGAGCCGAGCACCGACGGGCCAAGCATCAACTGGATCGGCCCGAGGCAGACTCAGGAAAGCGTCGATCGCAGCGTCTCGACCGCCAGCTTCGGGATCCGACGGCGAGCGCCATCGAGTGCCTCCCGGATGTGCGTGGCTGCGTCCTCGTCGACGCCCGCGCCGTGGCCGACGAGTAGCCGGTCCGGGCGGAACCGTCCGACCGTTCGGGGCGGTCGGACACGCAACATCGGGTGAACCCCGACTGGACGGTCGCCGGTCCTGAAATAGGAGGCGGTCCCGAGCGTCTCGGGGACAACCAGGAGTTCGCGGTCCTCGTGATACAACACGGCCTCCTTCCAGAACCTGCGGTCGATCAGCTCTCGGGCGACGTAACCGGTGTTCGCGAGCTCGCGGCGGAACCGCTCGACCGGTACCTCAAGCTCGTCGGCGAGGTCGTTCATGAACGCCGGAACCCACACCGAGGCGTCGTGGCGGCGGGCCAGCGCCGCGGCGTCTCTGCGGTGGCGGTCGAGCAGGACGACCACGCCGGCCACGTCGCCGTACTCGGCGAGCAGATCGTCGAGCCCGGGACAGTCGACCGGATCGACGAGCCAGAGACCCGTCGGTGTCGACAGCGCGTGGCTCGCCCGCTGCATCGTCTCGTCGGGGTGTGCGATCCACCCGATCCCGCCGTCGAACCGGTCGATCACCCGAGCCTCGCCGGGGAGTGTCTCCATACAGCCTGTTCGGACGAACCAGATAAAAGGGTCGCGTCGAGACGGTCAGTCTGTCAGTCGGTCAGTCGGCAGGAGACTCCGGCGCCGGCGGCTCCTCGCGGGGTTCTCCGGGGCCGTTCCGACGATCGCGGATCGCTCGCCCGATCTCGCGGCTGCCGATGATCGCAAAGCCCACGACGATAACGGCGAACCCGAGGACCGTCGGCCCGGAGATCGACTCGCCCAGCAACAGCCAGCCCCCCAGCGCGGAGACGATCGGGATGACGTAAAATACTAGATTCGCCTGCGTGGCCCCGCCGGCGTCGATCAGCGCGAAGTACGCGAGGTAGGCGATCGCCCCCGAGAACACCCCGACGTACGCGAGCGCGAGCACCGCCGTAGGCGTGACCGACACGCTCGAGACCGACTCGCCGGCCCCGTAGCTGAACAGGTGCGTGAGCACGGCCGCAAGCGGGACGCCCCAGACCGTCCGGGCGGTGCTCGACAGGTTCGCGTCGGCACGCCGGATCAACACGGCCCCGAGCGCGCTCGTGACCGCCCCGAAGAGCAAGATCGGGACACCCGGGCCGCCGGCGAGCAGACCGTCGGCGCCGGGACTCGCGACGAGGACGACCCCGAGCAGTCCGAGCGCCGTTCCGACCCCGCCGCGGATCGAGAGCCGCTCCTCGGTGAGCAGCAGAGCGGCGAAAACCGGCGTGAGGATCGGGTTGAGACTGAACACGATCGCCGCGACGCCGCTCGTGGTGTACTGCTGGCCAACGAACAGTAAGGCGTTCGTGAGTCCGATCACGAGCAGTCCCGTCGCCGCGATCCCGACGACATCCCCGGCGGTCCGGGGCCTGAGTTCTTCTCGGGACAGCGCGAACGCGGCGTAGCCGGCCAGTACGATCGCGCCGATGTCGAACCGAATCGCGACGAACAAAAGCGGCGGCAGGTACGCGAGCCCGGCCTTCGCCGCGACGAAGGTCCCGCCGAACAGCACCGCCGCGATCGCGAACAGTCCGATCGTCCGCCGGCGACCCGTCACCGTCGCTCCGCCTCAACCCGGGTCCAGCCCCTCGTACTCGACTGTTCGAACATACCTACGGTAGGGGCCAGAGAGTCATAAGGAAAGTTATGAAAAGTTGCACGGCATGGGATGGCCGCCCGTCGGGGCGGGTTTGCAGCCCGTGAAATACTTTCACGAGACAAAACGGGTAAGACGCGGTGGGCCCTCACTGGGGTATGGAGGCCGCGCTGGCGGAGGTGGAGTTTCTCGCCCGCTCGGAGAACCGGGTCCGGGCGTTACAGCTGTTGGCCGAAACCGCGCACACCCGCGGCGAGCTCGGCGCGGCGATCGGGGCCTCGCAGGCGACGCTCGGGCGGATCCTCGAGGACTTTCGGGAGCGCTCCTGGATCCGGCAGGCCGATGAGGGGTACGTCGCGACCGCGACCGGACGGTTGGTCGCGGACGCGGTGACCGAGGTGCTCGAGACGATCGCGACCGAACGGAAACTCCGGGAGGTCGTCGCGTACCTTCCGACCGCGGCGATGAGCTTCGAGCTCGACCGACTCGCCGACGCGACGATTACCACCCCGAGCCCGACCAAACCTAGCGCACCCTTAGAACGCGTGCTCGATCAGATGGGGACGGCGACCGAGCTCCGGGCGGTCTCGCATGCGTTCAACGAGCGGAGCCTGGCTGCCGTCGCCGAGGCCGTCGAGGCCGACACACAGACCTTCCAGGGGGTGTTCGGGGCGGGAACGATCGAAGCGCTGGCCGCCGACGATCGGTCGTGGGCGCTGTTGACCGATCTGGCCGCGAGCGAGGCCGCCGAACTCCAGGTGTACAACGGCGACGTGCCGCTGGCGGCGACGGTCGGCGACGGGCGGACCGCGCTCTTGCTTCGGGACGAGGACGGTATCGTGCGGGCAGCCGTCGAGTCGACCGATTCGACGGTCAGGGAGTGGGCGGTTGGTGTCTTCGAACAGTACCGATCGCGGGCCGTGCCGTTCGACCCGGCCGACTACCGGACCTGACGGGCGTCAGCCGGTCCGCGGGGCTCAGATCGGCAGTCCGCACGCGAGCAGGACCACGCCGATGAGCAGCCATGTTGATCAGGTCTGACGAGACCAGTCTCGGACGGCCACGCGATCGTGCTGGTCGGGTGAGCTACAGCCGGCTTGCGTCGAGTTCGACACCAGACGGCGCGACCAACAGGAAATCCCGGAAGTGCATCAGCTCGCCGCCTTGGGCGTGTACCGCCCGGCCGAACCCCGCGGCCAACTCGTTGAGATCGCCCTCGACGTTCAACACGAGCACGGCACCGGACTCGACGAGTTCGACCCACTCGTCGTCCGGGGTCGTCCCGTCGAGCACGCCGAGCACGAGCCGGGCTGCGGGGTCCTCGCCCTCGGCGAAGCTGCCGTCCTGTTCATCGAGCTGGCTCTCGACGGACTGGAGATCGAGCCCCTCGAAGTCAGTCATACGCCATTTCTGCGACCCGCGGAAAAAAGGATGCCGGCGGTCACCGGCCCAGCGGTCGAGACGGTGAGGTCCGCGAGAGGTACGCCAGCCGGTCAAACGACGCCGGGAGCCGCGTTTCGAGCGTCGCCCACGACGGGTCGGACTCGGGGGCGTAGACGCTCCCGACGTGACGAATCCGCCCGGGGTCTGTGACCGCCGCCGGCAGCTCTCGCGGGTCGCTCGTGACCGGCGACGATTCGCGGCCGTCGAGGTACGCGGTCGTGCTCCCGGCGAGGGGCTCGTCGAGGCGAAACGTCCTCGGAGCGGTCGCCTCATTGCGGGCGTCAACCGCACGAACCCGCGCTCGCCCGACATCCGTCGCGACCGGACGGTACTTTGCTCCGAACCGGTGGGCCAGTCGCTCGCCCATCGTTGTCGCGCCGGCCCACGGGCGGTCGGCCTCAAAGGTCCCGCGCTTGACGTGGGCGTTGTGCGCCCAGACGACGACTGGCGGTCGCTGTTCGACACACCGGGCGACGTTGGCGGCCAGCCCGCGGTCGCGTGCGGCCATGCCCTCCGTGTGAGGCCCGGGCCGGTCGTACCGGACTCGGTGCCAAGCACACGTCTCGACGAGGGCACCACAGCAGTACCGGGCTCGCTCCCAGCGGGTCGTCGATCCGGCGGCGACGTACGCGGACCGGCGATCATCGAGACGCGCCGCGAGCGACTCGGCGGCCACCGTCATCGCGTCGAGTGCCGCCCCACGAGACTCTGAATCGTCCGGGATCGGCCGTTCGAGGGTCTCGAAGGCCTCTGTCTCGGCCGGAAACTGCGGATCGACCGCGCCGAAATACGAGCGTAGGGGCGAGACGAGGGCGGCCGGTGCCGGAAGGTCGATCCCCCGGACCCGGA
Source organism: uncultured Halobacteriales archaeon (assembly GCA_964423305.1). Lineage (GTDB taxonomy): Archaea > Halobacteriota > Halobacteria > Halobacteriales > Haloarculaceae > Halovenus. The sequence continues at coordinate 3,155 of CAYREK010000082.1, read as the reverse complement.
CGCGCTCTGCCGGCGGGCGGTCTGCGTTGTACGACTGCAGCCACCGGAGAACCGAGAGGATAGTCTCTGTGCGGTACCGCCACGCGTCGACCGCCGCGAGCTTCGAGCGGAGATCACCCTGCCCCCGGAAGACCGACTCGCCGATCGGGAGCCAGTCGGCGGCGTCGGCTTCGACGGCCACCGTCCGGTAGCCGGCGTCTGCAACCAGCCGGCGGAGGAGTCGGGCCTTGAGTTCGAACAGCTCGCGGCTCCCGTGGGTTGCCTCTCCGAGCCCGATCGCGCGGGCGTCCCCGGGGGCGAGCCGGTCGATCTCGACGGCCGCGCCACCGTCGTCCATGTGGTTCGGTCGGAGACTGCTCTGATAGTCCTGGTGGTCGCGTCACTGGCACGTCGACGACCGGGGTTCGTTCACCCGGACGGTGCGTCTCCGGGGACGCCGTCCTCGGCCGCGAGCCCCTCGAGGAGGGCAAGTTCGCGCTCGAACTCCGTACCCAGCGCTCGGGCCTCGCTTGTCATGTGCTCACGGAAGCGCTCGAACCGCTCGCGGTAGGCGGCGGATACGCGCAGGTCGACGGACTGGCGTTCCCACCGACCGAGACCCTCTTCGGGTACCCGCAGACCGTCCGTGGGGGGCTCGCCGTCCCGTTCGCGCTCATCGATCGTCCAGGACTTTAGCAGGTCGGCGTACCGGGACAACACCACGGCCTTTCGGACCGCCGTGCTCCCGAACCGCTCGGGACCGCCGGCGGGGAACTCGATCGTGGTCTCGGCGCGCCCGGACTCGCCCGCCCGGTCCTCCCACTCGGCAGTCAGGCCGATCTCGCTGGTGCCTGTCTGGCGGACCTTCGCGAGCACGACGCTCCCGCGAGTTCCCGCCTCGGTCGTCGGCGAGGGAAACAGGGTCCGGGCCCGCAGCACCCGTCCAGTCGCCTCGTCGGCGGCCGTCGTCCCGTACACCCGCTCTAACTCGAGCGGGCCGTCGATCTCGACCGAGAGGTCGAATACCATCGGGGTCATCATGTACTCGAACTGCTCGCCGAGCCGGCGTTCGAACTGCTCGGGAGAGCGCACCGAGTAGTAGTTCGCCCCGCGCACCGCGGTGATTGCGTCGACGATCTCGGTGTTGAAATCCACCCCGACGCCGACGAACGTGACGTGTCGGCGCTGCTCGGCCTGTGTCGCGAGCCGATCGCGCAGTCCCGACTCGCTGCGCTCGCCGACGTTCGGCATCGCATCCGTGAGAACGATCGTTCGGGTCTCGCGTTCCGTGTCGGCCCCGTACTCGGAGAGGAGATCGACCGCGTCGTCCAGCCCGGCGTCGAGGTTCGTCCCGCCGCCCGCGGTCAGCTCCGCGAAGTGGCCTCGGATCGCCTCCATGTCGGTTTCCTCGACCCGACGTAGCGGTTTCGCCACCTGCGAGCCCGAGTCGTAGGTGACGATCCCGAGCCGGTCGGCCGGACGGAGCTGTCGGGTGAGCGCCGCCAGCGCCGATCGTGCGACCGACAGCTTCGATCGGTCGGGGTCCTCGACTTCCCGGCGGGTACCCGCCTGGTCGTAGTAGTACTCGCCGAAGCCACTCTCCATCGAGCCGGAGGTATCGAGCGCGACGACCAGGTTCAGCGGCGGGCGCTCGAAGGAGTCGAGATCGAGATTCGAGTCCAGCCCGACGGTCACGTACCGCTCTGTCTCTCCCGAGAGCGGATCGGCCGTCGTGGCCGCCGCGTAGGTGGGACAGAACAGCGAGGAACAGGCGCCGCCGACGGTGTCGAACCGGTAGTCGTAGAACAACCCCTCGTAGGAGATGTCCGTCGGGAGCGGCAGGTAGCCCTCCTCGAGGTTCTGCCGGAAGTTGTTCACGTCCTTCGCGCCGCCGACCGCGAAGCCGGCTTCGGCGGTGTCTGCGGTCGTCGTGTTCTGTGATTGGCCGACGCCGCCGGCGTCTGCCGCGTTCGGGTCGTACTGCCAGTCGTCTACCAGCTCCTTGGGGTCGTCCGCGTCGTTCTCTTCTGTGCACCCGGCCAGTGCCGCGATCGTCGCCAGCCCGGCGCCCGCGAGCACCCGTCGTCTGCTCGGTTCGATCCTGTCCATGATCTACCCTTCGGTCTCTCGGATAAAGCATCGACGTAGGCTCAAACGGTCGGTTTAGCCGCTCTCGTCACCGATCGGTGAATGCCGCACGTCCGGAACTCGGGACGACGACGCGGGGTGAAACATCTACCGAGTGTCAATCAGACCGCAGCCGGTCCTCGCGGTCGACGCCGTCGATCTCGGCCACCACCCGCTCGTGGAACTCCTGCAAAACGGCCGACTCGTCCTCGGCCAGGACGACATCCGAGGCCAGAAGCGTCGCGAGTCCGAACGCCGTCGGCGAGGGCGAGTCGACTCGGACCGTCTCGACGGCGATCTCGCCGGCGGCGATCGCGCCGACGACCTCCTCGATGCCGGCCACGTTGAGTTTGTCCTCGAGAATCTCCCGGTAGGTCTCCTCGACGACGGCAAACTCATCGAGCTCGCTCGCGAATCCCAGCAACATGTCGCTGTCGACCTGCTGTTTGCTCGCCGATTTCTCGTGGCCCTTGTAGCGCTTGAGGATCATCAGCGACCGCGTCGCGTCGATCCGGAAGTACCGCTGGAGCAGATCGGTGCCCTCGAGGCTGGCCCGCAGCTGGTCGCGGACGCGATCTGGATCGAGCGCGCGAACGATCCCCCCGAGGTCGACCTTCCGGTTGAGCGGCATCGAGAGGGTAAAGCCGTTGTCCGCGACCGCCACCTGGACGTTCGCCGTCGCCTCCTGGGCGACCCGACGGGCCAACAGCCGCGAGAACCCGTCGTTGAACCGCCGGCCGTACTGTGAGTGGACGTAGTAGTGTCGCTCGTAGGCCTCCTTGTCGAGTTCCTCCTCGATCACCAGCCGGTCGGGCGTGCTCACGCTCTCGGGGCCTGCGTACCTGATCTGCTCGTCGAACGCCCGCGTGATCGCCCGGACGCTGTGCTCGTCGATCGGGAACTCCCGGAGCCACACCCGGACCGCCGCCCGCCCGCCCTCCCCAATCCGTGCGAGCAGCTCCCGGTGAAAGGACAGGATCTCCCGGCCCAAGTCATAGGAGAGGGGCAGCCGCTCCGAGAACCACGAGGGGACCGTCGGCCGGGCGCCA
>CAYREK010000081.1:0-9498 GCA_964423305.1 uncultured Halobacteriales archaeon | reverse complement strand
ACCCCAGGCGGGCTGGAGGCCGACCAGCGGCTCGCGGGCGCCCTGGCCGTAGGCCTCGTCCAAGCGGTGGGACTGGCCGGTCGCGACGTTGACGACGAACAGGTAGGTCGTGACGTCGTCAAGCCAGCCGACGCCGTCAGCCTTGTGCTGGAGCCGCTCGGTCTCGATCGGACCGTCCTCGCGGCGACGCTCGAGTTGGGCTTTCTCCTCTTCTGTCGGATCGGGGGCGGCGACGACGACCCGCTCGCCGGCCGGCCCCCAGTCGAACTCCCGGACGCCCTCCTCGCGGTCGGTGATCTGGACCGCGTCGCCGCCCCGTTCGAGGTCAAACATCCACACCTGTGGCTTGGGCTCTCCGTCTTCCTCGCCGTTCGCGTCTCCGCTGCCGTCCTCCGACGTGCCGGCCTCGTCAGGTGCCTCGGACCCTTTGGACTCGTCGGTATCGTCTTCGGTCCGGCCGACGCGCCGGTCCACGTCCCGATCGCGAGCCCCAATAAATCCGAGCCGCGTCCCGTCCGGTGACTAGGCCGGTTGGGAGGCGTCAGAGACACGCGTCAGTCGATGTGGCGGGCGAGAGCCGTCTGTCGGCACCACGAACACCGACGACCGAACCCGGTCGGCCTCGCCGTCGTGTTCGCTCACGACGACGGCAGCGCGGTCGCCGTCCGGCGAGACCGCGAGCTCCGTGGGCATCGAGACGTCATAGAGGGCCTCGGCGGGGATCTCTCCAGGCATACCCGGCTGTCTCTCCGCCGATCGAAAAGTATCTGTCGTCGCGTCTCAGTCGCGTTCGACTCGGGTCACGTCCGCCAGCGTCTCGCGGCGCCTGAGCAGTTCGGGCTCGCCGTCGACCGCGACCTCGGCCGGCCGGGGCTGTGAGTGAAACTGACTCGCGAGCTCGTAGCCGTAGGCCCCGGCCATCCCGATCGCCAGCAGGTCGCCCCGCTCGGGGCGTGCGACCGGTCGGTCGGTGCAGAACACGTCGGCGCTCGTACAGCAGGGCCCGCCGACCGAGACCGGGACCGACTCTCGGTCCGGCGCCGAGAGGTTCCGGATCGGGTGATACGAGTCGAACATCGCCGGGCGAATGAGCGTCGCGAGCGAGGCGTCGACGCCGACGACCGTCGTTGCGGGCGTCTCTTTGACCGTGTTCACTCGCGTCAGGATGCACTCGGCGTCGGCGACGACGTACCGGCCGGGCTCGACGACCAGCTGAGCGTCGATGTCGGCGGCCGCGCGGATCCGATCGGCGACGGCCTCGATCGCGAGTGGCGGCTCGTCCTTGCGGTATGGAACACCGAACCCCCCGCCGATGTCGACGAACTCGAGTTCGCCGGCGGCCGCCTGTACCTCGCGGGCGATCGCGCTGATCCGCTCGACGGCCCGGTAGTGTTCGTCGAGATCGTCTTGCAGGACGCCGCTGCCGACGTGGGCGTGAACGCCGACCAGCTCGAACTGGTCTGCGATCGTCGCCGCGGCCTCGGGAGCGCGCTCAGCGGGAACCCCGAACTTCGCGTCCGCGCCGGTGGCGACTTTCTCGTGGTGGCCGGTCCCGATCCCGGGGTTGACACGCAGCGCGACCCGCCCGTCGTACCCCCGGTCTGCGAGCCGGTCGAACGTGTCGAGCGCGCCGGCTGTGATCGTAAAGTCCGGTGCCTCGGCGCCGAGCTCGGCGGCGTAGGTCAGGTCCTCGGCCGGCGGGTTCACGGCCGTATATTGCAGCTCGTTCGGGTCTGCGCCGGCGGCGATCGCCCGGTCGAGCTCCCCGCGGGCAGCACACTCGATGGCCCCGCCCGCCGAGAGGATCGTCTCCAGCACCGCCCGTCCGGCGTGGGCCTTCGCGGCGTACATGACACGCGCCTCGGGAAAGGCGGCGTCGATCCGGCGGTAGTTGGCCCGCACCCGATCGCGGTCGAGCGCGTACAGCGCCGTGCCGTGTTCGCTCGCGACCGCCGCGAGCCGCTCGCGGTCCCAGTCGCCCAGCCGTCGGACCGGCGGCGTCTCACTCGCCGGTCGCGTCTCGCTCATTGTTCTGTTCTCGGCCGTGTGCCGGTTCAGGCTGTTGGTCCCGACTCCCGAAGGGTCTGCTCTCGCTCGGTCGCCGCGAGCGTCTCTCGGCCCAGCTCGGTCGCTACCACCGCGGGCTTGTAGGCCCCGCCCTCGAACAGCTCGTGCTCGCCGATCGAGGACTCCACGTAGCGGGCAAAGGCCCGCCGTTCGGGCGGCAGGCGGCCGTACCGGACCGTCTCCTCGACGAGATCGTACACCGGGAGCCGCGGGGTCAACAGCGTGTTCTCCGCGACCACCGAGTCCTCGCCGACAACGAACCCCGAGGTCACCCGACAGCCCGCCCCCAGAGAGACGCCGTCCTCGATCACGACCGGCGCGTCCTCGACGGGCTCGAGCACGCCGCCGATCAGCGTGTTCGCGCCGAGCTTGACGTTCGCGCCGATCTGTGCACACGAGCCGACGGTCGTACACGAATCGACCAGCGAGCCGTCCCCGACCCGGGCGCCGACGTTCACGAAGGAGGGGCTCATCAGGATTGCGTCGGCTCCGACCCGAGCGCCCCGGCGGACGACAGTTCCATCTGGCGTGTTTCGGGTTCCCCGCTCCCGGAACCTGGCGGTCTCCGCAAGCGGCACGACATCGTTGTATGTGGTGTCGCCGTACTCGTACCCCGAGATCTCCCGGAGCGCGAAATTGAGCAAGATCCCGTGTTTGACCCAGTCCCGGGCGCGCCACTCCCCGTCGACGCGCTCGGCTGCCCGGATCTCGTCGCGCTCAAGTGCGCTGAGAAACTCATCGAGGACGCTCAGCTCTCCGAGTCCCGACGCGTCCAGCTCGCCGGCCTCTCGTCTGGTCCACAGCCGCTCGATCTGTTCCCGCAGGTCCGAATCTTGGCCCATACGCGTAGCTGGTCGTCCCGAGGCTTGTCCGTTCTGCTCGGCGCGGTCGCGTTACTGCTCGTTGTCGCTCCCGGGCACGACGCGCCCGGTGTGGTTCGGTTCCGGCGGCTCCGGTCGTCCGCCCGTCGACACCTGCTCACGGACTCGCAGGTACCAGACCGTGCCGTAGACCAGTCCCGGAACGACGAGTACACTCGCAACTGCAGCGCCGATAAGCGCTCCTGTGCTCACACTTCACCACCCCACGCGATAGTTTTCGTGATAGAATAAAACAATGTCGGTGCCGGCCCGTCAGTCCGCGACGACGTCGGCGAACGAGTAGGTCTCGGGCGGGCGGCCGGCGATCCAGACGGCCGCGTCGAGGGCGCCGGCGGCGAACACGCCCCGGTCCTCGGCGCGGTGGGTGAGCGTGAGCACCTCGTCGTCGCCGGCGAGCAGCAGTTCGTGTTCCCCTCGGATCGTCCCGGCCCGTCTGACCAGCACGCCGACGTCCTCGTCGGCCCGGTCGTGGGTTCCCTCCCGGCCCGGGACGCGGTCGAGTTCGCGGTGGTTCGCGACGGTCTCGAGGATCGTCTCTGCCGTGCCGCTGGGGGCGTCGCGCTTGCGGCTGTGGTGTGTCTCGAGCAGCTCGACATCGTACTCCGGTAGCGCCGCCAGTGCCGGCTCGAGCGCCCGCAGGAACGCCTGGATGCCCCGCGAGAAGTTACTCGCCCGTAGCACCGGCGTCTCCGCGCTCGCCTCCTGGATCGCCGCCAGCTGTCGGTCCTCGAGCCCGGTCGTTCCGGTGACGAGAGCGACGCTGGTGGCCGCACAGGCCCGTGCCGCGTCGACGGTCGCGGCCGGCACGCTGAAATCCACGAGTACGTCCGGCGCGTGTCGATCGAGCGCCCCGTCAAGCTCGTCTGGCTCGACGACCGGGACCCGCGCCGTAGCCGCCTCGGGGTCGGGGGCCACTCCGAAGACGCTCTCGAGGTCGTCTCGCTCGGCGGCGGTCGCGAGCACCCGCCCTCCCATCTCGCCGCCGGCGCCGTTGACGGCGATCTGCGTCTCGGCCACGCTCACAGCTCCGGCGCGGGCCGTCGCTCGTGGTGGCGGTCGGCCATCTGGGGCTCGTCGTACTCTGCGAGCAGCGCCGCCAGCTCCTCGCGCAGCTCCGGCGACAGCGGCGTCAGCGGCGCCCGGTGTCGGCCGTTGCCGTGACCGCGAATCTCCATGGCCGCGGTGACCGGGATCGGGTTGGTCTCCCGGAACAGCGCCCGGAACAGCCCCCCCAGCTCGTGGTGGCGCTCCCGTGCTCGGCCGTACTCCCCGTCCAGGGCCGCCCAGACGAGCTCGCCCATCCGCTGTGGCTCGACGTTCGCCGCGACGCTGATACAGCCGGTCCCGCCGACCGAGAGGATCGGTAGCGTCTCGGCGTCGTTGCCCGAGAGCACGTCGAAGCTCTCGTCTCGCGTTCGTTCCACGATCTCGCCGATCCGACCCAGGTCGCCGCCGGCTGCCTTGTATCCCCGAATGGTGTCGTGGCCGGCGAGCTCGACGACGGTGTCCGCGGTCAGCGACCGGCCGGTCCGGGAGGGAACGTTGTAGACGATCTGTGGCAGGTCGACCGCGTCGGCGATCGTCTCGAAGTGCTCGCGAAAGCCCCGCTGTTCGGGCTTGTTGTAATACGGTGCGATCAACAGAAGGGCGTCGGCACCGGCGTCGGCGGCCCGCCGAGCCAGTGACACCGCTTCGCGGGTGCTGTTCGAGCCGGCGCCGCCGATCACCGGCACGTCGACGGTCTCGGCGACCGCCGCGATCACCTCGACGTGCTCGTCGTGGCTGACCGTGGCCGCCTCGCCGGTCGAGCCCATCGGAACGAGCCCGTCGACGCCGGCCGCCTCGAGCCGGCGAGCGTCCGCGCGCAGTTGGTCGAAGTCGATGCTCCCGTCCTCGTCGAAGGGTGTACACATCGCCGGATACACGCCGGCGAAGGTGTCGTATGTCGTGTCTGTCATGATCCGTGTACCTTATCACTCGCTTGCTGAACTGTCGGTCTGTCAGTCGAGAACAAGAACAACCCACGACAGAGCGCCACCTCCGCCGCGAGCCGGCGCTACGTGCGTTTACCGCCGGCTTTCTGACCCCGACCACCGGCTGGTCGGACCGAAATCACTGCCTCAGAGCCGACAGTCGGCGTCACAGTCATTGAATTGTTCGGATCGGGGTTATGTGTTGTGCTGTGGCTCACCTTCCTGCCGATGGTTGCCTCGCCTGTCATCTCCGAAACGTACACTTTTTTATTGGTGCATCCCTAGTAGAGTGTGATGGTAGGACACAACGGTCTCCGGCTCCGGATGCTGCTGGCCGGATCGATCCTGTTCGGCTTCTACGCAGCACTCGCCGGAGCAGTCATGTGGCAGTTCGGCACCGGAACGAGCGTGCTCGCGCTGTTGCTGCTCGGGAGTCTCGGGTTTGTCGGCTTCCAGTACAAGTTCGGCAAGTGGATGGCGCTTCGCAGCGTCGGGGCAGAGGACATGCCCGAGGGTCGGTCCGGCCGGCACGATTACGGCCGGATCCACCGCTCGGTTGAGCAGCTCAGCCAGGACATGGGCATCGAGAAGCCCCGACTGATGGTCGCGGAGATGGGCGTCCCCAACGCCTTCGCCGTCGGCCGGAAGGGCGCTGGCGTGGTCGTCGTCTCCGAGGAGATCATCGATCTGCTCGAGCACGACGAACTCGAGGGCGTGCTCGGCCACGAGCTGGCACACATCAAGAACCGCGACGTGGTCCTGATGGTGCTTGGGCAGTCGATCGCCTCGATGGTCGGGATCGTCGTCCAGTGGGCGTACATCCTGGGTGGCGAGCGCAACATCGCGACGTACTTCGCCGGGATGATCCTCGGAACGATCGCCCAGATGATCGTGATGATCTTCGTGATGGCGATCTCCCGGTACCGCGAGTACGTCGCCGACAGCGACTCGGCAACCTACACGAACAACCCCGACGCGATGGCGCGGGCCCTCGAGAAGATCAGCGCCGGCAACAAGGGCAAAGAAATGAAAGGCCAGGAGACGGTCAACGCCTTGGCGATCTCCGCCGAGGGCGCCCGCGGCGCGCTACAGAAGATCTTCTCGACGCACCCGCCGACCGAAGAGCGGATCGAGCGACTCCGCGAGCAGTCTCGGGGTTACTGAAGACCGGACCGCCGAAGCTTTTCGTCCTGCATTCGAGCCGGTCCTGACGAGCCGCCTTCCCGCAGAGTCCCGCGATCGGGCTCGTCGAACGTCAGAACCCAGCGACCTGCCCGTCTTTCCGAGGTTCGGTAGCGCCCGAGAGGGTATCCCCGTCGTTGCGGACCGCCTGGGCACCGCCGAACAGGCCCGGCTGGAGGACCCGAACGTCGTGGCCCCGGCGGTCGAGCTTCGGGGCGATTCCCGCCGGGAGCCGGTCCTCAACGCCCAGAGACTCGTCGGCCCGGTAGCGCCACCGCGGGGCGTCGAGTGCCGCCTGCAGGGGCATCTCGTAATCGATCAGGTTCGCGAGCACCTGGACGTGGCCCTGGGGTTGCATGTACCCGCCCATCACGCCAAAGCCGAGCCAGTCCTCGTCGTCGAGGCGTGCGAGCGCCGGCACGAGCGTGTGGAAGGGCCGCTTGCCCGGCTCGAAGCGGTTGGGGTGATCGGGATCGAGCGAGAACGAGGCCCCGCGGTTCTGGAGTGCGATACCCGTGTCACCGGCGACGAGCCCGCTGCCGAAGCCGGCGAACCGCGAGTTGATATACGAGACGACGTTGCCCGCGCCGTCGGCAACACACAAAAGCGCGGTGTCGGCGTCCTCGCCGGTCGCGGCCGGCGTCCCCACCTCGACGTCGGTCAACGGCTCCTCGCCGATCGCCGCGGCGCGCTCGCTCGCGTATGCTTTGGCGTGTAGCGGCGGCACCGACTCGTACTCGGGGTCGGTCACGTGGTAGTGGCCGTCGGTGAACGCGAGTTTCATCGCCTCGGCGAAGGCGTGGACCCGATCGGCCGAGTCGTAGGGGTGTTCGCCGGCGCCGATCTCCTCTGCGATGTTGAGCGCCTCGAGTGCGATCTGGCCCTGGTTGTGCGGGCCCATCTCGAAGACCTCGGCCCCGTTGTAGGTCGTCGAGAGCAGGTCGGGCCACTCGACCTCGAAGCCGGCGAGATCGTCGACGGTCATGAACCCGCCTTTCGACTGGACCTCCGCGGCGATCGCCTCGGCGATCTCGCCCTCGTAGAGGACATCTGCGCCCCCCTCGGCGATCCGCTCTAGCGAGGCGCCCAGCTTCGGGAGCCGGACCGTCTGGCCGACCGACGGGGCTGCGCCGTCGAAGAGATACGCCTCACGGGCGTGCTCGTCGTCGAACAGCTCCTCGCCGTGTTGCCACTGCGCCGAGACCACCTCCGTCACGGGGTAGCCCTCGGTCGCGTACTCGATGGCCGGACCGAGGGTCTCGGCCAACTCGAGTCGACCGAGCTTCTCGACGGTCGCCTCCCACCCGCGTGCGGTGCCCGGCACCGTGACGGCGTGGGGCCCGTGCATCGGCATCGAGACCTCTCCGGGATCCGCGTCACTCCCGTCGGCCACCCGCTCTCGGACCGCCTCGAGACTCGCCTCCGCGGGTGCGCCGCCGCTCGCCCGCATCGCGCCGACATCGCCGTCGGCGGTCCGGTAGGCCGCGAACACGTCTCCGCCGAGCCCGGTGCTGGTGGGTTCGACGACGTTGAGCGCCGCCGCGGTCGCGACCGCTGCGTCGAAGGCGTTGCCGCCCTGTCGGAGTATCTCGACGCCCGCCTCCGCGGCGAGAGGTTGGCTGGTCGCGACGATCCCCTCCGGCGCGTACACTGTCGAGCGCCGGGAGTCGAACCGATCGAGATCTGGCGACTGCGTCGGTGCCATGGCGCTCGTTGCGCCCGGGGGTACTTGGCTCGCCCGACTCTTCCGTTCGAGAATATCCACACTCGGGGTGCGACCCCGCGCTACGACTGATCCTCTTTCAGCTCCTCGAGCTCGGCGTCGACCTCGCTCTCGTCGACCGAGTCCTCGAGTTCCTCGAGATCGACGTCGGCCTCAGCCGGATCGACCGCCGGGTCGGCCTCCCCGCTGTCTTCCTCGCTCGTCCCCATCTCGGATTTGAGCGTCTCGAGTTCGCGGTCCACCGAGCTATCGGTCGAGAGCTGTTCGAGCTCTCGGTCGAGGTCGCTCTTATCGGAGATCGCATTCTCCAGGGCGCCGCTCTCGCGTAACTCGTCGAGCGCCGCGGCGCGGGCCTCCATCTCTTCGGTCCGCTCTTCCGCTCGTTCGATCTGGCGGGTCACGTCGCTCATCTCCTCGCCGGCGCCGGTCACGGCCTCGTTGACCCGCTTTTGTGCCTCCGCGGCCTCGTAGCGGGCCTTCATCGTCTCCTTTTTTGTGCGGAACTCCTCGATTTGCTGTTTGAGCTGGTCTTTCTGGTCGATCAGATTCTCCTGTTTCTGTTTGAGATCGTCGATCTGGCGCTCCAGATTCTCGATCTGGGTCATCTTCTGTTTTTTCTTCTCGAGTGCCCGCCGCGCGAGATCGTCCCGGCCCTGGTCGACGGCCTGTCTGGCCTGCTCGTTGTGTTTCTCGACGTTCTGTTCGAGCCGGCGTTTTTGAATCTCGAGACGTTTCTTCTGGGTGGTCAGGTCAGCAACTCCTTGTTTGACGTTCTGCAGCTCGTCGCGAAGCTGCTCGTAGGAGTAATCGAGCGTCTCCCCCGGATCTTCTGCCCTGTTGAGCAGGGCGTTGAGTTTTGACCGCACGACATACGAGGCCCGCGAGAGGATTCCCATACATAGACCAGGGTCGCCGAAACTTAAAATTCTTACATCCGGGTTGCCGGACGTGTGTATGGCCGACCGCTCGGCGACGCCGGTTTTGCTCCTTGGGGGGCGCGACCTCCGGGCGACGCTCGACCGCGCGGACTCTGTCGACGACCCGCGGGCGGCGGTCGTCGCCTGCCCGCCCCACCCACAACACGGCGGGGACAGACACGACAGCCGGCTGCGGGCGGTCAGCGACGCGCTCGGCGGGCGGAGCATCGACTGTCTGCGGATCGACTACGGCGCCTTCGACGGCGGCCGGGGCGAGCGTGACGACGCCCTGACCGCCCTGGCCTGGGCCGCCGATCGGTACGAGACCGTCTCGCTGTTCGGCTACAGCTTCGGCGGCGCCGTCGCGGTGCTCGCGGCCGCCGAGGAGCCCGACCGACTGGGTGCGGTCTCCGCGCTCGCCCCGGCCCGGCGGGTCTCGGCCGGACTGGACGTTCCCGAGGCAGTCTCTGCGCTGACAGTCCCGCTGCAGGTCGTCTACGGCACCCGCGACGACACTGCAGACGCTGCCCCCGTCGCAGACCGGGCGCGCGAGCGCGGCGGACCCGTCGAGACGCTCGCTGCCGATCACTTCTTTGTCGGTCAGCGCGAGCGCGTCGCCGAGCTCGTCGCCGAGTTTTTGACCGACTCCGGCTGACCGTCCGCCGACGATCGGCGCGCCCTCTGGATTTCGCGCTGTCGAAACGGTTTTGAGCGTGCCCGGCACACGGTCGGTATGCCAACAGACGAGTACGACC
>CAYREK010000080.1:0-9647 GCA_964423305.1 uncultured Halobacteriales archaeon | reverse complement strand
CAGAGTTTCGAGGCGAAAGCCCACGACGTTCGTCGTGGGATGAAGCCGACAGCCGCCGAAACGTTGATTGTGTCGGCGTTCGTCGGTTGTGGTACCGAGTCCGAGGTACGGATACGCACCCTTCGCGGGGGTAGATGAAGCCCGCTATCTCGGTCGGGGGCCGCACTGGCACGGCCCACAACCCCACCGCGTACGAGTGGGGAACCTCCCGCCGTGGACTGCCCGACCTGTGGTCGGGAACCCCACGGCTTTAGCCGTGGGAGGATGTCAGTCTCGAGGCCCGGAGTTCTGATCGGCCCGACCGCCCGCCGCCGTCTCTTTACCTCGCCGGCCTCACCGCGGTATCAACATCCATATAGACTCCAACGACTAAGATTCGGATAACAGACCACTCATGACCCACGAACTCGACGAAACCGACCGGCGGATCCTCCACGCGCTGATGGAAGACGCCCGTCACACCTCGGCGACCGAGTTGGCCGACGAGCTAGGCGTCTCGGACGCGACGATTCACAACCGGATCGACCGGCTGGAGTCTGAAGGAGTCATCCGGGGCTACCACGCGACGGTCAACTTCGAACGGGCGGGCGGATACCTCACCGGAATTTACATGTGTACAGTTCCGGCCGCCGACCGAGAGCGGCTTGCGGTCGCCGCCCGGGCGATTCCCGGTGTCGTCAATGTTCGGGTGTTGATGGCCGGCAAGCGCGATCTCCAGGTCGTTGCCGTCGGCGAGCAGACTGAAGACCTGCGAACCATCGCTCGCGAGCTCTCGGCGCTTGATATCACTATCGAGGACGAGGAACTGCTCCAGACGGAACTGTGGAGTCCGTACGAGCCGTTCGGGCCCGAAGACGCCGATTCGATCGAGGGTGCGAACGCAATCTCGCTTGCCAACGGAACCGACATCTTCGAGGTTCCGGTCGAGGAGGGTGCCCCGATCGCCGGCCACTCGATCGACGAGGCCCGCGAGCAGGAATATCTCTCGCCGAACACCACCGTCCTGCTCGTCGAACGCCAAACCGAAACGATCGATCCCGACGGGGACACCACAATCCAGGTCGGGGACATCGTGACGCTGGTTCCACGCGCCGACCGACAGGACCCGCTCGATCCGTTCTCTCCGATCGCGACGGCTGACTGATCACCGCGGCGAGACCGCCTCTCCGCTCAGCTGCTCCGCGAGATCGGGTGACCCGACGTACTCGACCGTTTCCGCGTCTGCGTTTACCTCGAGAAGGCCTGCGTCGGCGAGCGCTGGAATGTGATCCGCTTCGAGTGACCGCGTTATCGTCTGTCTGTCGTCAGAAAAGGCGGACTCATCGGCGGCGAGCTTTGCAGCGAGGGCCGGGAGCGGCAGCTCCTGTGTCGTGGTGTTGACGACTTTCTCGAGGACGGCAAACCGGCGTTCGGCCTCCCGGCTGTCGTCGCTGAGCGCGGTGACAAGCGCCCGAACACGCTCGTCTCTGTTCCCCTCCCCGATCGGCTTCGGTTGTCCGTCGGCCATGACTGTCCGGTCGGGACGGCTCTGTCGGTGCACAACCCCGAATCCGAGTCCTGCGACGAGCCCGACCAGCGCCAGCTCCTCGAACAGGAACATGAGCTCCGCAAGCTCACCGTGCTTTACCACCTGGTGGAGGTAGATCCCGCCGGCGACTCCGACCGCCCCGAGGACTCCGGTGACACTCCATCCGAAGATCGCCCACAGATCGGCGGCCGTGTACTCGCTGTTAACCAGACGGTACGCGCTGACCGCGACGCCGCCCGAGAGCCCTGCGACGCCGATGATCTCGGCCCGTCTCACCAGCGGTGAGTACGGGTGATCGATCAGGTACGGGTGATCGATCAGGTACGCGAGCGTGACCACGCCGAGGGCGACGCTCAGTATCGCCAACAGCCCCATCGGAAACTCGCGGTTGGTGTTTTTGAACCCCCGTGTCCATCTCGTTGCCATCTGTCTACGACTCGATATCCGCCCGGGTATAATAAATCTAACTGAACTCCAGGAAAGTTAGAGTATAGAAATAGATTTAAATACTACAGTGCTTATGTCTAATTGACGATGGTCAGCCACAATCTCGACCGCAGCCTGGGTTTATACCCGACGATGATGATCAGCATGGGCGCGATGATCGGGAGCGGGATCTTCGTGCTCCCGGCGCTGGGGTTCAAGAAGGCCGGGCCGGCGGTCATCCTCGCGTACGTCCTGTCGGCGCTCGTGGTACTGCCGGCGGCGCTCTCGAAGGCCGAAATGGCGACGGCGATGCCCCAGGCTGGGGGCACGTACCTGTACATCGACCGGGCCTTGGGACCGCTTTTCGGGACGATTGCCGGGATCGGCTCGTGGTTCTCGCTAACCTTCAAGTCGGCCTTTGCCCTGGTCGGGCTGGGTTCCTATCTCCTCTTGTTCGCACCGATCGCCGAGGGTGCGATCAAGATCGTCGGCCTCGCGCTCGCACTCGCGGTGATCGCGCTCAACATCACCGGGACAGAACTCAGTGGCCGGGTCCAGGCGATTATCGTATCCCTCGTGCTGGTCGGTCTGACCGGCTACGTGTTCAACGCCGGCTTCCAGATCAATACCGGGAGTTACACGCCCTTTACCACGCACGGCTCGACCGGTGTCATCACGGCGGCAGCGTTCGTGTTCGTCTCCTTCGCGGGCGTGACGAAGATCGCGAGCATCGCCGAGGAGGTCGAGAATCCGGGCAAGAACCTCCCCCGGGCAATCATCGGATCGATGACGATTATGACGCTTATCTACATCGCGGTCGTGGCCGCGATCGTCGGGCTGGCCGACGCCGACACCCTGATTCACGGTGGGCCGGACGGTGGTGCCTCGCTGACACCAATGGCCGACGGCGCCGACGCGCTGTTCGGCGGGTTCGGGGTCGCGATCATCTCGATCATCGCGGTCGTCGCCCTGACAAGTATGGCAAACGCCGGCGTGCTCTCGACCTCGCGGTTCCCGCTGGCGATGAGCCGGGACAACCTGCTCCCGCCGCAGCTTGATACGGTCGATGAGCGGTTCGGCACCCCGCGTAACTCGGTGTTGTTGACCGGCGCTGTGCTCATGTTGTTGATCGCGTTCGTGCCGGTGATCGAGCTGGCGAAGCTGGCGAGCGCGTTCAAGATCCTCGTGTTCTCGATCGCAAACGTCGCGCTGATCGCGTTCCGGGAGGCTGACGTGCCATCCTACCAGCCCGAGTGGACCACACCTGGGTACCCGTACGTCCAGGTGTTCGGACTCGTCGCTGGGATCGGACTGCTCACCCAGATGGGACGGCTCCCGATTCTCGGGGCCGCCGGCATCGTCGTCGGTAGCCTGGTGATCTACCTCGTCTACGGCCGGCCCCGGACCGACCGGACCGGCGCAATCGGGACGATCATGCACGACCGCCGCGGCCAGGCTGACGACGGGCTCTCTGCGACCGACACCGACTGAGCGCTCGAGACACCCATCGGCCATCTCCAGGTGCTCTCGGCGTCGGGTACGTGCCACGGGCGGGGTTCAGGCGGGACCCGACCTGCGAGACTGCCAGTCTCAGTCCTGTAGCCGCGGTTCGTAGTCGCGCTGGACGACCAACACCGGATTGTCGGTCTCGTTTGCGATCCGATCGGGCAGCGATCCGAAGACAAAATCGCCGAGACGAGATTCTGCCTCGTACATGACG
This sequence comes from uncultured Halobacteriales archaeon, assembly GCA_964423305.1. GTDB lineage: Archaea > Halobacteriota > Halobacteria > Halobacteriales > Haloarculaceae > Halovenus. The sequence goes on along the minus strand of CAYREK010000080.1, from coordinate 5,973 downwards.
ACCGCGTCGTGCTCGGTCGCGAGGCGCCTGATCTCGCTGCCGTGGTCGCCGCTCTCGACAATCGTCGTCTCGACGAGGCTCGGATCAAAGCCGGCGTCGACGAGCTGGTCTCGGGCCCGTGTTACCCGCTCGTCGCTGTCCTCGCCGCTCGTCCCGTCGCGGACGTGCAACAGAGTGATTTCCTCTGTCTGGTCGTTGTAGACCAGCTGCACGAACTCTGGGAGACGGGTAATCTCGGCGTCCGGGATCGGGACCAGAATTCGATCCATTCCGTCGGTCGGGCGTGGAATCAGCTCCGCGATACAGCCCTCCTCGTTTGCGATCTCCTCGATAGCCCCACCGCGGTCTTTCCCGAAGACGACGCGTGTCACGACCTGTGCACCAGCTTCCCGGAACCGCTCGGCGATCTCATCGACGGTCGCCTGTGCGTCGTCACCGAACTGCTCGCCCGCGACGCTCGCCGGTGTCTGCTCGGGCAGGTCGTAGTGGCCAAGCACGACCACCGCTTCGACCGACGCCAGTTCGTCGACGAGCCCTTGGGACAGCGACTCGGGGTCGGGGAGTTCAAACGGGACAATCACTCGAGACATGTCTGGGTGTTCAGCCGTCACGGGCAAAACAGGTGCGATTTTGTCGACCCCCGGCCGCGACGTCTCCGACGAGCCGCCGGTCCATGCCGACTTCGATCGACCGGGACGCCGCGTTTTCGCTCCCGCGCCGGCCAACGCGACTAGCGCGGCCGTCACCGCAGCCGCCCGAGCAGCTCGTACTCTCGATCGGGCGTGTACCGGCGGAAGAGGAGGCTGTTCGAGAGTACCGACACGCTCGAGAGCGCCATCGCGCCGGCGGCAAACACCGGCTGGAGCAAGCCAAGTGAGGCAAGCGGGATCATCGCCGTGTTGTACCCCAGCGCCCACGCGAGGTTCTGCTTGATCTTCGCGAGGGTCGCCTCCGAAATCCGGATTGCCCGCACCACGTCGACCGGATCGTCCCGCATCAGGGTCACGTCGGCGGCCTCGATGGCCACGTCGGTCCCCGAGCCGATTGCGGTTCCGACGTGGGCTACGGCCAGCGCCGGTGCGTCGTTCACGCCGTCGCCGACCATCATCGCCGTTCGCCCCTCGGCCTGGATCGCCTCGACGGCGTTGGCCTTGTCGCCGGGGAGTACCTCCGCCCGGACGTTCCCGGGATCGATCCCGACCCGCTCTGCAACCGTGCGGGCGGTCCGCTCGTTGTCCCCCGTGAGCAGGGATACCTCGATCCCGCGCTCGCGGAGCTGGCTCACGGCCGCGCTCGCCTGCTCTTTGACCGTGTCGGCGGTGGCCACGACGCCGACGACCTCGCCCTCACGGGCGACTAGCATCGCCGTCTTGCCCGCCCGCTCGAGCCGTTCCATCACGTCTTTGGCGGGCGCGGGATCGATCCCGTTGTCCCGCATGAGCGTCCGGTTGCCGACGAGTACTTCCCTGCCCTCGACGGTCGCTCTGACGCCGCGCCCGGGGACGTTCTCGAAGCTCTCGGGCTCGGTTACGTCGAGTCCGCGGGCCCGGGCGCCTTCGAGGATGGCGCGCCCGAGCGGGTGTTCGCTCCCGCGCTCGGCAGCGGCCGCGAGCCCGAGCAGCTCTTTCTCGTCGAACTGGTCCCGGGCGGTCACCCCGCCGTCGGTGACGCCCTCTGTGGCCTCTCGGAGGACGACGATGTCGGTTAGCTCCATCTCGCCGGTAGTGAGTGTCCCGGTCTTGTCGAAGACCACGGTGTCGACGTTTTTCGCCCGCTCAAGGATGTCTCCGCCCTTGAACAGGATGCCGTGTTTCGCGCCGATCGTCGTGCCCACCATCGTCGCGGCCGGCGTCGCGAGCCCGAGCGCGCAGGGACAGGCGATCAACACCGCCGAGGCGAACACGACGACGGCGAACTCGAAGACCGACACGCCGCCGGCGGCGACGGGTCCGTCGGCGACCAGCCCCCACAGCGGGAGCCGGTCGACGACGCCAGCGAGCGCCTCGGGAAACAGGAACCAGACCGCTCCCCAAAACAACGCGTTCGCAATGACGGCGGGCACGAAGTACGCCGAGATCCGGTCGGCGAGGCTCTGGATCTCCGGCTGGCGGGACTGGGCGTCCTTGACCGTCCGGACGATCTGCTGGAGGGCCGTGTCGGCCCCAACCTTCGTCGCCTCGACGACGAGGACGCCGTTCTCGTTGACCGTCGAGCCGACGACCTCGTCGCCGACGCCTTTCTCGACGGGGACGGACTCGCCGGTGATCATCGACTCATCGACCGCCGACTGCCCGTCGACGACGACCCCGTCTGTGGGAATCCGCTCGCCCGGCCGGACCCGCATCCGGTCGCCGACCGCGATCTCTGCGACCGGAACCGCTTGTTCGGTTCCGTCCTCGACGATCGTGGCTGTCTCGGCTTCCATCTCGAGCAGCTCCCGGAGCGCCGCGCCGGCCTGGCCCTTCGAGCGGGCCTCGAGGTAGTTACCCAGCGTGATGAACACGAGAATCAGCGCTGCCGTGTCGAAGTACAGGCTCCCGACGATCACGTCGAGCAACACCGCGAGCGAGTAGACGTACGCGGTTGTCGAGCCCAGCGCGATCAGCACGTCCATGTTGGCGCGGCCGTTCGTTACGAGCGCGGTGTATGAGTTCCTGTAGAACGGCCGGCCCAATACGAGTTGGACCGGCGTCGCTAGCAGGAACTCAAGCCACCCGAACTCGACGCCCAGGATCGTCTCCGGGAGGACGGCCCCGCCGAGTAGGAACCGCTCGGCGAGAAAGACCAGAAACGGCGCCGACAGCGCCGCGCCGAACACCGTCAGCCGCCGTTGTCTACGGATCTCCTCGCGCCGAGCGGCCTCTCCGGCGTCGGTCCCGCCGCCTGTGGAGTCGTCTTCGTCCCCGCGGACGGGCGAGTAGCCGGCCTCCTCGATGACCCCGTAGAACTCCTCGGCGTTTGCCTCCGCCGGGTTGTAGGAGATCTGCGCCCGGTCGGTGGCGAAGTTGACATCAGCGGCGACGACGCCCGGCGCTCCCTCGAGTGCCTCCTCGATCGTCTCCGCGCAGTTCGCACACGACATGTCGGCGACGGCGATTGTCGCCGAGTCGGTCACGGGATCGTACCCAGCTTCTTCGATTGCCGCGTAGATCTCTTCCAGCGATGTCCGGTCGGGATCGTACGCCACGGTCCCCTCGTCGGTGGCGAAGTTGACGCTCGTCTCCGCGACGCCGTCGAGCGCGCCGACCGCGTCGGTGATGGTCTGTGCGCAGTTCGCACAGCTCATCCCCCGAATGTCGACGCGGCTTTTCCTGTGAGTCACTACCCGGTCGTACGGTCCCCTCGTTGAACTGCCTTCTCCCTCAAAACGTTCAGTCTGTGGGCGGTGATACTTTCGAAACCAAAGCCGAGCGCTCGTCGCCCCGATTTGGATCGTCCGGCCTAGTCCGCGTCCTGCCGGAGCCGGTCGTACTTCTCCTGGAAGCGAGTTTCACACGACGGACAGCAAAACTGGTACAGCTCTCCATCGATTCGGGTCGCTGTCCCCTCGCTGTCGACCGTGTTCCCACACTGCGCGCAGGTGAGCCCAAACTCCGTCCCGGCGAGATCCGGCGACCAGTCGACACCTGCCAACAGTTCCACCTCGAAGTCGTTGATCGCATCCTCACCGAGGGTGTCCCTGAGCCACCCCGCGACGTCCCTGTCCGGGACGCCGGCGCCGACGACGAGGTCGCCCCCGGCCGTGGTGAACACGTGTTCGACTGCGCCCGCCGCCACGAGCTCGTCCCTGACTGACCCGGTATCCGGACTGGATGGGGAAATCTCGAGGGTGATCAACACTGGGATCCCTGCCTGGAGCTGCGAGCGATCCACCTCGAGGGTGAACCGCTCGATGACTCCCGTCTCCCGGAGCTTCTCGACCCGATCCGAGACGGCCGGCGGCGAGAGTCCGACGATGTCTGCGATCTCGCTGTAGGGTCGCCGGGCATCGGCCATCAGGAGCTGCATGATCTTGAGGTCGGTTTCGTCGAGTTCGGGCATACCAAAGCGTCGACGGCGGTCGAGTAAAATCCCGCGCAGCTCGGTGATCCGCCCCCGAGATCACGCGCTCAACCGGTCTCGTTCCCGACGGAGGGCGTGTAACCGGACCGACCGTCGGTCTCCGTGGCCCTGTGGACTCTCCAAGAGCCTGCTCGAACTCGTTTCTTATCGTCAAATACGGTTGATCGAGGGCAGGCGATGGACTCGGCCCGGCCGAACCGACGCTCCCGGAGATGTCGCCACTCGTCTTGATCCCCTCACGACGCACGGATCGGCAAGCAATGACCCGACACCGGGCGTGTCAGGCGACACAGACTCCTAATATTATTACGATGTGCAGACATGACACGGAAAAATTATTATTCGCTTTCGACTAAAAAGGTAAGATTATTATAGTAGAATTCCAAAATAATAACCAGCTATGGCACACATCCACCTCGGCGAGGGATCGTTCCCACTATGGGCACTCATCTTCTGGACGCTGATCGGATCGGGACTGATCGGCGCCGTCGTCTACCGCATCCGGCGGGGCGGCATCGAGACACACCAGATCGCACTCGCAGGTATCGGTGCGGCGGCGAGTTTCGCGATCTTTCAGCTGAACATTCCGGTCTGGGGCGGGATCCACATGAACCTCACCGGGCTGGTCGGAATCCTCGCGGGACCGCTACTCGGGGCACTCATTGCGGTCGTGGTGAACGTCTTCTCGGCCGCCTTGGGCCACGGCGCGGTCGGCCTGCTGGGGGCGAACACGCTCGTCAACGCCAGCGAGGCTATCATCGCCTACTACCTGTTCAAGACGCTGATGGGGATGGACTGGGACGTGTTTCCCGCCAGTGCGAGTGCCGCAACGATCGGCCTCTCCGCGGGTGCCTTCGTGATGGGCGCGATCATCGTCGTCAGCGGCGTCAACGGGAGCGCGCTCCCCCGCGGGGATCTGGCCGTCGCTGTCGGCGGGTTGGTCGGGCTCAACCTTGGAGTGGCCGTCATCGAGGGAATCCTGACGGGCTTTATTGTTCAGTTTCTCGCCTCGGTGCGCCCCGACCTCGTCGGGCTCGCCACGCGTGATACCACCGAAGAGCCGACGGGGGTGACTGCCTGATGCAGCGCTGGAAACAGTACGGTGCGCTCGCGGGGTTGTTGACCCTCGCCGTCGCGGCCGGCTACGCTGGATTCAGAGCCACCGGCGGCGCCCTTCCGTGGGCGAAGCGATCGGCGTCCACGCTCCAGCAGGGGGTCCGAGACAGCGGCGGCTCGATCGTCGACTTCGGTCGGGGGATCGTCATCGCCGGCCCGATCAGACAAAACGGGTTCGTGCTTGAGTTCGCCGGGCTGGTAGCCCTGCTGGCACTCGTCGGCGTTGGGCTGTACGTCTACGTGGACCGATACGGTGGCTTCGAAGACGACGAGCGCCCGACGCGGTAATCGTGGCGACACTCTCGAATCACGTCCCCGACCCGCGGCTCATCACTGCGTTCGCCGAGCAACGCGACGGGCCCCTACACCGCGTCAACCCCTGGACGAAACTCGGCATCATCGGCGCACTCGTGCTCGCGGTCACTGTCCTCGAGTCGCTGGCCCTTCTGGCCGGGCTGTACGGGCTTGTCCTCGTCGTCTACGGGCTGGCGGGACTGCCCTACCGACGGCTAGTCGGCTGGTACACGCTACCGATGCTGTTTATTATCTCCGTGGGCGGACCGCTGGCCGTCCTCGAACCGGGCACGCCAATCGGTGGCGCGCTCTCGACGCCACTCGGTGGGCTTTCGATCACGTGGGCCGGGCTCGTGCTCGTTTTCGAGCTCAGCTTCCGGTCACTTACCGTCGTCACCTTTGCCCTGTTGGCGTCGATGACCACGAAATACACCGATGTTGCGTACATGCTCGGACGGGTGCTCCCCCAGCCGATCGACCAGATTGCGTTACTCACCTACC
>CAYREK010000079.1:0-9783 GCA_964423305.1 uncultured Halobacteriales archaeon | reverse complement strand
GGGGGGGCGGTCGCGAGCCTGTGCGGGCTCGCGCTGGCGCTCGCGCCAGGGCTAGCCGAGAGGCCCCCGTTCGACGCGCTCGCCGGGGCGATCGTCGAACTCGATCGGAGCGCGGCGGTGCTGCTCGCGGTCGGCGTCGTAGGGGGGTACGCGCTGCTCGCCGCCTGGGCTGAGGGTCGGTCACAGGCGCCACGTGCGGACTCGGAGGCGTTCGACCGGCTCCGGGACCGACCGCCGGAGGCCCCCCGAGGCGAGACGACCGCGCGAACGGCCGCCCGCGTCGACGCTACCATCGATCGGGTCGTGGACGGAGGAGGGGGAACCAGCGACCTCACGGCCGAGCTGACGGCGACGGCCGCCGCGGCGTACGCGGCCGCGACCGGGACCGATCGCGCGACCGCGCGGGCAGCCGTCGAGACCGGCGCTTGGACCGACGATCCGGTCGCCGCGGCCGTCCTCGGGGCGGGCTCGCCGCCGCTCGCGGCGCGACTCCGGCTGTGGCTGGTTCCCCGTCGCGAGCGCCGGCGCCGGATCGAGCGAACGATCGCGGCGATCGAACGGGTGCGGGTCGATGAGTAACCGAACCGCGGCCGAACTCGCCGATTCCGTCCGGAGGCGCGTCCGGCCGTGGACCGTCGGACTGCCCGCGACGCTCGCGTTGGTTCTACTCGGGGTGGCCTACGCGAACGGGACGCTGCTGGCCGCGGCCGCGGTTCCGCTAGCGTATCTCGCCTACGGGACGATCTCGGCGCCCCCGGAGTCGCCGTCGCTAACCGCCCGGCGGACCGCCGACGCGGCCGCGCCGGCGCCGGGCGAATCCGTTTCGGTGACGCTGTCGGTCACGAACGCGGGCGATCGGACGCTGACGGATCTCCGGGTCGTCGACGGCGTGCCGGAGCCGCTCGCCGTCACCGACGGGCGGCCACGGCTCGCCCGGTCGCTCGGGCCGGGCGAGACGGCGACGACGACCTACGCCGTCGAGAGCAAACGCGGGACGTTCGAGTTCGAGGACCCGGCGGTCAGGATCAGGTCGCTGTCCGGATCGACGACGGTCACGGGACAGGTACCGGTCGCAGGCGACCGAGAGCTGACTGCGACAACCGCGGTTCGAGAGCCGCCGGGTCGCGGGACGCCGCTCCCGCAGGCGGGCCGTCGGAGCGCCGACGAGGCCGGCCCCGGACGCGAGTTCTACGCGACCCGGCCCTACCGGCCGACGGACCCGATCCGGCGGGTCGACTGGCGTCACCTCGCGAAGACCGGCGAGCTCGTTACCGTCCAGTACCGGCGCGAGCAGACGACGAGGACCGTGCTGGTCGTCGACGGCTCTCCGAAGGGCCGGGTAGCGCCGCGATCAGGCGCCTCGACGGGAACAGCCCTATCCGGGTACGCAGCCGAGCGGCTCTACGAGGCGCTCCGCGGGGCCGACGCCGTCACGACTGTCGCGGTCGCCAGGGGAGAGACGACCGTCCCGGACGGACTGGTCGGCCCGGACGGGCTCGCCTGGGTGGAATCGACCGACAGGCGCGGCCGCGCGGCCGCGAGAGGGCTGTTTCGCGCGCTCCAGCGGACGCCGGAGGACCGATCGGGTCCAGAGGGCGCGGGCGAAGCGACGGGTACGGCGACGCGAGATCCCAACCGGACCCGAGCCGAGGCGGATCACGACCCCGAAGTGCAGGGCGTGCTCGGTCGGCTCCCGGCGGCCGCGCAGGTGATCGTCTGCACGCCGCTTGTCGACGACTGGCCGGTCGAGCTCGCCGAAGCGCTGTGCGGACGGGAGTACGCGACCGTCGTGGTGAGCCCGGACGTGACGACCGGGTCGACGCCCGGTCAGCGGCTCGCCGCGGTCCGCAGGCGCCTGCGCGCGGACGCGATCGAACGCGAAGGCGGAGCGGTGATCGACTGGACACCGGACGGTCCGATCGACGGCGCGATCAGCGCCGCGCTCGCCGACGTCTCGTAGATGGCACCCCAAACCACCGCCACGCCAACCAGCGCCGTGATCGCCGTCGTCGTTGCCGGGGTCACGATCGCCAGTCTCGGGGACCTGATCGACGGGCTCGCGGTCCCGGTTGCGATCGGGGTGATCGGCGCGCTCTGTCTGGCGGTCGGGATCTCGCTTGCGACCGTCGCCGGTCGGCCGGCCGTTGCGGGCGCGAGTCTGCTCGTCGTGCCGGGAGGCGGCGCCGTCGCGGTGGCGCTGATCCTGACGGCCGTCTCGATCGGCGGGACGGTGTTCCCGATTCCGGATGCGTCGCTGGTCTCGCTCAGCGTATTGGTCATCGTTGGCCACGTCGGCGTCGTCTTCGGGACGACCACCGCGGCGCTCGGCGTCGGGCTCGGGGTGAGCGGCGCGCTCGGAGGGCGGTCGCTCCGGCGGTTCGGCCGGATCGGGCTCACCACCGCCATCGGACCGGCGCTGCTCGCCGGTGCGCTCACTGTCCGCGCGCTGGGGACCGGCGAGACGTCCGCCGGGGCGGTCGAGCTGCCGCTCTCGGAGCTTGCGTCGCTGGCGCTCGATCCGGGTGGACCGGGGCTGGCCGCCTGGAGTTTCCTCCTCGCGACCGCCGCGGCCGCCGCGGGCGTCTGGGCCGCGCTCGCCGCCTCGCCGATCCGCGAGCTTCTCGACGGGCGCATCGACGCCGAGAGCCAGACCGGTCGCCGCCTCGATCGTGTGGAGGCTATACTCGGAGTCGGCGCCGTCGGTGCCGCGGCGGCAGCGGCCGTCGTCGGCGCCCTCGAGCTCGCCCTCTCGCCGGACGCGATCAGCGACCTAATCGGCCCGGGCTCGTACGCCGCGCTGTCGGGGATTACGACCGCCGGCGGCCTCCGGCGGCTGTTGTTCGGGGTCGCCGCCGGTGGAGTGATCGTCGCCGGGCTCGCGTGGCTCGGTCGGGGTGTGGTCCGGGCATGGGATCGGTCGGTCGGTCCTCTCCTTGTCGGCGCGGTGATCGCAGTCGCCACGGTCGCGGTCGCCAACCCGGTGTACACGGCGGTCGTCGACGAGGTGGTGGGCCGGCTCCCGGGACCGATCCAGCCACGGTGGCGCGAGACCGCCGAACGGAGCGCCGCGATCTACGGTGAGGTAACGCTTGTGCTCTGGCTGATCGTCGGGCTGATCGCGGTCGCCGTGGGCACGAGCCTCGCGCTCCGAGGAGTGGGGCAGCTGGGCTATCTCCGGACAGAGGCCGCCGGCTACGCGCTCGCCGGCGGCGGACTCTTTCTCGCGGCCACGTTCGCCGGGACGATCGCCGCGCCTGCCTGGCTCGTGGTCGCCGGCGTCCTCGCGAGTCTAATCGTCTGGGATCTTGGCCGGTTCGGAACCGAGCTACGCTCGGAGGCGACCGGGGCGAGAACGCGGCGGCTCGAACTCCTTCACGCCGGCGCGACGATCAGTGTCGGACTCCTCGGCGCGGGCCTCGCGGCCGGGATCGGGGCGGTCGTCGACGGACTGGGTACCGGGACGACGACGCTCGCCCTGTTGTTCGCCGTCGCGGGACTGGTCGGGCTCGTCGCGGCCCTGCGGTGATCGATCGCCGTCCGAATCGGCCGTCCCGGGAGCTACTGCTCGGCCTGTTGGGTACCCTCGACGGCCGGCACGGCCACGCGATCGAGCACGTCGGCGACGACCGCCGCGCCGTCCGCTCCCTGGACGGCGGCGTCGCCAGTCACTACGATCCGGTGGGCGAACACGGGGCCGGCGAGTCGCTTGATGTCGTCGGGGATCACGTACTCGCGGCCCCTGATCGCCGCCAGTGCCCGCACGGCCTCGAACAGCCGCTGGACGCCGCGGGGAGAGACGCCGATCTCGACGCGGTCGTCGCTACGCGTTTCACGCCCGAGATCGACGAGATACGCCCGCAACCGCGAGTCGACGGTCACGCGTTCCGGGACCTCCTGAATGGTCTGTACGCGGTCGCGGTCGAGGACGGGCTCGACGCTCGGGGTCTGTGCGGTCCGGTCGGCCCGGCGGTCGACCAGCCGGCGCTCGCCCGCGGCGTCGGGGTAGCCGATCGAGGTCTTGATCATGAACCGGTCGCGCTGGGCCTCCGGCAGTCCGAACGTGCCCTCCTGTTCGACGGGATTCTGTGTCGCGATCACAAAAAACGGGCGGGGCAGCTCGTGGGTCTCCCCGTCGACGGTTACCTGCCGCTCCTCCATCGCCTCCAACAGGGCCGCCTGAGTTTTCGGCGGCGCGCGGTTGATCTCGTCTGCTAGCACCACGTTCGCAAAAATCGGCCCCAGACTGAACTCGAACGTTCCGTCGCTCTCGTCGTATATCGTCGAGCCGGTGACATCCGCCGGCAGGAGATCCGGCGTGAACTGCACGCGGGAGAACTCGAGTCCGAGCGCGGTCGCGAGACTCCGCGCGGTGAGCGTCTTGCCGGTACCGGGAACGTCCTCCAGCAGGACGTGTCCGCGGGCGAGCACGCCGGTCAACACCGTCTCGAAAAACGCCCGGTCGGCGACGACGACGTTGCTCACTGTGTCGACGATCCGGTCTGCGGCCGATCCCGCCGCGGCGTGATCCATCGTATTCGGTTGACAGCCGAGTTCAAAAAAGCGTCTCGCTCCGCGTCACCGCCGAGCGCGCCGTCTCCGTGCCGGAAACTGGGAGACCGAACTAAGTGTACTCCAGAAGGAACGAGCGAGGTATGGTGGCGATCGAAACGAGGGGCCTCACCAAGCGGTTCGGGAGCCTGACGGCCGTCGAGGACCTCGACCTGACGGTCGAGACCGGCGAGGTCTACGGCTTTCTCGGGCCAAACGGCGCGGGCAAGTCGACGACGATCAACATGCTGTTGAACTTCATCCGGCCGACCGAGGGATCGGCACGGGTGCTCGGGTGCGACCCCCGGCAAGAGGCAAAACAGATCAGAGAGCGGATCGGCGTACTCCCGGAGGGTGCCAGCCTGCACGACCGGCTGACCGGGCGGGAACACCTCGCGTGGTACGACAGGGCCCACGGCGGCGGCGCCGACATCGGCGACCTGTTGGAGCGGGTCGGACTGTCGCCGGCGGAGGCCGACCGGGCGGTCGGGGGCTACTCGAAGGGAATGCAACAGCGACTCGCGCTCGGGATGGCCCTGATCGGCGACCCGGAACTGCTGGTGCTCGACGAACCCTCCGGCGGGCTCGATCCGACCGGAATGCAGGAGATGCGCGAGCTCATCCGCGGGGAGGCCGCCGCCGGTCGGACGGTCTTCTTTTCGAGTCACATTCTCGGTGAGGTCGAGGCGGTCTGTGACCGGCTCGGGATCATGAGCGGGGGCCGGCTGGTCGCCGAGGGGACCATCGAGGAGCTGCGCGACCGGCTGGATCTCGGCGCCACGCTCAGGTGTGCGGTCGCCGACCCGCCGGAGCCGGCCGCCGTGCGGTCGATCGACGGGGTCCGGTCGGTCACCATCGAAGATGGCGTCGTCGAGACGGCTCTTGAGGACGCCCGGGCGAAAGTCGAGGTGGTGCGCGCGCTCGATCGGGAGACGACGGTACTTGACATCACCGCGGAGGGCACCTCCCTCGAAGAGCTGTTCAACCGGTACACCGGGGGCGACCGAACCGAGCTGGCCCCCAAGGGCGAGAGCGCCGGCGGGCGCGATCGGCCGGTCCCGGAGGTGGAGGTGAGATCATGAGCGTCGCGAGTGTCTTCCGCAAGGACATTTTGGACGTCCGACGGGCGAAGATCGTCTGGTTCGTCGGCGGACTGTTCATGCTCGTGACTGTGTTGTTTTTTTATCAGGTCCGGGCCACCGGCGGGAACGAGCTGTTCGACGACGTCTTGCTCGGCCTGTGGAATCTCACGTTCGTCGGCGCGCTGTTCATCCCGGCGATCGCGCTCGTGGCCGCGTACCTCTCGATCGCCGGCGAGCGCGAATCCGGCAGCATCAAGTTCCTCCTCTCAACGCCGATCAGCCGGCGCGAGCTGGTGGTCGGGAAGTTTCTCGCCCGGACGGCAGTCGTCGCCGCGTCCTGTCTGCTCGCCTTTGCCGTCGCGGCGGTCCTCTCGGTGGCGTGGTTCTCGGCGCTTCGCCCCGGCGTGTTCGTCGGGATCGCCGCGCTGACGACGCTGTACGCGCTCACGTATGTCGCCGTCGCGGTCGCCGTCTCGGCCGCGACCGTGACCCGAGCGCGAGCGATGGGCGGGGCGCTCGGATTCTACTTCGTGACGAACCTGCTCGTCGTATTCGGGGATCTCTCGATCCGGGGGCTGTTGGAGTACCTGCTCAACGACGTGATCGGCGCCGGCGTCGGCGAGGATCCGCTCACCCTGCTGACGATGGTGATCAGTCCGACACAATCGTATCTCGCTGCGACCCAGCTCGCGTACCCGACGGCGTTTCTCGAAGAGCGCGGACTCGAGCCGGCGGAACTGGCCTGGTACGTGCAAGGCGAGACGGGACTGGCACTGCTGCTCGCCTGGCTCGTCGTGCCGCTCGCGGTCGGGATCTGGCGGTTCGACACGGCGACGATCGGGTGAGACCGGCCGGGCCGTCGACGCGGCAGCCGGACGCTCGGCACCGATCAGAGACTCGATTACTCTCGCCGGAGCGCCGGCCGCAACCGGGCGAGGGCCACCCACGCGAGGCCGCCGACGGCACCGAGGACGGCGGGAAAGGCGACCCCGACCCGGAGCAGGCTCTCGACGACGGGCGGCCCGAGAGTCAGCCCGTCGACCGTGACCGAGAGAGCGACCGCGCCGATCGCCGCCGGGATCGAAGTTCCGGCAACGAGCGTCAGCCCTGTCGCCGCACCGACCGCGGGTCCAGTCGCATCAACGCGTCTGGCGAGGCCGACCCCGGCGACGACCAGGACGGCGATCGGGATCAGGTGATAGACCGGCGCCGGCAGCGTCACCGCGACCGTCCCGAGAAAGCCGCCGGACTCGGTCACGATGTTCTGCGTGACGCCGTCGAAGGCGCCCGCGGTAGAGCTGTCGGACGGGTCCGTGACCCGAAGTGGGGTCAGCTGGGCGCCGTAGTAGATCCACCCGGCCGCCGCGAAGAGCTGCTCTCTGAGGAACTCTTGATCCTCGGCGAGGGCGACGACCGCGAGCGTCAGGAGATAGCCGACCAAGATCGAGGCCACCCCAGTTACCGCGCCGGCGATCAGACGCCCCCGCCAGTTACCGACTCGTTCAGCGGGTGGCTGCTCGGCGTCGGGCTCATCGGGCTCGGGCTTTTCCTCCTCGTCGGCGTCGTCGGTCGGTCGGCTGATCGGTCCCTCGGGGAGCTCCGTGTCGACGAGCTCGGCGCCGGTGACGACGGTGTCCCGAACGGTCACGCCGGCCACCTCGGCCCGCACGGTCGCCCCCGAGAGGTCGGCCTCGGACAGGTCCGCTCCGGAGAGGTCGGCCTCTGCCACCAGCGCCCCCGAGAGATCCGCACCCGAGAGGTCCGCCTCCGAGAGATCGGTCTCGATGAGGTAGGCGTCGGAGAGGTCCGCATCGGAGAGGTCTGCCCCTGAGAGAGTCGCACCCTTGAGATACGCGCCCGAAAGGGTCGCCGCCGCGAGATCCGCACCCGAGAGGTCGATCCCACGAAGCGGCGCCTCCGACAGATCCGCGCCGCGAAGCGCCGTCCGCGCATAGTCATCGCCGGGGAGGCGGGTCGCGGTCGCCCCGTCGAGGATCTCCCTGTACGGCGCGGTCCGGTCGCGAACCGGGGCAGGAACGCGGGCGGCCGCGAGGGACGCGGTCGAGCGCTCCTCGTCGGACCGAGCGTGCCACACACACCGGTCTGCCCCCGGCGGCGTCTCCCGGTAGCAACAGGTGGTGTGATCAGCGCCAGAAAGATCCGCAGCGTCACGGCGCCACGCGTAGCCACACCGGTCCGGCGGGGACGAGTCGGGCCGTGACGGGCTCACGGCAAGCACTGAGTCGCCAGCCCGGCACAAGCGTTTCGCACCGTACGCGAGACATCAACCGAGGACAGACGCGGCCGCCGCAGTCTCGGGTGCCGAGCTGGAGCACCGACAGGCTCGTATCCGCGGCGGACGAATCCGGGCGTAATCCGACCATGGACCCGACGACCGGCGGCAGGGAACAGATCCGACGCCGAGAACTCCTGGCGGCGGGCGTCGCGGCGACGCTCGGCGGAGCTGGCTGCGTTGAGGCCGGCGGCGACGCCAGCCCGCTGACCGACGCCCCGGCGGCCGTCGTGTTGCGGTACTACCACGCCGCGGACCGGGCCGGTGACACGGACGAGTTTATTCGTCGGGTCGCGGACATCGTCCACAGCGCCTCCACCTTCGACCGGCGGCTCGAAACAGACCGGAGCTACTGGACCGAGGCCCGGACCGTCGCGGTCGAGGGCGTCACCGTCGTCGAGGAGAACCTGGGCGACGAGCAGCTGGTCGATCGGGTCGGCTTTCTAGGGGCCAGCGTCCTCCCGCTATACGGGGAGGGACTCTCGGCGGAGCTCAACGCGATCGCCGGCGAAAGCGCCGTCGCGCGGGCGACGCTCGCCCCCCGAGACGGCGCCGGGGAAGCGCTCGTCCGGGAGTGGCTGCTCGCGACCGACGACGGCCGGTGGCGGCTCGTCTGGGAGTGAAACGCGGTAGTGGGGCGTCGACCGCGGCACCTGAGCCGGTCACAGGCGGACGGGTCCGGCGGATCCGACGCCCTCGGGCCGAGAAACTCAGGCCCCCTCGGAGCGGTCGGTCGCCGAGACGAGCGCGAGTCCCCAGAGCGCGAGCTCGAGTGCGAACGACCGAGAGCCGAAGTACGACGCCGTCCCGGGCAACACCAGATCGTCGGGCATCTCGGCGTAGGGGCGCTCGCGGGCGATCGGCCACAGGAGAAAGGCGATGTCCGGGCGTCGCCCGTTCACGGCCATCCCGGCCGCGTCGGCGCCGACGTGGGTCGCCCACCCGAGCCAGAGCGAGCGAAGGGCACGGCCGCGGCGCGTCCACGGCGCGGCGATCGCCACGGACAGAAGCGAGTGTGCGATCGAATGGTACCGATCGGTCTCGCCGATCCGACCGAGGGGCTTGTCGATCAGGTCCGGCAGCACCGCGCCAAGCACGGTCCAGAAAAGCGAGCAGTCGGTGTGGCGCGCGACGAGGTAGGCGACGACTGCGTGTGCCGGAAAGAGCATGCGGCCGCTCGGATCGCCGGGGACATACCGGCTGTGCCCGCGGGCATCGGCGGGCACCCGACGGTTTAGGTGACTGGCCGCCCTACCGGCCGTGTTCGCCGATGTCTCCGTCACCCGCCGGTCGGCCGCCGGACGAAGTCCCCGTCGAGTGTGTCGACTGTCGAGCCGCGCTCGCCGCGGGCGGGCGGGAGAGCACGGCCTTCCTGCTCACCGATCACCTGACGGTGCCGGTCGTGGGCTGTGACCGACACCGCGAGGAGCTACGCGCCGTCTGCGCGCTCGCGACGACCGAGACGGCCGAACTGTTCGAGCACCGACCCGCCGGCGGGATCCGCTGTCCGGCCTGTCGGCTCGCCGGAACGGGCTCCCAGCCGGTCGTCTCCGTCGCCGACGGCGGGATCGCGGTGATCGCCTGCCCGGCCCACCGGTCGGAGCTGCTCGACCGGTACCGCGCCGGTCTCGAGACGCGCCGGCAGCTCGCCGCCCCCTCGGCGCCGTTCTGAGGTCAATCCGGATCGGAGTCGCCGGCGAAGACGGCCCGACGGGGCAGCCATCTTAGCTCAATGCAGGCGGTAATCCCCCTTCCTCAAGGAGCAACGCAGGCCGAAGGCCGAGTAGCGTTAACGAGAGCAAAGCTCTCGTTCGCACATCAGAAATCAAAGATTTCTGAGGACGCAGTAGGGAGGGGATA
>CAYREK010000078.1:0-10459 GCA_964423305.1 uncultured Halobacteriales archaeon | reverse complement strand
GTGGGATACACCCGGCCTCCTCGACGTTATCAACGTCGTGGGACTCGCCGTCGACGGTGACGCGAAGGTCCTTCATACGTCCTCCAGATACCCCCGCCGTTGTTCGGCCTTCGTCTCCTCGTCGCGCTTGTCGTAGTGTTTGTCGAGTACGTCTTGCCCGACGTTCATACGGTCGCTGACGACCCTTTCGGGGACATCCTCGGTCAAGAAGTGAGTTATCGATCCACGGCGAATATCGTGGGGAGACACGTTCGACGGACACCGGTGGTAGTATTTGTATTCGGTTGCCTCGCACTCGTCTGGTTCACGACCCACAGGACACTCGTCAGAGTAGTAGCAGGGTCGAGTAACCTGATAGACCGTATGGCGGACAGTCGAAGAGTCGATTCGCCCGTTACGGGTAGTCACTAACGGCTTTCGTCCGTGCTCGTCGGTTACCTCGTGGCGATACTGGTCGATCCAGTCCTCGATAACTCGGCAGACCTCTGCTGAAAGAGCGAGCACACGCTCTCCTTCGCTATCGTTCTTGAGTGGTGTCTCGGTGTCTGGACGGTGGCGAACCCTGAGTCGTTCGGCCTCACCGTCGTAGTCGTCAACGTCTAACGCTCTGAGTGCCCCCAGCCGAATACCCGTGTGCCACAGAAGTTCCATAATTAGGTGGCGACGGGAAGCGTAGTCGTACTTCCGTTGGTACTGTATGAGCACCTCTGCCTCGTTGCGTTCAAGAATCGAGTCTGCCTGTTCGTCGCTCTTGCTTAGTGCTGGCATAAGTGCCTCAACCTTTGTGTGGAGGTCGGGTTCCACCGCGTTGATCGACTCACACCAACGCAGAAAGAGACGGAGAGTATCGAGGTTACTTTCCATCGTGACGGGTTTGAGGCCCCCGTCGTCTCGTCGCCAAGTCTTGAACCGCTGTAGGTCTCGGCCAGTAAGTTCGTTCAGGTTGGTTATCTCCTTCACCTCTTCACACCAGCGGATAAACTGCTTCAACCGATAGTGATAGCCTTCGATAGTGCTCTTTGCGATCTCACGCTTCCGTGCGTCGAGGTACATCTTCTTTGCCTCTGCGGGCGTGATAGGGTCCAGTTCGGTCGACATACTTGTGTCCGAAACGCCTGCCAGCGTCGACCTACGGTGACTTGTCCCCCGTTCAATTCGGGGAGGGCGGACTCCAATTTTTCCGAGGGTACCGGATGAGTCAGCTTGGAGAACGCCGTCGACGATACCGCACAGAACCGTACCTCTTTATCCGGCGGGCGACTGATTGCGACCGATGGTTCCGGTTCCGGCTTCGGAGGTGCTCGTCGGCGTGTACCTCGGGCTGATCGCGGCGCTGTTTCCGTCGTTTATCGCCTTCTCGATCGGATTCGTATTCAAGTACTTCACCGATGTCACGATCCCGGGGCTCGGGGTCGTCGCCCTCGGCGGGGCACTCGCGGGTGTGACCGGCGGGCTGATGGGACTGGCCGATCCCCAGCTCGCGAGCGGCTGGACCGGCGTCACCGCGGTGCTCGTGATCCTGATGGGCTGTCTGTGGGCACACAGTCAGGGCGATAAGCTCGCCGCGGCCACCCCACGAGGGCTCACGCTGAAATCGCTGCGGGAGAACCGCCTCTCGGCGGAACTCACCGAGCGAATCGACTCGTACGGCCAGGTGCGGATCAGACCGACCGGCGAGATCCGCGACATCGAGGGGTACCCGCCGTTGCCCGAGAGCGTCCGCGAGCAGCTCAGGGCCGGGAGCTGGCGGTTTCCGGCCGACCTGCCCGTGCCAGAGCTAGAGCGGCGACTCGAGGAGCAGCTCGTGGCCGAGTACGAGCTGGCCGAGGTCTCGGTGACCATCGACGAGCGGGGAGGGGCCGAGATCGCCGCGGCGCCGGGGGCAGCCGGGCTGTCGCGGCGGGTGCCACGGGGACGGCGGGCCGTCTCGGTGCGGACGCTGCTCCCGACGGGGGTCGGTCGTGGAGACGTGGTCACGATCCGGCTTCCGGACGGCGACGTGACCGGACCGGTCGTAAGTGCCGGCGCGATCGACGCGCCGAGCGAGCCGTCGCCCGCCGACGGGGCGGAGTCGGGGAGTGGCCAGGCGGGGTCGCCGAGGACGACCGGCGGCGAGGGACGGGTCACGATCACCGCCACCCCCGAGGCCGCCCGGCGGGTGATCGGGGCGACGTTCGCCCCGACGGTCGTTCGCTCGCGGGGGACACAACCGGAGTACGGGGCGATCGGGCTGCTCGTCGGCCACGGCGCGCGGTTCCGGGCCGTGACCGTCGGGGCCGAGAGTCCCCTGATTGGGACGACCGTGGGGGCGGCACGCGACAGAGCGACCCACGGGGTGGGAGTCGTGGCAATTCGACGGCCCGGCGAGCGGCTCGTCGCCCCGCCGGAGACGACCGAACTCGCGGCGGGAGACCGGCTCATCGTCGTCGGGGGCCGCGACAGGCTCCGGGTCTTCGAGGAGGTGGCCCAGTGATCGGCTCAGCGGCGATCAGCGCGGGGTCGGTGCTCGCTGCGGCGGCTCGGATCGTCGGGCTGGCGCTGCTCGCGGGCGTCACGACGATGATCGCGGCGTTCGTCTACCGGGTGCGGGTCAGGACCAAGCTGCCCGAGGGGGCAACGCTGATCCTCGGGCTCGGAGTCGTCGCGATCGCGCTCAACACGCGGCTCGTGTTCGTCCAGTACGTCGGCGGGACCGGAGATCCGCTGTCGGTGCGGGAGGCGCTGGTCAACGTCACCGTGTTCGTCGTCGCCGGGATGGCCTCCTACGGCGGACACCGTGCCGGCGAGGCGCTGGCCGTCTCGGACCGGTTCTCTCTTGGATGGCTCCGTCTGGACATCAGCCCGATCGTCCGGGCGACGGGCCAGGTCATCACCGTGACCCTACCCGAGGAGATTGCCGATCTCGAGGGGTACGATCCCGTTCCCGAGAAGACCAAAGCGACCCTCGAGGGTCGCCGGCTCGAGTTCCCACGGGGACTAACCGTCGTCGAACTCGAGTCCGAACTCGCCGACCGGCTCGGGGAAGACCACGACATCGGACACGTCGATCTCGAGCTCGCCGCCGACGGGACCGTCGAGCACCTCGGGGTCGGGCAGCGTCCGGCCGGGATCGGCGCGACGCTCCCCCCGAACGCGGCCGCCGTCGCGGTTCGGGCCGATCCACCCTTCGGCGCCTCACCGGGAGACACACTACAGCTGTGGCACACCGAGGGCGGTGATCCCCAGCAGCTCGGGACGGCCGAACTCCGGGCGAGCGTCGGGAACGTGGCGACGATCGTCACCGACGAGGCGGTCGCCGAGCGCGTCGATCCGACCGTCGAGTACCGACTGATGACCCTCTCGGTCGAGTCACGCCCCGAGCGGGAGTTCGCGATGCTGCTCCGGCGGAGCGAAAAGACCACGAGCGCGGTTACCGTCGGCCCGGAGAGCCCGCTGGTCGGGGCGCCGATCGGCGCGCTCGCGGTCGCGGTGCTCGCAGTCCGGTCGGCCGACGGAGAGGTCGAGCCAGTACCCGAAAGCGACCGGGCGATCGCCGCGGGCGAGCAGGTGATCGTCGTGGGTCGGCCAGACGAGCTCCGCAGGCTGGAGGCCACGAACGGCCTCGACCGGGCCGAGGATCCCGAGCTGACCGAGGCCGCCGAGCACGCTTGGACGCGCGACGACACGCCAGATCAACCCCGGCGCGACGCCTAACTCCGGGCGGCCCGACAGGCTAACACAGGACCTCGTCGTAGCGGGAGAGACACGCCCCACGGGCTTTTGTGCACGCCGGCCGCCCGAGCGGGTATGGCGGACAGACGACTGTTCAAACTCCCGATCGACCCGGAGCGAACCGAGGCGGTCAGGACGTACTTCGCCGACCTCGAGGATCGCCGAGAGACCTTCGAGCGGGGACTGGCCCTCGAGAAGATGAACGCCGAGACCGCCTGGCTCGACGAGTCTGAGCCGGCCCTGTACTATCTCCACGAGGAACACGACGAGTATCCCGCCGACCTCGACGAGACCGACATGGACGAACAGCTCCGGGAGCTGAGCACAGACCACCACGAGTTTTTCAATACCGTCGTCGCACCTGACCACGAACACCCGGAAGACCTGATCGAGTTCGAGCGGCTGTTCTCGGCCTCGGCCCGGGATCGAATCGAGTAGGGCACCGGCTGTCGAGCGGGTCCGCGCCAGAGCACACTCGATACGGAACCGAAGACAGGTCCGTCGGTGGGATCCGTGCCGATCGAAGAGACAGAGGACCGGTGAGATCCGGGCGAATGCGCTCAGTCTGGATAGCACCAGTCGCTGAGCGGGACTGTCAGACAAAGCACATAAATGCGGAGAGACGGAACCGCCCGGTCGAATGGATGGACGAGCGCCAGCGGAACAGGCTACTCGAGCAGCTCGATCGACCGAGCGCCACGCTGGGACGTTCGCTCCCCGAGACGGTGAGAATCGACGGCGAGGTCGTTCCAGTCCGGGACCTGTACTTTGCCCTCGCCGATCGGGAGCGATTGACCGAGGCCGATCGACGGCGACTCGAAGAGAGCCTGCGCGAGCTGCGACCGAAGCGGCTCCAGCTGAAACGTCAACTCGAGGAAGACGAGAAACTCGAGTACGACGCCGGAGAAGCGCTCGTCGCCCGGATTCACCGCCTCGACCGGACGATCAACGCCTTCGAGTCGGTCGACGCCCCCGGGCCCGGCGAGCAGGTTCGTGCCGAACGGATCGAGTCCGCAGAAGAGCTACTCGAACTGCTCCGCAAGTGTACCGTCTAGCGATGGGCGTCCGATCGGGAGGTCACAGCGCAGCTCAGGGAGGGCGGAGCCTGCCGAGCCGAAGCACCGATGTCTACCGGCAAGGGAGAACCCCGGGGTGACGCGACGGACTTGCTGAGCGATGTTTACCCACAGTGCACTTTCGACGGTCGCGGAGCAGGCATACGACGTCCCGATCGCGACGATCGACCGGATCGATGACGGACGTAACCGCGCCGTCCACGTCACTCACGCGGACGGCCACGAGGCGATTATCAAGACTGCGACGCGGTTTCCGGAAGCGTTCGACGCGGAGGTCGCGACGATGGAGCTGGTCCGGGCGGCGACGGAGATTCCCGTTCCGGCCGTGTACGACACCGGAGCGGATCCGCTCGGCGTCCCGTTCGCCGTGATCGAATACGTTCCGGGAGCCGGCTGTGACTGGCTGCGGGAGCTCCGCCCGCCCGCCGCGGTCGGAGTGTGTCGGACGGCAGGCCGACACCTCGCCGCGGTCCACGAGATCCGGTTCGAGCAGTGTGGTCGACTCGCGGTCACCGACGGGGAGTTGGCGGTCGCGGCCGGCCGGTCGCTCCGCGAGCAGCTCCGTGGATCGTTGGACCGACAGCTGGCGCTGCTGGAAGAGACGCCGTTCGCGACCGACCGCGACATCATCGCGACGACCGGGGAGCGGCTCCTCGATGAGGCGTCACTCGCTGACGTGTCGCCGACGCTCGTTCACGGCGACTACCGCGTCGAGAACCTCCGCGTGCGAACGGACTCATCAGACGACCCCGTCGCGGGGGTGCTCGACTGGGAACGCCCCACAGCCGCGGACCCGCGCTGGGACGCGCTCATGAGTCTGTCCGTGTTGACGACCGGCTACGGCCTCGGGGAGGCGACGAAACAGCGGTGTCGGGAGGCGTTTTGGGCCGGCTACGGGCAACGGCCACCGGTCGACGCTCGCTGGCGGCTGTACGAACTGCTCGGCCGCGTGCGTCTCGCCAGACACGTAGACGCCGAGGTCGCTCGGCTCGGGACAGCCGCCAGGCAAGAGCGCACCCGCGAACACCGGACTGTGTTCGAGCGCCTGCACGGCGGCGGGTCAGTCCTCGCGTCCGGAGGGTGAGCTCCTGTCGGTACGCGAGAATTTATACCGGAGGCGGTGGTACCGGACGGCATGGTCGAGGTGTTCGCGGTCGCCAGTGGCAAGGGCGGCACCGGCAAGACCACGAGCACGCTCGCGCTCGGGATGGCTCTGGCCCGCGAGCACGACGTGACCGTCATCGACGCCGACACCGGGATGGCGAACATCCTCTTTCACGCCGGACTGACCGAGGCCGAGCCAACGCTACACGAGGTGCTCGCCGGCGACGCCGCCGTCGAGGCGGCCACCTACGATCGGTTCGGGATGCGGGTCGTCCCGTGTGGCACGTCGCTGGCGGGATTTCGCGAGGCCGACCCGAGCCGGCTGCGGGAGGTCGTTGCGACCATCGCCGCCGACACCGAAGTGATTCTGCTCGACTCGCCGGCGGCGCTGGGAAGCCGGACGGCGGTGTTGCCGATCGTGCTCGCCGACCGGATCGTCGTGGTGCTCCAGCCGACGGTACCCTCGTTGTCGGACGGACTGAAAGTCCAGGAGTACGCGACGACCTACGGCACAGGCGTCGCCGGACTCCTGTTCAACCGAGTCACCGACGACGCCGAGATCGGCGAGATCGCCGGAAAGGCAGAGCGGTACTTCGAGGGCGAGACGCTCGCGTCGGTTCCGGAGAGCGACGCCGCCCGGGCCGCCCGGCGAGCGAGCGAGCCGCTGCTCGCACACGCCCCGGAGTCGGCAGCCGCGGCCGCCTACTGGCAGGCGACAGACCGACTCGAGGTTCGGGAGGGACTGTCGGCGGATGTCGCAGAACGGTTCCAGAGCGCCGTGATTCCCGAGCAGTCATGAACGTCCCGCGGGGGCAGCTCGTCCGGAGTCGGGTCGTCGAGGATGTCGGGACGGTCCTGAGCCGGGCCCTCGAATCGGATCTGACCGGCTACGCCCGGCTCGAATCCCAGGAGAGCCTGCTGCTCGGCGACGGTGGAACCGTCGTCGTGACCTTCGAGGCAGGCATTCCGATGGCGGCTTACCACGATGGAACCGACGCCGGCGGCACCGAGGCCCTCGACGCCTTCGCCGGCACCCGGCCGATCGGGGTCGAGCTGTACACGACCGACCCCGAAACGCTCGCGCCGATCCACGAGGCCGAGGCCGTCGCCGTGCCGCCGGCGCTTCCAGCCGAGCGACTCGCGACCGACCCAGGTCTGGCCGACCGGATCCGCGAGACGGCCCCGGAGGAACGGCTGCGGGCAACCGTGCGCGAGGACGATAAAGCCGACGCGGTGGCGAGCTTTCTCGACGACGAGGCACGGATCGAACAGCTCAGATCCCGGGCCCGCGAGGAGGCCCGCGAACGGGCCGAACGGTGGGGCTTCGAGACCACCGACGAGTGAAAAACCACGGAGAGACAGGCAGGTCAGCCGTCGTCGGCCGTCGACCGCCACGCGGCCCGACGGGCGTGCTCGGCGGCGATGTCGACGACCTCTGCGGGCACCACGCTCTCCTCGGTGACGAGGGAGGTCACGCGTGTCGCCGGGGTCACGTCGAACAGGGGATTCGCGACCGCGATCCCAGCTGGGCCGTCGTACACCTGCCTGGCCGGGCCGCGTTCGAACGACACGTCCCCCCGGGCGATCTTGTCGATGGCGGCGTGTGCCGGCGACCGGCGGTCAGTCCGCTCCCCAGGACTCCCTGCGGCGCGCGTACGTCTCGTCCTCGCGGACCCGATCGAGATATGCTTTGTAGACCTGGCTAATCTCGTATTTTTCCTCGTCGTACCACCGTTGGGGCTCGCGTTCAGTGCCGTCGTCGTTGTGCTTCCGGCCGCCGGGGTATTTCGCGTACCGAAGCGCACGCGTCCAGCCCATCTGGAGGTACTTCCGCGCGAGGTCCATCCCCGGGAACTCGTCTGCGTCCCTGTAGGCCTCGAACCGGTCGTAGATGGCGGCCGCGCTGGTCTCGGCGTCCTCGAGGCTCGTGATCGTCCACAGCGGGAGGAGCTCGTCTTTGTACGGCTGGATCTTAAATACGCCCTGCTCACCGCGGCCGATCTCGTAGGCCTCGGGGTGTTCGCGAAAATCCGTGTCGTACTTCGGGTCGTCGGTCATCGCCGGCCGTAGGGCTCGAACTGATAAACCATCGGCGTCCGACCGCGAGCCCGCCGGACACGCGCCCGGAACGGCGAGCCGAGAGACAGGGCGTGAGCGTTATGTGAGCGCCGCGCCAGGGCACAACCGGCTAATGCCCCCGTTACGCAACGGTTGGCCGGACTCGCTGTCCGAGCGAGGGGTTCGGCTGGCGGCGATCGCGCTCGCGATCGTCGCTGTGGCGACGATCGCGGCGTTTGCCGCCGGGCTCGGCGGGACCGGCATCGCCGGGAGTCCGATCGACCGGGCCCTTCCCGGCGAACAGTACGTCGGACAGGCTGACACCGGCGGGCTAGACAACGTTACCGGGGGCGCCGACGGCGGACTCGGCGCGCTGAACCCCGGGACACAGACCGGCGTCGGCGGCGAGCTCGGGTTCGATAAGGAAACGTTTGCCTCGAACGACACGTCGGTGCATTTTACCGTCGAATCCTCGCAG
Source organism: uncultured Halobacteriales archaeon (assembly GCA_964423305.1). Lineage (GTDB taxonomy): Archaea > Halobacteriota > Halobacteria > Halobacteriales > Haloarculaceae > Halovenus. The sequence continues at coordinate 2,032 of CAYREK010000078.1, read as the reverse complement.
CCGGCCTACTGGCGGACCGGCGCCTACGACACCTACACCGGGATGGGCTGGCAACGGCCCGGCGAGACCGGTCCCTACGACGGCCCGCTGGGGGTTGACGGCTCGCCCGGCGAGCGAATCGAATACGAGATCACGCTCGCGCGTGGCGCGACGAGCCTCCCGACTGCCTGGCGGCCCGATTCGATCGCCGCCGAGGGGCTCGAAGTAACCGACCAGCGGGCGATCCGGACGGCGTCGCCGGTCCCATCGGGGACGACTTACGCCGGAACGAGCGTGCTCGCGACCCAGGATCCGGCGGTGCTCCGGGCGAGCGAGGGGTCGGTTCCGGAGAGACTCCGCGAGCGGTACACGCAGCTGCCCGAGGACACGCCCGGTCGGGTGGGCGAGCGCACGGCCAGGATCGTCGACGGAGCCGACACGACCTACGACGTGGTCGCGGCCGTCGAAGAGTGGCTCCGGACCGAGAAGCGCTATTCCCTGGGGGCCGACCGAGAGAGCGAGTCGATCGCCGACACGTTCATCTTCGAGATGGAGGCCGGCTACTGTGAGTACTTCGCGACCGCGATGACGACGATGCTGCGCACCCAGGACATCCCGGCGCGGTACGTGGTCGGCTACACGAGCGGCGAGCAGACCGGGACCGGCGAGTACGCGGTGCGAGGCCAGAACGCCCACGCCTGGGTCGAGGTGTACTTCCCCGAGGTGGGCTGGGTCCCGTTCGATCCGACGCCGCCGGCCGACCGGATCGCGACCGAGCAGGCAAACCTCGGCGACGCTCCGGCACCGGAAAGCGCCGCGACGCCCGACCAAGCCGACCCGACCGACGCTCCGGAGCCGTCAGAGGAAAACGCCACCGAGGGAGATCCGCCGGCAGAGGGACCCGACCCCGAGAACGGGACCGACGGGGCGCCGCCGATCGACATCTCGCTCAACCGGACGGCCGTCCCTGGTGAGGCGGTCACGGTCACGGTGACGCGCAACGAGTCGCCGGTCCTCGGGGAACTGGTCCGGTTCAACGGCGAGCCGATCGGCAGGACCGATCGGAACGGGACCGTCGTCGGGACCGTCCCCTACGTCGACGAGCTCGAGATAACGGTCGGGGAGACCGAGGCGGCGGCCGGCGCGTCGGTCGGCACGTCCACCGGCGTGGCGCTGGGAGGCACCAGCCGGAGCCACGCGATCGGTGCCATTGGCGGGACGTTCGTCCGGGCGGTCGGCGAGACCGTTCCGGTGGAGACGAACGCGACCGTGACCGTCGCGGGCGATTTCCGTCCCGGCGAGGCGGTGACGATCCTCGCCACGGTGTCGGGAACGCCGATCCCGGAGGCGACGGTGACCGTCGACGGCGAGACCGTCGCGACCACCGACGGGGACGGCCGGGCGACCGTGACGCTCCCGGAGCGGTCCGGTCAGCTCGCGATCGCGGTCGAGCGCGGCGCCGTCGCAGGAGAGCGGGTCATCGAGCTCCCGGCCCTGTCGGTCGCGGTCGACCCCAAACTCCCGGTGGCGTTGCCGTTCGGCTCGGCAACGGTCACGGTCACGGCAGACGGAGAGCCGGTCCCGGACGCGGCCGTCGCCGTCGGCGGCGAGACCGTCGCACGGACCGGCCCGGACGGGACCGCGACGATCAGACTCCCGGCGTCGAACGACGTCGTCGTCGGCAGTCGGTACGGACTCTCGGCGGCGGCGGAGCTGTCGGGCCAGCTGCGAAACGCCACCGCCGGGCTCCTCGCCGCGCTCGGAGTCGGCGCCCTCGGAGCCCTCGGGTGGTCGCGCCGTCCCGGCGTCGCGCTCGACCGCGGTCGGCTCCACACGCCCGTCCAACGGACCGCGAGCAGCCTCCGCCGGGGACTTCTCGGCGCCGCGGCCGCGGTCGACGGCGCCGTCGACCGGGGGGCGAGCGGTCTCGGCCGGAGCGGATCGGCCGGAGCGTTCGGTCGGGTCCGCGCCGGAGTACGGGCGCGGGTACGGTCGGTGCTGCGTACCGACGAGCGGCCGGACCGGACGCCGTCACCCGAGGATCCGGAGGCGG
>CAYREK010000077.1:0-10555 GCA_964423305.1 uncultured Halobacteriales archaeon | reverse complement strand
CCCGGCGCTGGCGCTGGATCTCGATCCGGACATCCCCGGCCCGTTCGGTCGAAACCGGCAGCTCCTCGGGCGGGGACTCGACGGTAAACACGGCGTTCGAGAAGCCGCCGTACTTTTCGGTCACCTCGCGGGTGTAGGTCAGCCCGGCGTCGTCGAGCTCGGACTCGACCTCGCGGGCCCGCCGTTTCACCGACCCGTGGATCCGGCGGGTGTACCGGTCCTCGCTCCAGCCGCCGCTGCCCGTCGAGCGCCCGCGCGCGACTTTGACCTCGGTGGTGTCGGTAAAGGCGGTCACGACCTGGCCGACATTCGCCGCCGCCAGCCGAGCCGCGGCCTCGGCCTCGCGCATCGGCTTCTTGCCGTAGGGAACGCCGTGGCGGGCGGCAACCCGAGAGAGGGGCTCAGGCTGTTCGGCGCCGGTGACTTGGACCAGCCGCGTCTCCTCGGGCAGCCAGTCCAGGAATCGGATCAGGGCGTCCTTGTCGGCGGCCAGCTCGTAGCTGTTGTCGGTCGCGACGATCGCGGGCTGTTCGCCGTCGATGCGTCGGCGGAGCTTTCGGTGGCTCACGACATCGCGGGCGATCTCCTTGCCGTCGAACTCGACCAGCGCGAACGAGGGAGCGTCGCCGCGGATGTCACCGCTCTGTATGTCGACGCCGAACACGACGGCGTCGAGTGCGTCGGTTCTGTCGTTCACTCGCCCGATGTACGCGACCGGTGATCTTAAGTTCGGCGACGGGGGGTCACTCCTCGGCGTCCGCGAGTTCGTAGTAGGTGTGTCGCAGCGTGACCGGCGTCACGTCCGCGGCCTCGGCGGCCGCCCGCTGTGTCAGGGGGTGGTCGGCCCGCTTGGCCGCGGTGTACAGACACGCCGCCGCGACACCACTCGGATTGCGGCCGTTGTCGAGCCCGCGCTCGCGGGCCTCCTCGGCGAGCGCTTGGGCCCGGCGCTCGACGCCCGCCGGCAGGTCGAGCCGGCTCGCGAACCGGGCAATGTACTCCCGCGGGTGGATCGGCCCGGTCGGGAGCCCCAGCTCGCGGTTGAGCGCGTCGTAGGCGACATCTAACTCGTCGCGGGTTGCCTTTGCCGCCTCGACGACCTCGGGAACGGTCCGGGAAACCGAGGCGGTCCGGCAAGTCGCGTAGACCGCGGCGGCGGCAAAGCCCTCGATCGACCGCCCCTGGAGCAGCCCCTCGTCTTGGGCGGACTCGAAGAGCACGCAGGAACGGTCCCGAACGTGTTCGGGCAGGTCGAGCTGGCTCACCAGCCGGCGGATCTCGGTGAACGCGTACACCCGGTTGCGCTCTGCCTTGGTCCGGATCTGGGTGCGCTTGTGCTGGCGACGGAGTCGGGCCATCCGGCGGCGCCGGCGGCCGCTATCCGAGTCCGAGCGGCCGATCTCCGTCGAGAGCCCGCGGTCGTGACGGGCCCGGGTCAGCGGCGCCCCCGTCCGCTCGGGGTTAGTGTCGTCGTCCTCGAAGGATCGCCACTCGGGACCCGGATCGATCGCGTGTTCGTCCACCACCAGTCCGCAGTCCGCACAGACGGTCTCGCAGTCGTCAGACTTGAGACGTCCGTCACACTCCGGGCACCGCCGCGGTCGTTCCGTCGCCGTGGGCTCCGCGTCGCGGCGGTCCGGTCGCGGGTGGCGTGTCGATTCCTCCGTTCGAGGTCGTGGTCCTTGCGCCCGCATCACGTACTCCTGGCCCCGGAATCGGGTTTTAAACGCGGTAGAAATCGGCCCCTACCGCCGGAAATCGCCGCGACGCGCCTACCGGTTACCGATAGGTACGAGCCGCCGACGGACGGGCGCGGGCGGCCGCCGGCGCGAGGATTTATGTCACTGGATCCACCAATAACACTCGATGGGGTTAGGAGAGATCGCGGACGGGCTCGAGGTAACCGCGACCCAAGAGGAGCGGGGGGTGGCGGTCGTCGACGAGACCGACGCGACCGTCGCCGAGCGACTCCGGCCGTTCGCCGAGGCGTTGCCCTGCCCGCCGGCGACGGCGGCGACGGTGCTCGAACGGTACGCGGTCGGGGCGGGCGTGGGCGCGGCCGGGCGCGCGGCCGGCGTCGCTCCCGTTACCGCGGCCAAAACGCTTCACATGATCGGCGAGCCGGTCTCGCCGGTCGGCCCGACCGGGCGCGAGGTTGTCCGCGATTGGATCGACGGCCGGCTCTCACGGACCGAGGCGCTCGAACTCGCGGGCGTTACAGAAACGGAGTTTGCACTGGCGGCATACATCGAGACCCACGAGCCGATCGAGGCGGCCCAGCGGGCCGTCGAGGGACTTCTGACAGCCCAGCGGGTCGGGCTTAGGGAGCCCTGATACGGCTACTCGCCGTCGAGGATCCCGCGCAGACGCCCACTCTCGGGAAACTCGAGATCCAACTCGACGCCGAGGGCGGCCTCGACCGCGGCCGCGACGGCCGGAGCGAAGGTATCATCCGGCGGAACGCAGATGGGACACTCACGAGGCGAGACGGGCTCGGACGGGACGGTCGCGTCGGCGTCGGCGAGCGTGCCGTCGCCGGGGGTCGCGATCGTCGCGTCATGACTCGCGCCGATATCTTCGAGTCGACCCCGGAGACCCGCGAGGGCGTCCGCGCCACGGTCGTCGCCGCTCGTGACGACAGCCACGCGGTCTGCGGCGTCGACAGCTGCGAGCGCTTGGTTGCCCCCGACAGGCGGGGTGTCGACGATCACCGCGTCGTGTGAGAGCGCGGCGGCGGCGAGTTGCTGCTCGAACCGGCGGGCGGCGGCTGCGGTTTTCGCCCGGGCGAGGCGCTCGAAGGGCGCCCGCGCCGGACACAGCGCCAGCCGGCCCGGGACATCAAGCTCGGGCTCGTACAATGCGGCCCCAAGCTCGGCGTCGCCGGCCGCGAGGGCGGTCGCGTCGGCCTCGATCGGCCCCTCGACGAACCGGGCCAGCCCCTGAGTGTCGAAGGCGGCGTCGACGACCGCGACATCCCGGCCGGTCCGGGCCAGCGTCGCGCCACACTCGACGGCCAACCGGGTGGTACCGACCCCGCCGGCGGCCCCGACCAGCGCCAGCGTCTGGGTCCGTGGCATACCATCGCCTGCTCGCCGATCGTACTAAAACTGTTGGCCGACCAACCGATCGAGAGAGCCACAACCGCTATGAGCGCGCGAGCACTGGTCCGGCTGTGAGCACCGGGACCGAGGCGGACGCGTCCGCGACGGCGAGTACGACTGGTACGCCGCGGGTGCCGCCGGTCGTCGGGCTCGGGGTAGCAATTGTCGGGATCAGTACCGGCGCCGTCCTCGTGCGGCTCAGTGAGGCTCCCTCGGCAGTCGCGGCCTTCTATCGCGTGTTGTTCACAACTGTTCCCCTGCTGCCGGTCGCGGCGTGGCGGTACCGCGGGCAGTTCCGCCGGATCGGCCGCCGGGACCTGGGGTTCGCGACCCTGTCGGGACTCGCCCTTGCCGTGCATTTCGCGGCCTGGTTCGAGAGCCTGGAGTGGACCAGCGTCGCTGCGAGCGTCACCTTAGTGCAGTCACAGCCACTGTTCGTGGCTGCCGGGGCGTGGCTGTTGTTGCGCGAGCGCCTGACCGGCCGGATGGTCCTCGGGATCGTCGTCGCAGTCGCCGGGATGGCGGCGATGTCGGTCGGCGAGCTACTCGGCGGGGTCGTCGGAACGGATCCGCTGCTCGGTAACGGACTGGCGGTGGTGGGCGCGATCGCGGCCGCGGGGTACGTGCTGGCCGGACGCTCGCTTCGCCAGCGGGTCGCGCTGATACCGTACGTCGTGGTGGTGTACTCGGTGTGTACCGCCGGGCTGCTCGCGGTCGTCGTCGCACAGGGCGGGCCGACCGCGCTGACCGGCTACCCACCCCGGGAGTGGCTGCTCTTTGCCGGGCTGGCCGCCGGTCCCGGCCTGCTGGGACACACCGTGATCAACTGGGCGCTCGCACACCTCGAGTCGAGCGTGGTCTCGGTGTCGCTTCTGGGCGAGCCAGTCGGCGCGACGATTCTGGCCGTTTTGCTCCTCTCAGAGGCCCCGACGGCCGCCACGGTCGCCGGCGGCGCGGTGGTGCTCGCCGGTATCTACCTCACCGCGAGCGACAGCCAGGAGAGCGAGCCGGCCGGAGCCGACCTCGACCGTGGGGAGTGAAACGAGGCGGCGAACGCGCTGTGAGAGTCATGCGACGGTCTCGGGAGCCAGGCGACGCCCAGAGAATCACTCCGACAGCTCCGGGGGCCGTTCGCGCTCGCCAAGCCGCATCTCGGTCCGGGTCACGTACAGGTGTGCGAGCGAGGCCACCAAGAAGCTCGTGACGACGAAGACCGCGAGCCCGATCGCGGGAACCGCCGAGACGACCGGAACCCCGACCGCGTAAGCGGCCACGACAAGCAGGTCGAGCCCCGAGAGACCCAGGTAAAAGCCGCTCCAGGGAACGTCCCGACCCTCGACGACCTCGAGGTACACGTCCAGGTCGGCCGCGGCCGGGCCGATCTCGACGGCCCCTTCCCGGTCATCGAACTCGACGACGCCAGCCTCGTCCATCCGGGGCAGGTGGACCTGCTGGAGGGAGGTGTAGACGCGCTTTCGCTCGTCGTAGCCCACCTCCTCGAGGTCGATCTCGTTTTCCCAGGCCGCGATCTGGTCCGACAGCTCCCCCAGCGTCGCCCGGTCGCCGTTGTGTTTGATATAGTGCAGCGCGTACCGGCGCCGGTGGTTGCTCAACAGGTCGAACCGATCGTCCTGTGACAGTTCGCCGGACTCCTCCTCGGTCTGCTGTTCTGGGCTCGGTACGACCTGATTCTCCCCGGCACCCCCAGAGAGATCGGGTTCGACCCCGCTCGATGAACTCATCCGTGTAACCCCCGATGGCCATACATATTGTTGGATAATAACGTTACTCCCTGGCGGGCCGTCACCCCGTGGCGTGAGACCGCGGTTTATATATTCGCGTCGTGCTCGGCGGCGAGCGGTCGCGCCTCTTCGCGGTACTGGTCGAGGGTGGATTCGGCCCAGTCCCGGACGGCGTCGTCGGTCGTCTCGAGGACGGCAGTCGGGCCGCCGTCGTCGGTAACCCCGAGGACGACGGTCTCGTCCATGACGGCGAGAACGAACGGGAACTCACCGGGATGGACGTACTGGGTCACGCCGTCGGCGGCCGCGACGGCCGCGAGGGCGTCCTCGTAGGCCGGCCGGGATCGGGCCGCGCGGGCGGTCGCCGCGGACATGAGTATCTCGACGGCCAGCTTCTCGTCGGCGTCGATCCGGTCGGCGAGCTGGTCGAGGCTGCGGCGCTCGACAGAGGGCGCAAGCTCGCGGATCCGGCTCGCCTCGGCCCGCAACGCGAGCGTTCGATCCAGCGGCGCATACGGCTGGCTCTCGTCGGCAACGGTTAGAGTCGCCCCGCGGAGTCGCTCGATGTCGAACCCGAGCAGGTCAGCCTCGAGGCGGCCCAACACCGGCCGGAACGCCCGGGCGAGTTCGTCTCGACGCAGCCACTTCCGGAACGACGCCGCCTGGGTCTCGCCGAAGGCCGTCAGCCGGTAGCCAGCCTCCGTCTCCTCGACGAGCCGGCGGTCCTCGAGCTGTCTCAGCGTCCGGGTGAGCGTCCGCCGGGAGGTATCGAGCGTCTCCTCTAAGACATCCGTCTCCAGGGGCGCCCGCTGGGCGAGCGCCGAGAGAACGTTCAACCGGGTCTCCGAGCGGAGGAGAAACTGGAGTTCCTCCGAGGCGAGGCCCATAGCGGTCGCAGAGACGTGAGAAACTTGACCGTTACTATCGACAGGTGAGCCTCGTCCGGGGGCAGACACCGCGAATGGAGACCGTGCTGGAACTCGGTCGATGACAGGGTGGCATAAACGGTTGCAGAACCAACAGTAGAAGACACATTACTAAGTACCGGACGGACCGACACTCGGGATAGATCGCGGAGTCAGACACACATGCGCTCAGGTCTCGCGCTCGTCGTCGTGCTCGCCGCGGCGGGAGGTTTAGCTGCCGCGACCGCCGGGGCGCCCTTTGCAGACGACCTCGGGGAGACGGACATCAGGCTGGAGAACTCCTCGGGACCGAACGGCGTCTACGCAGTCCAAGAGGACGGTGAACTCGCGATTCGGATCACCGAGGCGCGCCAAGCGCTCGCCGCCGACGGCGTGAATCCAGGGAGCGTGACCACGATCGAAAACATCTTCCGGATCGTCAACGCCGAAAACCAGACCGCCGAGGTCTGGCTCACCACGAGCGTCGAGGACGTCGAGTTTCGTACCGGAACGGACTCGATCGAGGGGCCGAACAACAGCGTGACTCTCGACGCCGGCGAAGACGTCGCCGTCGGCCTCCGTATCGACACCACGGGCGAGGACGACGTCGAGCAGATCGACGAGTTCACCGTCAGAGCAGACCCCATCGGCGAGAGCAGTACCGAAGCGAACAGCGGCGAGACGAGCGCGGCGATCGGCGACGGCGACGGCGACGCGACCGCAGGTAGTTCCGGCGAGAACAGCGACGACACTACGACAGAAGGCGGATCCGAGGAGAACACCGAGGATACCACGACAGAGAACGAGGGCGGGGACGACAGTGGCGACCGAGACGACCAGTCGGACACGGGAGAAGACCCGACCACCGGCGACGAGGACGGTCAATCAGACGAGACCAACGAGGACGAGCCCGGTGACGTGACCGACGGCGACGGGACGACCGGCGAGGAAGGAACGACTGGGGACGGCACTGGCGACGGGACGACCGGCGAGGAAAGAACGACCGGAGATGGCATTGGCGACGGGCCGACGGATCTCAGCCAGTCCGCCCAGACCGCGCCGTTCGAGCCGGCACAGACACTTGGTGGGTTCTTGCCACAGCTGCTCGGACTGATCGTCGCCATCGGTGCCGGCGCCGGACTGGTCGTCGCGGCGCGAGCGATCGTCGGAACGGGCGGGAACTGATGGCGGCCGAGACCGCACCCCACGGGAGACGACGTACAGAACCGTTCCGCGAGGCGTTCGGACGAACGGTCCGGCTTCCGGATCTCGTCGTCCTCGTCGGACTCGCGGGCGCGCTCGTCGCAGTACATACCCTCGAGCGGGGCACTCGAGAGGCACTCGTCTTCGACACCACCGCGCCGACGGCCACGACTGCGTTCAGCTCACATTTCGTCCACCTCTCGGATCTGCACCTGATCGGGAACCTCGCGGTCTACGTTCCCGCCGTATCGATTGCATATCTGCTCTGCGCGCTGAGCGGGCGCCGACAGCTGTTCTGGACCGCGCTCGTGACGTTGCTCATCATCTTTCCGTTCGCGCTGTCGGGGCTGCAACTTGTTTTCCCTCGCGAGCGGCTGATCTACGGCTTTTCCGGGATCACCGCCGGGATCGTCGGGCTGGCCGGCTTTGCTCTCGTGGGATATCTTAGAGAGACGATCGCACCCGGGATCGGCGACGAGTACGCGCCAGCGATCCTGTTCGCGATGGGCGGCGCGACGGCGCTGATCGCGCTGCCGGGCCGGGCCTGGCGCCTCGAGATCGGGCTCGGGGCGCTCGCGCTTTCCCTGCTGTACGTCGGCGGCGCCGTCCGGACGCAGGGCCTTCCCGGCCGGGAACGCCTTCGGGCGACGCTCGGACGGCCGGGGTACTTGGAACTGGCCGGCGCGGGCGCGGGACTCCTGGTCGGCTACCCGTTCGTGGCCTTCCAGGAGGCGGTCGTCCCCGGCGGGGGCGTGATCGACGTGTACGTCCACCTGCTGGGGTACGCGCTCGCCTTCATCGTCGTGTTCGCGTTCGTGTTCGTCAGCGAGTGGGCTGAGCGGTGAGGCAACTGGAAGCAGTTTGGGTCGTATCGAGCAGATAAGTACGCCGCTGGAGCACGAACTGAGGAGTATATTGTTTAACAGAATCCCGCTCCCAGCGTTCACTGAACACGGTATGTCGGAATCTCCGATACGAACGTGGGTGGAGTCAGATCCTCGAACAGTTTTTATGTACACAAACACAAATGTAAACTATGGGGATCAAAACGATCGGTCTCCAAGAAGAGGTCTACGAGCGGTTGAAATCGCGAAAACGCGAGGAGGAGAGCTCTACCGAGGTCGTCGACCGGTTGATCGATAAATCGGGTGTCAACTGGCGGGAGACATTCGGGACGCTTCCGGACGAGGAGGGCGAGAAACTCGAACAGGTCGCTGCTCGATCACGGGAGGCGACCGGAGAGGGCCTCGCCGATCGACAGCGCGAGGCCATAGGGGCACTCGCCGACGACGGGAAGATGGATGGAGACTAAGCTGCTGGATACGACGTTTCTGATCCACCACTGAGCCGGGCACGAGTCAGTCGCGGCGTATCTCGAAGCCCAATCGGAAGCGACAGAGTATGTCACCACGACGATCAATCTGGAAGAGATCGCGGTCGGTCGGAACCTCATCGAGGCGTTCGATCCCGTCGAGATCCGCGCGCAGTTCGAGTGGGTCCACGTCGTTCCGATCACAGCTGAAATCGCGTAGGAAGTCGCGGAGGTCGAGTCGCGATTGTATCGTGGAGATGACGTGACTCAAGACAAGATCAATTCGCTGGCCGCGGATGCGATCATCGCCGGTGTGGCGTTGGAACTCGGTGGCATAGTGGTTTCGGAGAACATCGAGGATTTCGAGCGGTTGGGTGTGGATGTGGAGCGGTACGGCTGAGGTTGCTCGCTCCCTTCGGTCGTTCGCAATTACCGTGACAGAGATTCCGAGATGTCCGGACCACCCCCGGGTGAGCCCCCTCTGCGGCGGTGAGTGAATCTTCCTGACCGACTGATCCGAATGCTTATACAGAATCTCGCGCAATTACTATGCGATGAGCACGACAGTCCGAATTGTCAAGACGCCTGACATCCTCCACGGAAAACCCCGAGTCGAGGGGACACGGGTCGGCATCTTTCAGATCGGCGAACTCGTCTGTCGGCAGGACTGGTCTCTGGAAGAGGTGAGCCACGAGTTTGACCTCGATATACAGGAAGCGAAAGCAGCTCTCGATTACTACGAGGCCCATCTAGAACTGGTCGAGACGTTGCGAGCACAGCACGAAGCCGGCTGTCGACGGATCGCAGATCAGAGCCGCGCTGACGACTAATTGTCGACCGAAACAGTCACGCTCACACTGTCGCCCCCTTGGACAGCAGTATCGATTGTAACTGACCCCATAGTCGTAGTCTGACCTGGTCCGTCTCCCGCATTCCAATTTCCATTGTTGAGTTCGGTTAGATGAATCGTTTTGCTACCGTCGCCGATGATTTTCTCTTCATATGTCTCTTCTCCGTCACCAGAACGCTCGGAAGCTGTTAGTTCGATTTCCGTTTCTGTTTGGCTACCAAAATCAATCTGTTCTATTGTCAGGACAACGTCCCAGCAAATGTTGTTATTCTCACCTCGGCAGAGTCCGAAATTCGCGGTTTCCGTGGTGGTGTCTGGTTTCAAGCTTAGTTCTCTGTCGGCCTCGATGTGTAGTCCGTGATCCTCCCCAGTAACGTCAAAAGAAAGAATATCCTTGCTTTCCCCACTGGTCGTTCCCGAGATCGCGACTGTAACATCTGATACCTTCGCACCTGGGTTCATCCCACGGATAGTTAGATGATCATCCTCGACATCTACATTCTCGACGTCTGTATCATCAGCATCTGCGTCAGTAAATTTCAGCTCGCCATCCTGGAGTTTAATATCTATACCGACAATCCCTGCACTCTGGTTCGTGATGTCGAATGTTTCCGGTGCTTCCCGTGGCGTATCAGTCCCATAGAGAACGCCACCATCGGACATTTCGTCTTCTCTCAGTCCGAGAAAAGCATCGTCGTCACCGACGACAGTGATTTCAACACTACGCTCCGCTTCTGTTGAACTGAACGCTCCCGTTCCTGTCAGGAAGCTCGCACCAGCGAGGCCTGCCGTCAAGCCCAGCAGGAACTTCCGTCGGCGCATACTCAGAGCCCCCTCGTCGGTGCGCTCATATTATGAGGAACCCCAGCGGCCCTCGGCAGCCTGCAATCACCCGCGGTACCCCCCAGAGATCGAGTGTAGATGATCATCGCAGCCCCCGTCGGTGGTAGCGTTCGACGCGGTACGTCTGGCACGGGTCACTGGTCCGAGCGCGGCCGGTAACGCCCGCGTTGTTTCGTACTTCATCTTGGACATAGGGACGCATGAGGACTTAAATTTGGTCTATGGTTCACGCACTTGAGGTAGGAGAGGCTGTGTCAGGGACCCCGTGAGCGCCAACGGGCCGTCCGGGAACGCCCTGTCGAGTCCTCCGAGAAAGTGTTGTCAGATCAGTATGCGTTTCAGGGCGGGTCTGAACCGGGCAGGGCGAGCGGTCGGCGTCGCAGACAGACATTCAGGCCCGGCTTGAGCGGGCTCAGGGCGGGTGAGAGATTTCGTGACGTCACTCAGGCGGGTTGATACAATACAGGTGTAGGTTGATAGTGGGAGGTAAGTCCGCGGCCGGAGCGCCGACCGGTCGTCGCGTGTGGGGGTGGCACCGGCGCGGACGAAACAGGAGACAGAAGCTATGGACCGACGCAAGTTCCTGATCGGAGCGGGAT
>CAYREK010000076.1:10201-10593 GCA_964423305.1 uncultured Halobacteriales archaeon | reverse complement strand
AGCGGGTGGGCTTCCGCGCTGTTACCGCTGTGAGTCATGAGTGCAGAGACCCCCATTTTTGCCGATAGACACGGTCTCTAAGGGAATTAGTCGTGACCACAGTAGACATACGCCCCGGTCAGATCTACGTCGGGCGGTCAGACACGGAGTAACGGAACGAGCGGACGCTATAGACGCGCTAAACACACTCACTACGGATAGATTGGGAGTCGTGAGTGCCGAGCCCGGCGTTCTATCTATACAGTTGCGACGAGAAGTGAACGAACGTGGGAGACCGCGTCTGCTACCCGCTGAGAGAGGACAGTCGTAACCAGCACCGGAACCGATGAAGACAGGTTCATTACCTCGCTCTCAGCGATTCCATTCAACTTCAGTTACGTCTTCAGTTTCCC
>CAYREK010000076.1:0-10191 GCA_964423305.1 uncultured Halobacteriales archaeon | reverse complement strand
AATGAATGGCCCAATCGAGAGAGTATGTTTGGCAACGGTCGCTATCCGCATGACGTACACCAATAGAATCAGGAAGGGGACCAGAGAGATGGTGGCTGCGGCTGCAATAGCGACTACGATAGTTTCGACGTCGAAGATCACCACGCTGTAGGTGGCGTCGTTGAAGAATATCACCATCCCCCCCGCGACGAGTAAAGATGGGATCGACGCCACCAGAATTCGCCGAGAGAGGTTGATCAGGTCCCATTGGAAGTACAGCGTCTTGAAATGCTCCCGAGCCGGACCGAATAGTTGCAGGACCTCGATCAGTTGTTCGAGTGCCTCCGTTCCCGTTTCGTCCAACTCGTCACGATACCGCTCGTGGATGCGTCGAGCGGCGAAGATTTTCCACGAGTAATTGAAATCGAGCGCGGAAGAAATCACGTCAAACTCGCCGAATCGGGCACCGTCAAGACCCTTAGATGCTCGGTCAGCATTCCCAATGAGACTGTCGGTGATGTCTTCGATTTCCCTCCTGAGTTCTTCATCGGCGGCGTTCGGGATCGAGTTGCGGAGCTCCTCAGCGTGCTCGCCCGACATGTCGATGAGTGCGCGGAGGAACTGTGCAGGTCGCGAGGGACTCACCGGCGTCTGAACAACATCGGCGACATCGTTTCGAAACTCCATCGCACCCACCATGCGCTCGCGTTGGTCTTTGACCGCGCCGAGTTCTTGAGAGAGCACAAGTTGGTTTATCGTGAGCACAAGCGTGACGGTCGTAATCGTTGCGGTGAGAAGCCCTTGGAAGAGCGTGTCCACCGAGTCGCTCGTCCGGATGGCGTTCTCCGCGCACAAGAGCCAAAGACAAAAGCCGGATCATCAAACGTCCACCGAGTCGCTCGTCCGGATGGCGTTCTCCGCGCACAAGAGCCAAAGACAAAAGCCGGATCATCAAACGTCCACCGAGTCGCTCGTCCGGATGGCGTTCTCCGCGGGGGGGGTAGAGATAGCCAACACCGACCAGCGTACCGAACACGATACCCAGCAGAATCCCGACCACGAGCCGGCGATCGGCTTCGAGGAAGAACCAAAGTTTCAGGCGGCTTTGCGCGGCCCGTTCGCGTAACCGGTCGCTCGGCGCGTCGCCAGTATCTGACATGGCGTTTGTTACTTGTGGAAGGGAAGAAACCCCGGGTCTCTGTACACTCGGAGTCACTGGTACCCACTTCTTGGTAGCCGCAGTTCGTTGATCCAACAGAGGAGTTTCGGGAACGTCTGCACTGTATACAGATATCCGTTCGAGACGATACCGATCGTGTTGACCTCCCCCCACGACTTCAGCCGTGGGATTCCCCGATGGGGATATTACGGTTGCGCGTTTCTTCGGCGGCTCACATACGCTTTCGCGTGGCCAGCGTCAGCGGTCACCGACCAGTTGTGACCAAGGGGGTGTTTTGCAGCGCGTGTAGCTCGGTCAAACGGACCTTCCCACCTGCACGTGGCAGGCGACCGCGAAGCGGTCGGCGGGTTGTTCAACCCACCGGGCCGCACAGTTTGCGTCACCCGACGTGTGACGCCGTGCATGGTTCATCCTCTCGTTTGTTAATGTTCTCCGCCGCGTTCAAATCCGCGTGCCGCACTACCCGCAGTGCGGACATTCGAACTTACAGCGGAAGCAGCGCGACAGCCCACGAGTTCAGTCGTGGGAGCAGTCAGCGACGTGCTGTCTCCCAACCCGGTAAGAAGCGGGTATCGGAGGGTCATCTCGCCGGTCACTCGAAGACGATCCGCTCAGCCGCCGGGTCGATCGTCACCGTCCCGCCGACGGGAACGGGAACGGTCGGGCTCGTGTGGCCGAAATCGACGTTGAAGACGATCGGGGCCGCCCGGTTGTACTCGGTCACGGTCTCGAGGATGGTCTCCCGGACCCGCCGACGGTACCGCTCGCGTTCCTCGCCGGATCGGTCCTGTCGGTGTGTTCGCGCCTTCGTCCGGCCGACGAGCACCCCGTCGAAGCGGGCTAGCAGTCCCCGCTCGCCGAGACCGAGCAGCATCAGCTGGACCATCTCCGGGCTGGGCAGCAGTTCGGACGTCTCTATGAGTAACACGGTGCCGTCGAGTCGCCCCGGGTCCGGCAGGTACCGGTCGGCGGTGACCTGCTGGTGCGTGCTCTCGAAGCCCCCGCCCCACGTCCGCCCTCGACGGTCCGCCCCGAGCCGCGCCAGATCCACCCCGAGTTCGCCTCGGAGTCCGGCCGTTTCTGAAGATTCTCTGGGTCGGCCCAGTCGAGGTCCTGGTCGGTGAACTCGGGGGCTGGGCGGATCTCTCCGATCGTCTCGTCGAAAAGCGCCGACCGGAGCGAGACCTCCAGGTACTCGGAGAACGGGCCGGGGGCGGCGAGATCGGTGAGCACCGTTCCGCCGTAAAAGGAGACGATCCCCTCCCTCCAGAGGAACTGGGCGAGGTTCGTGTTGTCGCTGGTTCCGTAGAACCTGGTGGGGTTGTCCCGGAGTAGGTCGCCGTCGAGGTGTTTGCAGATCCGGATCTGGTCGTTGCCGCCGATCGTCGCGATCACGCCGCGGATCTCCGGATCCGCAAAGGCGTCTTCGATGTCGCGGGCCCGCGCCTCGGGGTGTTCGGAGAGGTACTCGTCGGACTCCGTGGCGGTCGGAAACTCGACCGGGTCGAGGTCGTAGACCGATTGCAACCGGTCCAGCCCGCGCTCGTAGACGTGCGGGTACGCGGCGGCGAGCCCCGAGGCCGGCGAGACGATCGCGACCTTGTCGCCCGGCTCGAGCGGCGGCGGCGTGACGAACTCCGTGCTCACGCCGTCGTATTCGAGGCCGGCGTCTTAGCTCTGTTCGAAGACCGGATCGGACGACCGCCGGTCCGTTCCGGTAGACTGTCGATCGCGAGCGGCAAAACGGACTCGCCGGTACTCCGCGTGCAGGGCGGCCGTAGACCCGGGCCGGTGACGATCCTCTCCCAGGCCCGCACGCTTTTTTTGCCACGGTGAGTTGCGACCGCCATGCGCGTCCGTCCGGCGTCGCCGAGCGGCGCCGAGGGATACAGGGGCACAGGCCAAATCGACCAGAGAGGCCTACGAGGACGTGTTGGACGGCGAGGCGCCGATCGAGCGGATGGAAGACGCCGCGACGATCGAGGACCTCGAGGAGTGGATCGCGGCCAGGGCCGACGACGAGCGGGTCGTCTCTCTCGTCGCGACCGATCGAACCGACGAGCGCGGCGACGAGAACCTCTCTTTCGAGCGGGCGGTGTTACTGGCCTTCGAGCCCGACCGTCGGTTCGAGGTCGTCTCCTCGTGTTACACGCTCTGTTACGTGTCCGAGATCGAGCGCGCGGTGCGGGCGCTGTACGACGCCGTCGAGCCGGGCGGGTATCTCCTGTTCACCGATCACGACGGGTACACACAGTCGCTTTTCGCCGAGATGGCCGAACGGCCCCACGAGTACTTAGACGAGGACAGTGCGTGGGATCCGGATCACTTCCCAGAGCGGTTCGCTGGCGTGATCGGGGGCGAGAGCAGCCTCTCGTACCGGACGATCCAGGACCTGCTCGGCGCATGGCCCCAGAGCCTCTTGTCGCTCGTAGAGGCCGAGCGCTACCGCGCCTGGCGGCAAAATCCCGTAGTCGTTGTCCCGAAACCCGGGTAGTCCGGCCGAGCGGGGCCCGTCGGGAGGCGCCCGTCGGGGAGCCACCTCCGGCACCCTCGCGATAGCGCGGCCCGGCCGAGCGCCCATACAGGACCCGACCGGGAAACTCGGCGAATCTCTGCCGGCGAGAGTCTCGACCGCCGTCGACGAACGGAGTAGACCGTCGGGGACCTCCCTGCGGGCCAGCGGTGCGATTCGGGTTCGGCAGGCCCGTGTCACCCCTCGAGCGAGGAAAGAACGTCCTGGACCCGGCTGTCGATCCGATCCTCCGTGCGCTGTCGGGGGATCAGCCAGATCCGAAATGCCACCGCGAACAACGCGACCGTCGCCGCGGCGACGGCCGGCAGCCACACCCGCCCCAGGAACAGGCCGCCGAACAACACGGCCAACACCATGTAGATCCACCCGATCGCGGTCGTCTCCGAGCCAATGACACGCGGCGCGTACCGCGATCGGTACTCCCGGACGACCGTCTCCCAATCGGTCTCCTGACCGCTGAGCACGCGCAGGAACGCCGCGCGCTCGAATATCTTGTAGCTCATGCTCGCGATGTACAGGCTGCTCGAGAACAACACCGCAAACAGGGCGCCAAACAGGATCTCGTAGCTCACCGTGGCGGTCGCGTCGACGCCGACCCGGCCGACCGCGGTGATGCCAAAAGAGATGATCGTCGGCACGAGCACCCGGACGATCCGGTCCTGACACGACTCGATTTCGTTGTTCAACGCGTCCTCCGCGGCCGTCGACAGCGTCACCCCGTCGTAGCCGCCGCTGTCCCCGGGTTCCTCGCCGGAATCCGACGACGCCATACCGGGTCTGTGCGGCCCGGCACAGTAAATGTGTGGAACACCCTCGGCGCCGGTGAAAGACGTATGCCGCCTCGGTCCGGATCCGAGCGTATGTCAGATACCGCCCTCGCCGCCCGCGAGGTTTTACGGGCGAACCGCCGGGACGGGTACACCGTCCCGTCGCCGAAGCTCTATCCATACCAGTGGAACTGGGACAGCGGCTTCATCGCCGTCGGGTTGTCGACCGTCGACGGAGACACCGCCGAGACCGAACTCGAGAGGCTGTTCGAGGGCACTCACGAGGACGGTCTCCTCCCGCACATTCTCTTTCGCGACGAGGACGCCTCGGGGTACTTCCCGGGCCCCGAGGAGTGGGGGGTTCGGACCGCGGACGGCCTCGCGACCAGCGCGATCACGCAGCCGCCGGTCGCCGTGACGGCCGCCCGGCTCGTCTACGAGCGCACGCACAACGAGGAGTTCCTCTCGACGGTCGTGCCCGCGGCCCGCCGGCACCTCTCGTGGTGGATCGACAAACGGTCCTTTGACGGAGACCTGGTGTACGTCCGACACCCCTGGGAGACCGGAATGGACGACTCGCCGGCCTGGGACGATCCGCTCGCGGCCATCGATCCCGGGACGCCCAGTTACGAGCGGGAGGATCTCAAGACAGAGGGTGCGGACCGCGAGCGGCCCCCGGACTGGTACTACGACCGCTACGTCTACCTGCTCCGGCAGGGCCGGCGCCACGACTGGGACGAGGCCGAGCTCCGGGAGGCGTGTCCCTTTCTCGTCGAGGATGTCCTCACGAACACGCTGTTCGTGCGGGCCTGCGAGGACCTGGCGGTGCTGTTGGAGGCGACGGGACGGGCCGACGCCGCCGCGCGGTGGCGGAGTCAGGCCGCGACCAGCCGGGAGACGGCCCGCGACCGGCTCTGGGACGACGAACTCGGCACGTTCGTCTCCTACGACCGCGTCGCCGGGCGGCCGCTGCGGGTCAACTCCGTCGCCGGCCTCGCAACTACTTTCGCCGGGATCCCGACCGACGGTCAGTTCGACGCGATCGAGACCACGCTCCGCGAGGAGTTTCTCACCTACCGGCGCGGCCTCCCGACCTACGTCGGCGAGGCGTTCGACCCCGACCGGTACTGGCGCGGGCCCGTCTGGGTGAACACGAACTGGCTCGTCGCGCGCGGGCTCGAACGGTACGGCAGCGACGCGGCCGCGACCGTCCGCGAGCACACCCGAGAGCTGGTCGAAGACCGCGGCTTCTACGAGTACTTCAACCCGGAGACTGGCGCCGGTCGGGGCTCGGACGCGTTCTCCTGGACGGCCGCGCTCTATCTCGACGCCGAGACCGAGGGCCCTGGGCGAATCGATCACCGCTGAGCCGAGCTGCGCGGGAGCGTCCGCGGACCGACCGTCGCCGAGACGATCTCCGTAGCAAACTCCGTGGCAAACCCTATACCCGTCCCGAGACAACCGCAATCGATGGAGACGACCCACCGCGTGACCGTCGGCGACGCGCGAACGCTGACGACGATTGACGACGACGCGGTCGAGCTGGTCGTGACCTCGCCGCCGTATCCGATGATCGAGCTGTGGGACGACCTGTTCGCCGAACTCGACCCCGCGATCGGCGAGGCGCTCGCGGCCGGCGACGGGCGGGCGGCCTTCGAGGCGATGCACTCAGCGCTCGACCCCGTCTGGGCCGAACTCGACCGGGTGCTCGTCGACGGTGGAATCGCCTGTATCAACGTCGGGGACGCGACCCGCACGTTCGACGGGGGTTTCCGGGTCTACCAGAACCGTGCCCGGATCGTCGAGGCGATGACGAGCCTGGGATTCGATCCCCTGCCGGAGGTGGTGTGGCGAAAGCCGGCCAACTCGGCGGCGAAGTTCATGGGCAGTGGCATGGTTCCGCCGAACGCCTACGTCACCCTCGAACACGAACACGTTCTCGTCTTCCGGAACGGGTCCGAGCGCCGGGAGTTCGCGCCCGGCGCCGACCGACGGTACGACGCAGCGTACTTCTGGGAGGAGCGCAACGAGTGGTTCTCGGACCTGTGGACGAACGTTCGCGGCGAGCGCCAGCAACTCCAGGCGGAGGAGCTTCGGGACCGCTCTGCGGCCTATCCGTTCGCGATCCCCTACCGCCTGATCAACATGTACAGCGTCTACGGCGACACCGTGTTGGATCCGTTCTGGGGGACCGGAACCACCACCGCGGCGGCGCTCGTAGCGGCGCGAAACTCAGTCGGCTACGAGCTCGACGCCGAACTCGTCGACGCGTTCGACAACCGCGTCGAGGAGCTGCCGGCGCTGTCCCGAACCGTCGGTAAGCGGCGGCTCGCCGACCACCGTGAGTTCGTCGACGCCGAACGCGAAGCCGGGGAAACCTTTGCCTACGAGGCCCAACGGTACGATTTTCCCGTCCGAACGAAACAGGAGCGATCGATTCGGCTGTACGCGATCGACGAACTCGACGCGACGGCACGGGCCTACCGGGCGCGACACGTCCCGCTTGAGGCGGGTGCAAACGCGAACGGAGCCTGACGAGAAGGCCCCTCGCCGCGGAGCCGCCGTCGTTATGCCGCCGCCTGCCAAACGATCGTGGGTGCACGGTGGAGATATCAGACAGTTCGAGCTGTTCGCCCCGATCTACGATCTGCTCGTTCCGGGTGTCGGCGTGAAAGCCGTCGCGACGGCGATCGAGGACGCCCCACGACCGGTCAACCGGCTGCTCGATGTCGGCGGTGGCACCGGTCGCGGATCGCGGGCGATCGACGTTCCCGAGCGAATCGTCGTCGATCCCGCCCGGGGGATGCTCACCCGAGCGCGCCGACAGGGGCTCGCTACGGTCCGGGGCGACGGGAGTCGACTCCCGATTGCAGACGGCGCCGTCGACGCCGTGGTGATCACCGACGCCTTACACCACATCGGCGACCAACGTGGGGCACTCAACGAGACCTACCGGGTGCTCCGGCCGGGCGGGATCGTCCTCGTCCAAGACTTCGATCCGACGACGAGACTCGGACGGGCGCTCGCGGTCGGCGAGCGGCTGGCGTCGTTCGACTCGGAGTTTCACACGTCGACCGCGATCGAGCACAGCCTCGACGCGATCGGATTCGAGGCCTCAACGCTCGACGCCGGGTTTCAGTATCTGGTTGCCGGTGTCAGACCACGCTGACACGGTCACAGTCACCGATTACGGGCGACCGGTCGGTGGCGCCGCCGGTCTCCAGTGTCTCCAGTGTCTCTTTGGGTCCGGGACCGGTAGCAAGCCTATGACCACCGTCCGGGTGCTTCACAGCGACGAGCTGGCCGACCTGGCGACGCCGGCGGAGTACGTCGCGGCCGTCCGATCGGGGTACAGACAGCGCGGCGAGGGGGCGCCGGCAGCGCCCCGGACGCTGCTCGAGAACGCCGACCCGCCGGGCGTGCTGACGGGATACCTCGCAGTCCTGCCCGAGACCGGCGCAATGGGCGGATACACCTACGCCGCTGGGTTCGGCGACCGCGACGCACACTTCATGCTGCCGCTGTTCGACGTTGAGACTGGGGCGCCGATCGCGCTGCTCGACGGCGCGGGGCTCAACCCCTACAAGACCGGCGCGGCCGGCGCCGTCGGGACCGACGCGCTGGCCCGCCCGGACGCGACCGAACTCGCAATCGTCGGCAGCGGCACGCAGGCCCGCGGTCAACTGCTCGCGACCGCGACGGTTCGGGATCTCGATCGCGTCGTCGTCTACTCGCCGACCCCCGAGCACCGCCGGGCGTTCGCCGCCGAGATGGGCGAGCAAATCGAGGTGCAGATCGAGCCGGTCGAGACCGCGGCAGCCGCGGTCGAGGGAGCCGATATCGTCGTCACCGCGACGACGGCGACCGAGCCCGTCTTCGAGGGCGAGGCGCTCGCCCCCGGCACGCACGTGACCGCGGTCGGCCAGTATCACCCGGATCGGCACGAGCTCGACGCCGAAACGATCGCCCGGGCGAAGTACGTCCCAGACCTCCACGATCGGGTCGATCAGGACGCCGGCTCCTACATCGCGGCCAGAGACGGGGGGTGCGATCCGAGACGATCACGTCCACGCCGAGCTGGGTGCGATCATCGCCGGCGAGGCGCCGGGGCGAACCGGGGACGAGATCACCGTCTTCGACAGCGGCGGCACCGCGATCGAGACCGTCGCTGCCGGAATGCTCCTCTACGAGAAGGCCGTCGCGGCCGACCTGGGCGAGACCGTCGAGTTCGCGCCGGCGAGCGAGGCGATGCTCGGACGGTAGTCGAGTCCCCGTCGGCTCGTTGAGACTCACTCGGGGTCGTCGAGTCCCGGACGGCTGTAGACGGCAGCTCCGAGCAGCGCCGCCGGTTCGCCCTCGGCCGAGAGCGCGAGGTACGGTCGCGTCGTGGGGCCGAACACGTCGACCACCTCGCCGACCGTCGTGAGCTGCTCGTCGACGAGCGCGGTCCCGAGCTCGGGGTGTGATCGATCACGGCAGCGGACGACCGCGACTCCCTGTGCCGACCGGACGACCTCGCCGATGCGTTTCATCGTCTCACGCCCGGAGCGCGCCGAGGTAGGCGGCCGTCGCCTGGAGGAGGTCGCTCCGGCTGGCGTCCTCGGCGCCTTTCACGAGCACCCGTCCGCGGGGGTCGTACTCGCGGGAATAGGTCGCGTCGCGTTCGATCACAGCGTCGTAGCCGACCTGTTGGACGGCCCGCGCGATCTCGTCGACGGTCGGCTCGGAGACCGCGAGCGCCTTCGAGACCCGACGCCCCTCGCTCCGGGACAGTCCCGCATCGAGGTAGGCGGGCCAGATGATGTTTTCGACCATACCGATCGTCCGCGGGGCGGATACAAACCTCTTTTCCGATCGGCAGCGGCTCACTCGCCCGCCGGATCTCTGTGCGGGCTCGCGACGGAGAACGCGACAGGTTCAGGCCCGCCGCCTCCGAAGTCATCGTATGGACGACCCCGAGTCACCTGGCGACTCCCCGGACGATCCCGATCGCGTGCCGACGGTCACCTGCTCGCAGTGCGATCGCAGCTGGGCGCTCGATCACGAACTCGACGAGCTTCAGGCCGGCAACCGCGCGCTCGAGCAGTTTGCGCTCGATCACCACCGCCACACCGGCCACTACCCCGACGAAGTCACGCCGTGGGTCGTCGCCTGCCGGCACTGCGTGCAACGCGAGCAGTTTCTCGGCGAGACGCCCGCCCGCCGCTGGGCCGAGACCCACGCCCGTCACACCGGCCACGAGGTAGCCCTCCGACCGCCCGAGGGCGACCAGCAGCGGATCGGGCCGGACTGATCGAGCCCCCGGTCACATGAAGTTTCCGAGGCCGGTCTGTTCCTGGCCGGTCCGCACTTCCTCCCAGGAGATGTCGAGCGCCTCGAGGATCCGGGCGATCGGGCCCTTGAGGGTCTTTTCGAGCATCTTCTCCCAGTCGATCTTGAACTCCGCAGGAAGCTGGTCCGGGTACTCGAAGCAGATGACATCCGGATCGCGGCGGAACTCGCCGTACAGCGGGTCCTCGGCGGGATCGAGCCCGGTCTCGGCCCCGATCCGCTCGAAAAAGTCAGAGTGAACTCGATCCAGGTAGACACGCTTTGGCTTCGAGCCCCGTCCGAAGTTCGTTCCCAACAGCAGGTTCGCGTACTTCGCGCCCCTGACCTGCGCGGTGTCGGTCGAGTAGTTGTCCAGGCGCTTGCCGATCCCGCCCGGGATGCCGATCTCCTCGACGGCGACC
>CAYREK010000075.1:0-10638 GCA_964423305.1 uncultured Halobacteriales archaeon | reverse complement strand
AGTTCCCGATGTGGGATCCGTCGTTCACCACCCGGTGTTCGGGTGTAGTCGAGGTCGTCGTTGCGACACCAACGTTTGACGGTTTGGGCATGAACACCGAGTTCGTCTGCGAACTCACCAATTGAGTACGACCGTGGCATCCTGATGTTACCGATTACTACTAGTAGTTACTTATAGATACCGGATTATGTAACAGTTACACTACCCAATCTATCCGCTCTGTGTCTCGGTTGGCGCCGTCGAAAAATTCGTTCGTCGTCCGGTTGTCGCCGGCGTTCACTCGGCGCTGACGACCCCGCCGCCGGCGACGATCGCGGCGGCGGCGAGGACCGACCCGCTGAGCACGATGAAGCTGTCTTCCGGGTTGAGATCGGCGATCCCGGCCGCGGCGTCGACGATAAACACCGTCACGAATAGGCTCAAGATCGCGAACACGAGGAAGATGACTGCGCTTACGATACTCGCTGCCAGTCCGCCGAGGGAATCGAGCACTCCCATGCCAGCTATCCACACACGAAAGGGTAATATATCTAGTTGTCACCAGACTATCTGGTCAGATTTGAGAGATTTTCTCCCTCGCTCTCGCCGGGGAGGATGTCTCCAAGCGCCGCCCCGAGCGCGGCGGCGGCCCAGATAACCGTGATCCGGGCGAGGGCTTCCATCGGCGTCGGGTCGCCGACCTCGAGCCGGCCCCAGAGGAACATCATCCCGACGGCGACGGTCAGCGAGACCAGCAACGTTCCGATGAGCCGCCGTGGCACGAGCCCGAACAGCGGCCGCTCCTGGACTGACCGGACATCGGTGTAGTACAGCAGTCCACTCACGAGACTCGTGATGAACGCGACGTTCACGACGAGAAACACCGGTACCGGCCCCACGGACACCGACAGGAACCACTCGGCGATCGCGAAGACGCCGTCCTCGACCAACAGCGGCAGGGCAAAGAGCACGCCGCCGACGAATCCCTCCGCGACGTCTCTCCCGGTGTACTTCCGGATCCGGTTGCTCCCGGGGAGCCGCTCGAGCATCCGCCGAGTGTGTCTGACCTCCTGGCGCTCCTGCCCGCTGTCGACGGTCCGTTCGAGCTCCTCGAGCTGGTCGAGGACATCCTCGATGTCAGTGTCCCGGTCGCCACGATCTGCCATGCCGGGCGTTGTGCAACGGCCCTCAAGTGTCTGGCTCTCCGGTCGTCACGGCTCGCAACGTTTATATCCACACCGAGTCTTCTTGAAAATACGATGGCAGGTGTCTGCTTTACAGGCCGGGCGGATGCCCGCTAACGCTCAGTTCTCACTGCCGTCGGTCGAAACGATCCCCGAACGCTCCAGAGAGCAATCTGTACCCTACGCATGTCACGCAACGAGCAAGATCGAGACCAGATAGCGGTCGTACTACCCGACGACTCCGAGCTGACCGTCCCCCGCGGGTCGTCAGTTGAGGACATCGCCTACGAGATCGGCCCCGGGCTTGGGGAGGACACCGTCGGCGGCCGAATCGACGGCGAGCTCGTCGGCAAGGAGGTTCCGGTCGAGACCGACGGCGCCCGGATCGAGATCGTCACCGCGGACAGTGACGAGTACGTCCGCGTGCTGCGTCACACCGCCGCCCACGCCCTCGCCCAGGCCGTCCAGCGGCTGTACGACGACGTCCAGCTCGCGATCGGGCCGCCGACCGACGAGGGGTTTTACTACGACTTCGATGACCTCGAGATCGACGCCGACGACCTCCCGGCGATCCGCGAGGAGATGGAGTCGATAATCGAGGCCGACTACGACGTCGAGTACGAGGAGGTCTCGGTCGCGGAGGCTCGCGAGCGGCTCGCCGACCAGCCGTACAAGCTCGAGTTACTCGAGGAGCTGGCCGCCGACGGCGAGACGGTCTCGATGTACAGCCAGGGCGAGTGGACCGACCTGTGTAAGGGACCACACGTCGACTCGACCGGCGAGATCGGCGCGGTCGAGCTGCTCGAGATCGCTGGCGCGTACTGGCGCGGTGACGAGGCCAATCCGATGCAGACCCGGGTCTACGGTACGGCCTTCGAGACCGAGGCCGAGCTCGAAGCCTACAAAGAGCGCCGCCGCGAGGCCCAACGGCGCGATCACCGGAAGCTCGGCCAGGAGCTGAATCTGTTCTCGATCCAGGACCGGACCGGACCGGGGCTGCCGCTGTATCACCCGCCGGGTAAGA
This sequence comes from uncultured Halobacteriales archaeon, assembly GCA_964423305.1. Taxonomy (GTDB): domain Archaea; phylum Halobacteriota; class Halobacteria; order Halobacteriales; family Haloarculaceae; genus Halovenus. The sequence continues at coordinate 8,451 of CAYREK010000075.1, read as the reverse complement.
CCGTCCTCCGAGAACTCCGGCGGTTCGTCGAGGGGCTCAACCGCGAGGCCGGCTACGAGTACGTCGAGACCCCACACGTGTTCAAGACCGACCTCTGGCGTGAGTCCGGACACTACGACAACTACGCCGATGACATGTTCCTGTTCGAGGTCGGCGACGACGAGTTCGGCCTCAAGCCGATGAACTGCCCCGGCCACGCGGCGATCTTCGACGACGGCTCTTGGTCGTACCGGGACCTCCCGGTCCGGTACGCCGAGGACGGCAAGGTCTACCGCAAGGAACAGCGCGGGGAACTCTCGGGACTCTCCCGGACCTGGGCGTTCACGATCGACGACGGGCACCTGTTCGTCCGCCCGGAAGACATCGACCGCGAGGTTGGACAGATCATGGACATGATCGACGAGGCGCTCTCGACGTTCGATCTCGAGTACGAGGTCGCGCTCGCGACCCGCCCGGAGAAATCGGTCGGCGCCGACGAGATCTGGGAGCGCGCCGAGTCACAGCTCCGGGACGTGCTCGACCGCCGGGCCATCGAGTACGAGCTGGAAGCCGGCGACGGCGCCTTCTACGGGCCGAAAATCGACTACGCCTTCGAGGACGCCATCGGCCGCGTGTGGGACGGCCCGACGGTCCAGCTCGATTTCAACATGCCCGAGCGGTTCGATCTCACCTACACCGGCGAGGACAACGCAGACCATCGGCCGGTGATGATCCACCGGGCGCTGTACGGCAGCTACGAGCGGTTTTTCATGATGCTCATAGAGAACTTCGCGGGGAAGTTCCCGACCTGGATCGCCCCCGAGCAGGTCCGGGTGAAAAACGAACTCGCCGAGGCCGGCTTCCGCGTCGAGGTCGACGGCCGGGACGGCACCATCGGCAACAAGATCCGGACCGCCCACGAGGACCGGCTGCCCTACCAGCTGATCGTCGGCGACGACGAGGAGTCGGCGGGGACGATCTCGGTTCGCGATCGCAAAGAGCGGGAGGCCGGCGATGTCGACCCCGAGCGGTTCCGCGAGCACCTCCGAGCGGAGGTCGACGAGCGATGCATCGAGCCGGACTTCCTCGAGTAAGGGGCTCTCCGTCGTCGCCCCGCGTTCTCCGTGTTCGAACTCTCGTCCCCGACGGACAGCGGGACCATCCTGTCGTCGTCTCGACCGCGACGATCAGCCCTCGCCCGCTGCCGATTTTGTCAGCGCGGCCCGCCACTGCGTGTCTCGGTAGATCGCATCCGCTACCGTCCAGGGCGTCCCGACCGTCGCCTCCCGGAGTCGATCGACGCTGAACAGACAGAACACGAGCGTCCGGCCGACCGTCCCCCGGTACGCGCTGTAAAAAACCCGCCCACCGATCCCCGGCCGCGGATCCGGGCGGTAGGCAAACAGGCCGTGCTCCTGGGCGCGATCGGGCGCGTAGTTGTCGAGGACGGCGGTCGCCGCCGGCGTCGTCACGGCCGCCAGCTCTTGGAGAAACGCTCGCACGCCTGCCAGCGAGCCCGCGAGCCCGAGCTGCGTGCCGATCGCGTGGGCCGATCCGAACCGGTCGCGCTCAAACGTCTCCCCGAGCGCGAACATGTCCGCCACCCGGGCGTCCTCTACGCCCCGGTCGTCCAGTACCGCGACGAGGTGCTCGCTAACCTCGATCGCCACCGTCTCGAACGACTCCTGGTAGTACAACGTGTCGCGCCCGGCGCCGGCGCCCATATCGAGCACCGGCCCGCGCAGCCACCGGTCGCGCCACTGCCCCGGAGTGTGCTCGCCGAAGTACCACTCCTCGATCGCGTGCTCGCGGGTCGCGGCCCCATCGCGGTCGACGAGCGGCTCGGAGCGACGCTTCTCGTGGTGCTCCCTGATCGCACGTCCAAAAGGGTCGACGTCTTTCACACTGTGTCACACACCCGCAATCGTAATAACCCCTATCTAACAGATGGTACCGCCTCACAACCGGAGTGATCCCGTCGACGCCGTCGGCCCGACCGACGCTCGGCGGCCGCCCCGTTAGCCGCCGAGCTCCTCGGTGAGCGCGGGGACGACCTCGAACAGGTCATCAACGATCCCGTAGTCGGCGATGTCGAAGATCGGCGCGCTGGGGTCGTCGTTGATCGCGACGATCGTCTTGGCGCCTTTCATCCCGGCGACGTGCTGTACCGCGCCGGAGATGCCGATCGCGACGTACACCTCGGGGGTGACGACCTTGCCAGACTGGCCGACCTGGTGGTCGGCGGGCAGCCAGCCGTTGTCGATGATCGGTCGCGAGGCCGAGACGGTCGCGTCCATCGCGTCCGCGAGATCGAAGATCAGATCGAGGTTGTCCTCCTCCTGGATGCCCCGGCCGATCGATACCAACACGTCGGCGTCGGTGATGTCGACATCGCCGCCACCGACCTCCTCGAAGCCGGTGACCGTCGACCGGACCCCCGACTCGTCGATCTCAACTTCGAAGGGCTCGACCGTCGCATCGCCGTTCCCGCTCGCAGCGGGCCACTCTCCGGCCCGGATCGTCAGCACGGCGCAGTCGCCCGCGACCCCGACGGTCCCCTCTGTCTTGCCGCCGTGAAACTCTCGCGTCGCGGTCAGCTCCGACCCCTCGATTTCGAGATCGGTCACGTCGGTCACGAGCGGGACCGAGAGCCGATCTGCCACCGCCGGGACGTAATCGAAGCCGTTGACTGAGTTGGGGGCGAGCACGTAGGCGGGATCGAACTCGTCGACCAGCGCGGTGACCGCCTGGACGTACACGTCGTGGTTGAACTCCTCGCCGTGGGAAACGGTATGGACGGCGTCGACGCCCTCGCGGTCCAGCCGGTCGCCGAAGGCCTCGACGTCGCCGCTTATGACCGTCGCGTGCAGATCCCCGCCGGTCTCGTCGGCGAGTTTTCGGCCCGCCGTCAGGAGCTCGAGACTCACGTCCCGCAGGTCGCCGCGACGGTGTTCCGCTACGGCGAGGACGTCGGCGCTCATGCCTTGACCCCCTTCTCGCGGAGCACGCCGGCGAGCTCATCGGCCGTGCTCTCGGCGCTACCCTCGAACAGCGAGACGTTGCTCTCGCTTTCTGGCTCGACCAGTTCCGACAGCGAGAGCGGCGAGGCGACCGACTCGACGCTGAGGTCGGCCGGCGTGTGCACGTCGAGGGGCTTGCGCTGGGCCTGTCTGATCCCCCGCAGGCTCGCGTAGCGGGGCTCGTTGATCCCAGTCTGGATCGTCGCCACGGCCGGCAGCTCCACCTCGGTCAGCTCCTCGACGCCGCCCTCGAGCTCGCGGTGGACGGTTGCGACCCTGCGATCGCGGTCGAGTTCGAGCTCGTTGACCACCGCGGCCCACTCGTACCCGAGTTGCGCGGCGAGTGCAACGCCGGTCGCGCCAAAGGAGTTGTCACTCGACTGTGCGCCGGCGAGGATCAGCTCCGGCTCCTCTTGGGCGGCGACCCCGGCCAGTAGCTGCGCTTTGGTTGCCGGTGCAAGCAGGTCCGCCGCCGCGAGCTCGTCGTCCCAGACGCGGACGGCGCGGTCGGCGCCTTTCGCAAGGGCTTTGCGGATCGTCTCCTCCGCGCGCTCCGGGCCGACCGTGACGGTCGTGACCTCGACGTCGTCGTAGGTTTCGGCGAGCCCGGCGGCCTCCTCCAGGGCGTACTCGTCCCACTCGTTGAGTTCGTAGGTAAGATACTGCTCGTCGATCTCCGTCCCGTCGATCTCGAACTCGTCGTCCGGGACCGCGGCCTCGGTTACGGCAACCAAGACGTTCATGCCGAATGCATCGGCTCGGGTCAGAATAAACGTTTCCGGCTCGCGCCCGCGGTCTCCGAGGTCGAGACTGCGTTCACTCCTCGGTGTCGAGCACGTCCTCGTCCGGGAACGTGATCAGGTTCTCCCGGCCGATCCGGAGCTTCTGGATGCGGTCGTTTTCGGCCATCTCTGTGAGCAGCTGCGAGACTTTGGCGTTCGACCAACCAGTCTCCTCGACGATCGCGGCCTGTTTCATCCGCCCGCCGTTCGTCTCGAGCAGCCGCTCGACGCGTTCCTCGTCGCTGAGTAGCCCCGTGGTCGTCTCACCGTCGGCCTCGCTGTCTGTCTCGCCCGGCTCACCGCCCTGGGTCGCGTCCGAGCCCTTCGTGTCGACATCGCGACCAGCGCCGTCGGGCTCGGCGTTCGTGCCGCCGCCGAACGGGATGGGGAGCGGTCGTTCGCGGGTGCGTACGAGTAGGTACGCGGCTCCGATCAGTGCGACGACGGCGAGCCCGCCGCCCCACAGGATCGGCGCCGCGAGTTCGCCGGAGTCGTCAGGGTCCGAATCGGTCGGCGGCGGACCGTCGTCGCCGGTCCCGGGTCCGGGTCCGGGACCAGTATCGCCGTCGCCGACGAACGTCGCCGCCAGCGTCGTCGCGTCGAGGGCCATCGGCCCCTCCCAGCGCAGCGTGCCGTCGTCGGGCTCGACGTTTGAATCGCGCACCCCGTACTCTGGGGGCGCCCGGAGGACGAGTCGCTCGCCGGCTCCCAGGCGCTCGAGCCACGGCCGTCCGTCGACCGCGAGCACGTCCCCGACGACGAGCTCGTCCCCCTCGACGACCGCGAAGTTCGTCCAGGTGAACGACAATACCAGCCGACCGACGCCGGTGGCGTTTGTCTCGGTCTCGAGTTGCCTCGTGCGCTCGACGTTCTCGATCGACAGCGAACGATCGACCGTCTCCCGGACCCAGTCGTTGGCGGCCTCGAAGGCGGCCAGTCCGAGACTCTCATCGCCGTTTTCGAACCGATCGGCGGTCTCCCGGAACGCCTCGATCTCGGCGGCGCTCTCGAGTTGAATCGTCAGCGAGACCGTCCAGTTGGCGTCGCCGTCGGGTTGGAGCTGGATCTCGGTCGTGAGGTTTTCGCCCGGGCCCTCCGACTGTGCGAGTGCGGTACCCGCGGGCCAGATCCCGAGCGCGAGAGCGAACAGACCGACTACGAGGAGGGCGATCGCTAGAACGCCCCCAACGCCGGGCGCGGTCTGTGACGGACCGGAGAGGGCGGCGCGCGACCGGGGACACATACCGGAATTTCTCGCCCGCTGCCGGCAAAACCCTTACTATAAACAGCCTCCCCGGCGCCCAGCGTCGCCGATCAGCTCCCGAGTCTCGAGTCGTGGCCCTACCATCGACAGACGCCCGATCGTCGCCCCCGGCGCCCCGCGGTGACCCCCGATCGTTATTACACTGCCTCGCCAAAGCCGGGTGTGTCCGAGACCGAACGGACGCTCCGCGCCCAGCTGTCGGGAGCCCAGCCGGCAGCCGACGGTCTCGTCGACGCTGTCGCCGACCGGATCGGGCCCGACGAGTCCCTTGCGGGACACCTCTCGGGAACGAAGGCAATCGAGCACGACGACGAGGTGCTCGCGACCGCGCCGGGCGGCCGCTCGCTGGCGCTCGCGACCGACGAAAAGCTGGTCTTCGCCGCCGAGGCTCCCTCCGGTCCGGACGTCGTCGACGTGCCGTACTTGAACGTCCGACAGGTCGAGACCACGGGTGGATTCTTCACGACGACACTCGCTGTCGAAGTGTGGGCCCGGGGTACCTACGAGTTCACACCCCAGCGGGGCAGCGACGCGTCGTCGTTCGTCGAAACCGTCGAGGAGCTGACCGAGAGCTGGCAGCGAACGGTTGCCGCGGTTGAGGACGCAGAAACGATCGCCGACGAGCTCGCAGGGCACGTCGCCGCCGGCGACCGGGACGCCGCCGCCAAGGCCCGCGACCGGCTCGAGGAGAAACTCGACCGGGCCGAGCGGATCGCCGCGGCCGCCCCGAACGCTCCCGTCGATCCGCTTGAGGAGCGCATCGAGACCACGCGTCGGTCCGTCGCGCGCACCCGAACCGACGGACGAATGGAGCGTGCGGCCACGCTCGTCGAGGAGGCACGCCAACAAACCGACGCTACCGCATACACCGACGCCTACCGCCGGTACGCGCGGGCCCGGACCCACCTCGAGACGGCGTTGGTCGCCGCACTCGAGTGGGACTTTGGGGTCGTCTCGGAGATCCAAGACCGGATCGAGCGGATCGACAGTCGCCTCGAGCAGCTCCGCGTCCGCCCGATCGCGCTCGCGAAGCAGGCACGCGAACGCGCGCTCAAGACCGATCGGCTCTCCGTGGCGGTCGAGGCCAGACAGGCCGCTCTCGAACACTACCGCGACGCGCTGACCGCGGGTTGGGGCACGGACATCGAGTTCGCCGGCGGGACCGAGGAGCTCCGCGAGCAGATCGAGATCGTCGTCGCGGAACTCATCGACGGCCGCCACGAGCTCGCCGAGCAGGCCCTCGATCAGGCTGCCGCCGACGCCGCCGCCGGCCGTGACCGCCGGGCTCAGGCGGCCTGCGAGCGGGCCCGCGAGCAGCTGGCCGGGGCGATCGACCTGGCCAGGCAGTTCGTCGCCGGCGACGCAGACGCCCTCCGCGAGCGCTGGGACGAGCTCGCGGCCGTCTGTCCCGACGTCGACTCTGCCTGACTTCTACCCCAGCTGTCACTCCCGCGGCGAAGAATCCCTCCGACCGATCGCCAACTCGATCGCGAGAGTGTCGTAGGCGAGCACGGGACGGCGTGCCCGTCCGTCTTCCTCGAACTCGACGAGGTCCCGCGCTCCGAGCCGAATCAGCTCCCGGTGGACGTTCTTGATGTCCCGATCGACCAGCCGGGCGGTTTCGCGGATGCTCGCGGGCTGTTCGCGGGCAATCGTCCGCAACAGTTCAACGGTCTGGGGCGTGAGCAGCCCGAACAGCTCGTCGGCGTCGAGGCAGACGGCGTCTCCCTCTGGTTCGGTCCCGACGGCGATCTCGCGTCGACCCGGCGTGTCGGCCCCTGTCATACCGCGGCTCACGCCCCTGACAGGGAAAAATCAACGACTCTCTGTGCGAGATTCGGTCTGAACTCGCTGGGTCCCTTAGTTCACTCTTTGAGCTGAGCCCGGCCGTCCTCGATCGCGACCAACCCGTCCTCGGCGAGATCAGTAAGCACCCCGCGGAGCCAGTCCCGCACATACTCCCCCCCGGGAGCGTAATCGACACGAATCCGGCGGCCCAGCTCGTCGAGCCCGAGTTCGCTGTGCTTGCCCAACGTCCCGACGATCCGCCCGCGGAACTGCCGCCGGCTGCCCTCGAAGTCGGGCTGTTCGGGCACGTCCGGCGCGGTGAAATCGCCGGTCCGGTAGGCCTCGCAGTGCTCGCGCCAGGGACATCTCTCCTTGTCACACTGGGGCGTCTTCCGGCAGGCGACCCCGCCCAGCTCCATGATCGCGTTGTTCCAGTCCCGGGATCGTTCGGCCGGCATGAGCTCGCCGGCGGCCCGCTCGAAGGCTGCCTCGCTATCGGGCACGTCGAAGGCCCGATGGTTGGCGAGATATACCATAGATCCGGAGAAGACGCAGCCACCCGTCTCCAGAGAGGTATTCCCCAGGCTACGATTCGTCTACTATCGAGCTGACGTAGTCTTCGAGCGTGTCATAGACTGGGTTGAACTCAGGAAGATCCGCAACCAGGTCGGGGAGGGTATTCTGCCAGCCGTCGCGGATTTCGTCCCGTTTCTCCCCGGGAGGTCCATCTCCGAGATCGATGTCCCGACCGTCGTGTTCACACTTTCGCGTGAATGCCGGACGAATAACTGCGTCATCAACGTCAGCCTCGGTAATTATCCGATAGAGATCGTAGTAGTCACGCGCCTGAGATCGCTGATAGAGCGCTCGCAACTTCTCAGCAAAAATCTCCTCCACGCTGTACGCGGTCAACTCGAATTCGGGGACATCTTCGTAGCTGTGGTGATGGCTTACCGAATCGAACGCCACATATTCGTCGATCATAACGTCCAGACTCGTTGTGTTCTTGTGACCGAGAACAGCGTTATACTGGATATCGATATCGACGTAGTGTGTCGGATACGATTCTTTCTGTAGTTCGCGGTGTTTGGCCACCTCGAAGTCAATGCCGGAGGCTCTGGTAGCGTCTTCCAATACGTCTCGCAACTCCGCTTCGCTTCCCCGGTAATCCCCCTCGACACCGAAATCAAGATCCTCCGAATAGCGCCACGTCTCCGGGAAGTACAACTTACTGAGCGCAGTTCCGCCCTTGAACAGCAGGTTATCGCCGTATTGGCTCGTGTAGATCGCCCAGAGGATCCACGAATTAACGTAGTTCTTCTCCGCGTAGCCGAGGCGAACATCCAGCTCTCTGGCCAGCCGCCGGAGTTGTGGTTCGGAAATCATTATGCGAAGTCCTCCGGCTGGAACGATTCGGGGCTGACATTCAGGCGGAGTTGGTACGTGCTGTCGCGGGTTCCCTTCGCTTCCCTCGTCGGATCGAGCAGCGGGTACCCAGTCGTGAAGTCCTCAACGATCTCGTCGTACTCCGGAAGCCCGATGTCCAACTGGTCGGCGAGGTAGACGGTTCGTTTCGTCGCGGCACCGTTCCCGACTCGCCGCAGATACTCGACGACCC
>CAYREK010000074.1:6297-10654 GCA_964423305.1 uncultured Halobacteriales archaeon | reverse complement strand
GCGAGAGTCACGTCTACAAGTGGGAGCTGGGTGGGATCGTCCAGCACTCCGGCGTTCAACCCCGGACGATCGACGGCGGCGAGCGCGGCGTGATCGCCCCCGAACAGGTCCGCGAGGGGTACGTCGAGGAGGATCTCCACCGGCCGGGAACGGGCCTGTTGACCCTGGAGAACACCCACAACAGCCGCGGCGGGCGTGCGATCGCCCCCGAGCGGATCGCGGCCGCGGCCGAGGCCGCCCACGAGCTCGGGCTCCCGGTCCACTTGGACGGCGCGCGGCTGTTCAACGCCGCGGTCGCCCACGACGTCCCGGCCAGCGAGATCGTCGATCCGGTCGATACGGTGCTGGCCTGCCTCTCGAAGGGCTTGGGCGCGCCGGTAGGGTCGGTCCTCGCCGGGCCCGAGGAGACCATCGAGGCCGCCCGGCGCCACCGGAAGCTGTTCGGCGGCGGGATGCGCCAGGCCGGGATGATCGCCGCGCCGGCGATTCGCGCACTCGAGAACCGCGACCGCCTCGGAGAGGATCACCGCCGGGCCGACCGGCTGGCGGCCGGTCTCGACCGGGTCGACGGGCTCTCGGTCGAGCCCCCGGAGACGAATATCGTCCTCGCCGAGACCGAGCGCCCGGCCGAGGCGTTTCTCGCCGACTGCGAGAGCGAGGGCGTCCAGGGCGTGCAGTTCGGCGAGCACACCGCACGGTTCTGTACTCACTGGGATGTCGACGACGAGGACGTCGACGCGGCGATCGCGGCCGTCGAGCAGGCAGCCTGAAAACCTGCGTACGTTTATATTACCGGGCGTTCAGCGACTGGTATGAGTCAGGCGACGCCGACCGCGGAGGAGGCGATGCACACGACCCTCGAGATGTCCTTCGACGACGCGGTGCCGTTCGTCCAGCTCGAACACGAGCTGGCGGACTTCGAGACGGTCACCGTGACGCGACTCGACCGGATGATCGAGGGGATGCTCGGCGAGACCGTCGACCGGACCGCGCTCATCATCGTCTGTCACCCCGAGATCGCCCGCGACGCGCTCGCGATCGATCACGCACTCGGCGGGATGCTGCCGTGTACGACTGCCGTCTACGAGCGCCCGGACGACGACCGGGTCCACGTGCATCACTTCTCGGTGACGAAGGCGATCCGCGATCTCGGCTGCGCTCCCGCCGATTCCGGGGACGACATCGAGGGGCTGGTCGCGCTGACCGGCGAGCTGATGGAGGACGTGTGGGCGAACATCGAAGCGCGGAGCTAGAGACGATCGCGCCGATCCGCGGCCGAAACGGTCTTGTCATCCGCGGCGAACGTTTCAGCGGGTGGTCCCCGTGAGCACGCTCGCCGGCCGGGTCGCTCGCGTCCTCGCGGTCCTCGGACTCGTCGCCCTCACCGGGTGTACGGGTCTACTCCCCGACTCGGAGCCGGAACTCCCCGAGGCAGAGACAGCAGTTCAGACGTACGACTCGCTCGACGCCTACCGCATCGAGGGGAGCTACACCGCCTCCGGGACCGATGACGAGGGCCCGATCACGATGGACACGAAGCGGATCGTCCGGCCCGGAACCGGACAGGAGTACGAGAAACTCACCAACGAGAGCGGCACGCAGACGCTGCGGGTCTCGAACGGCACCGTCCAGTGGATCTACCTGCCGGAACGGCAGACGGTCACGCGGGCCGCCGCCCCCGAACGGTCGGAGCGAACGACCGCGTTCGTCGCGGACCTGGTCGCCGCGGCGAACGACGCGACCGACAACGGGGACTCGAAGCTGTTTCCGGCCTTTCCGGGGGTCGGCGCTACCGGGGACGCGGACGCGACGGCCGTCGCGCTCGTCGGCACCTTTGAGGCGGTCGCGGTCTCCTACGAGGGAACCGAGGCCGTCGCCGGCCGGCAGACCCACGTGATCGCGACCGAGCGATCCGGCTCGCCTGACGCTCTATCGGGCGCCGGCCAGCGCCGGGTCGACCAGCGGATCTATCTCGACACGGAGTGGTACGTGCCGCTGAAAGTTGAGACGGAGACGCAGATCGGAGACCGGACCTACCACTCCGAGTTCGTCGCCGAGCGGGTCAGCTTCGATCCCGACATCGGCGCGGAGCGATTCGAGTTCGAGCCCTCGGAGAACGCGACCGTCGTCGACGCCGTGGACCGGGTCGAGACGGTCGACCGACGCGCGGCGCTGTCGGAGTTCCTCTCCGACCCGCCCGATCCCGCGGTGCCAGACGGATTCGCCTTCGACCGGGCGACCGTCAACGGAGAAACCGGAGGCGTCGTCCTCGAGTACACGGACGGCGAGACCCGGCTGGTCGTCTCCCGAGCCCCGGCAGATGCGGTGCCGCCCCCCGAGGGCGATCCCATCGAGTTCGACGACCGGTCCGGCTACTACAGCGAGGAGCCGGTTCCGACGGTCGCCTGGACCTGCGACGGCGACCGCTACAGGGTCGTCGGCGAGCTCGACCGCGAGCAGCTGGTCTCGATCGCGGTGTCGGTGTCCTGTTCGTAGCCACCGCGCTCCGACGGTCTTAATCGGGTGAAACCACTACGAATGTGCGATGACGGAGGCCCAGGGCCTGAATGCGTTTACCGCCCTCGGCCCGGCAGTCCGGGCGGCTCTCTCCGAGCGGGGGTTCGACGCGCCGACCGAGCCACAGCGACGCGCGATCGGACCGCTCGCGGCCGGCCACGACGCGCTCGTGGTCGCGCCCACCGGCAGCGGCAAGACCGAGACGGCGATGTTGCCGGTCTTCGACGCGCTCGCTGGCGGCGAGGCGTTTGGGATCCGGGCGCTGTACGTAACGCCGTTGCGGGCGCTCAACCGCGACATGCGCGACCGGCTGGAGTGGTGGGGCGAGACGCTCGATCTCGAGATCGCGATCCGGCACGGTGATACCTCCGATTACCAGCGCCGCAAACAGGCCGAGGACCCACCGGACGTGCTCGTCACCACACCCGAGACTCTGCAGGCGCTGTTTACCGGCAAGAAGCTGCGGCGCGCACTCGAGGACATCGAGCACGTCGTCGTCGACGAGGTCCACGAGCTTGCGGTCTCGAAGCGGGGGGCACAGCTTGCGGTCGCGCTCGAACGGCTCCGAGAGCGGGCTGGTCCCGTCCAGCGGATCGGCCTCTCTGCGACGGTCGGCGACCCCGAGGAGGTCGCGGGGCTGCTCACCGGCGACCGCCCCTGCGAGATAATCGAGGTCGATGTCGGAGGACGGCTCGAGATCGACGTTCGTCGGCCGACGGTGACTGACGACGACGAGCGGCTGGCACGGGAGCTCGTCACGGATCCCGAGATCGCGAGTCACGTCCGCGCGATCGACGAGCTCGTCGCCGCCCACGAGGCGACGCTCGCGTTCGTCAACACCCGCCAGACGGCGGAGGCGCTGGGCTCGCGGCTGAAAGAGTACGGGACCGATGTCGGCATCCACCACGGCTCGCTGGCCCGCGAGACCCGCGTCGAAGTCGAGTCACAGTTCAAAAACGGCGAGCTCGCGGCGCTTGTCTGTACCTCCTCGATGGAGCTGGGCATCGACGTGGGCCACGTCGATCACGTGATCCAGTACAACAGCCCGCGACAGGTGACTCGGCTGCTCCAGCGGGTCGGCCGGGCCGGCCACCGCGAGGGCGAACCGTCTCGGGGCACGATCGTCGCGGGCCACCCAGATGACGTGCTCGAGTCGGCGGTGATCGCACGCCGGGCTCGCGCCGGCCAGGTCGAACCCGCGGCGGTCCATCACGGCAGCCTCGATACGGTCGCCAACCAGATCGCGGGGCTGGTCATGGGTCAGGGGGAGCTCTCGGCCCGACGGGCCTACGAGCTGCTCACGCGGGCGTACCCGTTCGCGGATCTCGACGAGGACGAGTTCAAGACGATCGTCCGAGAGCTTGCGGACAACGACATCGTCTGGCTCGACCACGAGGCCGACCGACTGGAGAAGCGCCGGGGCACCTGGGAGTATTTTTACCGGAACCTCTCGATGATCCCCGACGAGACCACCTACGACGTCGAGGATGTCGCGAGCGGCAGCCAGATCGGCACCCTCGACGAGCGTTTCGTCATCAACTTCGCCACTCCCGGCGAGGTGTTCATCCAGAGCGGGGAGATGTGGCGGATCAGCGAGGTCGACGAGGAAGATGAACGGGTCACCGTCTCGCCCATCGAGGACCCGGCCGGCGAGGTGCCCTCCTGGACCGGCCAGGAGATCCCCGTCCCCTACGACGTCGCACAGGAGGTCGCCGAGATCCGGCAGGTCGCCGCCGAGCAGTTGCGCGCCGGTGGCGACCGCGCGTCCGTCGCCCACCACCTCGCCGGGCGATACGACGCCGACCGGGAGACGCTCGAATCGCCCCTCGAACAGGTCGCA
>CAYREK010000074.1:0-6287 GCA_964423305.1 uncultured Halobacteriales archaeon | reverse complement strand
TCACCGTCTCGCCCATCGAGGACCCGGCCGGCGAGGTGCCCCTGGACCGGCCAGGAGATCCCCGTCCCCGAGCCGGTCGCCCGCGAGGTGGGCGAGCTCCGCCGGGTCGCCGGCGAGCAGCTCGCGGCCGGCGCCTCGGTCGCGGCGGCGGCGCGGGATCTTGAGCGACGCTACGACGTGCCCGTCGAGACACTGACCGCGGGACTTGAGCCGTTGGCCGAGCACGTCCCGCGCCCGGTTCCGACCGACGAACAGCTGGTCGTTGAGTCCGGCGGGGGCTCGATCGTGGTCAACGCCTGTCTCGGCCACGCGGTAAACGAGACCCTCGGCCGGCTCCTGTCGGCACTGTTGGGCCAGCGGACGGGCTCGTCGGTCGGCATGGAGATCGATCCCTATCGGATCGAACTCGACGTGCCACGCGGGGTCGCGGCCGCCGATGTCGTCGAGATTCTCGAAGAGACCGACCCCGACCACGTCCGCGGGCTGATCGAGCTGAGTCTCAAACGGGCCGACGCCCTGAAGTTCCGGCTCGCGCAGGTCGCAGCCACCTTCGGCGCGCTCAAACGCTGGCAGGGCTCGCCCGGCCGGTTCGGCCGTGACCGGCTGCTCGAGGCGCTCGAGGACACGCCGATCTACGACGAGGCGCTCCGGGAACTGCTCCACGAGGAGCTTGCCGTCGAGCGGACGGCCGAGCTGTTGGGAACGATCCAGGCGGGGGCGCTGGCGGTCGTCACGGTCGGCGAGCACACGCCGATTGGCACCGGCGGTCGAACCAGCGGCCGGGAGCTGTTGACGCCGGAAAACGCCGACGCGAGCGTCATCCGGACGGTCAAAGAGCGGCTCCAGGGCGACGAGATCCGGCTGTTCTGTCTGCACTGTCAGGACTACGAGCGCACCCGAACGGTCGGGAGCGTCCGCGACCAGCCCGAGTGCCCGCAATGTGGCTCGACGCGGATCGCCGCGCTGAATCCCTGGGATGAGGAGACCGTCGCGGCCGTGCGGACCGCCGAGAAAGACGACGACCAGCAACGCCGCACCGAGCGGGCCTACCGGGCGGCGAGTCTCGTCCAGAGCCACGGCAAGCGGGCCGTAATCGCGCTCGCGGCCCGCGGGGTCGGCCCGCACAACGCCACCCGGATCATCAACAAGCTCCGCGAGGACGAAGACGAGTTCTACCGGGACATCCTGACCCGTGAGCGGGAGTACGCCCGCACCCGATCGTTCTGGGAGTGACCCGTGCCGCACCGACGGCCGGGTCGTCTCGAATTGCCTCGACGCCCGGCTCGCGAGTCGGTCCGCCGGAGCGCCTTTTTATCCGGGGCCGTACGGACGGGTATGCGATCCGAGGAGGAGATCCGCGAGCAGTACGAGTTCCTGCGCGAGCAACTCAAGGCCGAGGAGATGCGCCACGACGGCGTCGAGGAGCTGTTCGCCCACTACGAGCGGGCGCTCGGGTGGGTACTCGAGGAGAAACACCTCTGAGTGCGTCGATGAGTCCGACCGGCGGCGGGACCGGCAGACTTAGGCCCGGGCTGGCCAATTCGAGCCCATGCGCTTGGTATCCGATATCGAGGTCGTCGGCGTCGTCGGCGCCGGCACTATGGGCAGCGGCATCGCACAGGTCGCGGCCACGAACGGCTACGAGGTGGTGCTGCGTGACATCGAGCAGGCATACGTCGAGGACGGACTCGACCGGATCGCGAGCGGGCTCGCCGGGATGGTCGACAACGATCTTCTCTCCGAGGACGAACAGACGGCGGCCCGCGAGCGGATCACCGGCACGACAGAGATCGAAGAGCTGGCGGCCGCGGACATCGTCGTCGAGGCCGTGATCGAGAACGTAGAGCTCAAACAGGACGTGTTCGCGGACCTCGCGTCGATCACAGAGGAGTCGGTCGTCCTCGCGACGAACACGAGCACGCTCCCGATCACGAGCATCGCGAGCGCGACCGACAGCCCCGAGCGGGTCGTCGGGATCCACTTCATGAATCCGGTGCCCCGCATGAACGGCGTCGAGGTCGTCGACGGCGAGCACACCGGACCGGAGACGCTCGCGGTCGCCCACGAGTTCGCCGAGTCGCTCGGCAAGACCACCTGGGAGTCAGACGACAAGCCCGGCTTCGTCGTCAACCGCGTGCTCATGCCTTGGATCAACGAGGGGATCCGGGCCCACGACGAAGACGTCGCCACTAAGGAAGACATCGACCGCGGGCTGCGTTTGGGAACGAACGTTCCGATGGGGCCGCTCGAGCTGGCCGATCACATCGGACTCGACGTCGTCCTCGGCGCGAGCGAGACCCTCGAGTCGGAGCTGGGCGACCGGTACCGTCCGGCCTACCTCCTCAAGCGGAAAGTCGAGGCCGGCGACCTCGGAAAGAAGACCGGCCGCGGGTTCTACGAGTACGACTAACGTCTGATACCGTTCCCGACTGCGGTTCTCACCTAATTCGAGGCGGAGGCTCCACACTCAACGAGCGAGCGGGGCCATTGCCCCCGAGCGAAGCAGGGTAGGGTAGTTTACACCCGCAGGTGGTCGGTGATGTCCTCTCGGAGGATCGTCTCGCAGTAGGTACACCGAACCCCCGACTCAAGGACGGTAAACCGCGCCTCGACTGGCTCGCCGGCGTTGGTGATGCAGTTGGGGTTCGGGCAGGCGAGCACGCCGACGACCTCGGTCGGCCGCTCGACCCGGAACTTCTCCGCGACCTCGTAGCCGCGGATGATGTTGACCGTCGCCTCGGGGGCGATCAGCGAGAGCACGTCGAGCTCGGACTGACTCAGCTCGTGGCCCTCGACTTTGACGATGTCTTTCCGGCCGAGCCGGTCGGAGGGGACGTTCATCCCGACGCTGACGGTCGCGCCGTCCGCGCCGTCGATGCCGAGCACTCCGAGCACAGTCAGCGCCATCCCGCCCGGGATGTGATCGATCACGGTGCCGCTCTCGATTTTGCTCACGCGCAGCTCGGGATCGTCTGTCATCGCTGGTCCTCCAGGAGGAGATCGAGTAGTGCCATCCGCACCGGCACGCCGTTGTGGGCCTGCTCGAAATACCGGGCGTGGTCGGTGTCGTCGATCTCGGCGGCAATCTCGTCTATCCGGGGCAGCGGGTGCAACACGGGAAGCTCGTCGATTCCCGCGAGCGTCTCGGCGTCGATCCGGTACTCGCCAGCGACCGCCCGGTACTCGCTCTCGTCGGGGAACCGCTCCTGCTGGATCCGGGTGACATAGAGTGCGTCGAGCTCTCCGAGGACCGGCTCGAGGGACGTGTGTTCCGCGACCGCGGCGCCGGCCGCGTCGAGGTCGTAGCGCACGCTCTCGGGCAGCGCGAGCGTCTCGGGACTGATGAAGTGTTGCTCGACCTCGAAGTTCGTCAGCGCGTGGGCGAGAGAGTGGACCGTCCGGCCGTACTTGAGATCGCCGACGATCCCGATTGTTAGCCCGTCCAGCCCCGCGGCCTCTCGGATCGTGTACAGGTCGAGCAGCGTCTGCGTGGGGTGTTGTCCGGCGCCGTCGCCGGCGTTGATCAGGGGCACGTCGACAAACTCGCTGGCCATCGCCGCCGCGCCCTCGCTGGGGTGGCGCAAGACGACGGCGTCGGCGTAGCCCTCGATCACTCGGACGGTGTCAGCCAGGCTCTCGCCTTTGGAGACGCTCGAGGCCTCGACCGGACCCATGTCGACGATGTCCCCGCCCAGACGCTTGATCGCCGCGGCGAAGCTCATCCGAGTCCGCGTGCTCGGCTCGAAAAAGGCGAGCCCGAGCAGCGCGCCTGGCCGACGGTCTGCGTGTGCTGTCGGATCGCCGGCGAACTCAGCCGCGCGGTCGAGCACCGCCTCGATGTCGCCCCGCGAGAGCGCTTTCGCGCTCGTGATGTGGTCCTGGCGCATTCACGTCGACGGCCGTTCGGGTCCCTCTTGAAACTCTCGTCGACGGTCTCGGATCCGCGCCGACGACCGTGAGGCCGGCCGCGACGTTCGACTCGCCTCTCGCCCGGGCACCCAGAGGTTCTTGTTCTGGGCCGCGCCAGGCCCGCCGTGATCGCCGTCGCTGGCGGAAAGGGCGGCTGTGGCAAGACCACCACGACCCTCGGGGTCGCCCGGGCGCTCGTAGATCGGGGTCAGACGCCGCTCGTGATCGACACCGATGTGGACATGCCCGACCTGTGCCGGCTGGCTGGCGTCGACGAGCGCGGCGGCACCGACGGGCTCGCGGCCGGCGCCTCCGTCCGCGAGGCGGCGGTTCGGCCGCCGGCCTTCCCGGGGATCCGGGTGGTGACCGCCGGCGGTCGGCGTCGACTCTCCGAGGCACTCGCCGCGGCCGCCGCCTACCGCGGACCGACCCTGATCGACACGCCCGCCGGCGCCTCTCCCGGAGTAGCTCGCCCGCTCGGTCGGGCCGACCGGGCGCTGCTCGTGACCACGACTACGCCCGCCTGTCTCGAGGACGCTCGCTCGACGCGCACGCTCGCCCGTCGACTCGACACTCCCCTGGCGGGGACGCTGGTTCGTGAGGGCTCTCGAGGTTCGGACTGGCCGTCCGACGCCCCGGGAGGAGACCCGCTGCCGGATCCCGAGTCCGATCGGATCCCGGGACGCGTGCTCGCCCGAGTGCCGACAGTCGCGGCGCCGTTCGAGAGTTCGGCTGTCAGGGCGGGCTGGCAGGCCGTCGCGGCCGCGCTCTCGGACGGCCGCGGGGCCTGACCGGGTAAGGACTATCTTCCCGGTCTCCGAAACACCTGTATGACCGAGATCCACGCCACCCAGCGGGTGGCGGTGCTCGTCGACTCGCAGAACCTGTATCACGCGGCCCAGACGATGTACACCCGCAACATCGATTACACCGCGATGCTCGAGGAGGCCGTCGCCGGCCGCGAGCTCACCCGAGCGATCGCGTACGTGATCCGGGCCGACTCCGACGACGAGGAGAGTTTCTTCGACGCGCTCGTCGACATCGGCTTCGAGACCCGGATCAAGCCGATCCGCACCTTCGCCGACGGCTCGAAGAAGGCAAACTGGGACGTCGGGATGAGCCTCGACGCCGTGACCCTCGCGGACCACGTCGACACGATCGTGCTCTGTACCGGCGACGGCGACTTTGTTCGCCTGACCAGACACCTCCAACACGAGGGCGTCCGCGTCGAGGTTGCCTGTTTTCAGGAGTCGACCGCCGAGAGCCTGATCGAGGCCGCCGACGGGTTCACCGATATGAGCGCCGACACTGACCGGTTCCTGCTGTGAGCGTCTCGGGACTGTCGTCGCGCCTGCCCTCTCTTCAGACCCCACCGTCTGTCGAGAGTGTATGCGTTCCGTCTCGTTTCCCTTGATCGACTACGCTCCCGTCCCGAAGAGAGCCTCAAGCCGCCGTTCGAACTCTTCTCGCGTTCCCTCGTTTAACAGACAGTACTCGTGTCCGAGCGGTGCCGCGAGCTCCGCTAGCCCGCTGTTTAGCTCTCTGAGGTCCCGCATCAGCACGTCCGACGGCCTGCATTCGGGCTCGCGCTGTTCGAGTCGCCCGAGGCGGGCGGCAAGCGGCGCGTGGATCCACACCACCCGTACTGTCCCGAACGCCTCCCGAACTGTCCGCACCGACGCCGGCGAGTGCACGCCCTCGACGACGATCCCCTCCGAAGGCTCGGACCGATTGGAACGACGCTCGGTGAGCGTTGCGACGGCTTCCCGGGTGAACTGGGCTCGCCCGTCGATCTGGTGAACGCGTAGCACGAACTCACCGATCGATTCGGCGCGACCGCGTTTTTCGTAGGCCCGCCTGACGGTCGCCCCGATTGACACGGTCTCGTAGCCGATCCGATCGGCGTGTCTCTTGGCGGTCGTCTTGCCGGCACCGGAGAGTCCGGAGATCGCGTACACCCTCATCTTTCCGCGGCCGCCGCCCGAGCGTCTCGTTGTTTCGATGACGATCGGTCCGGGCCCGCGGGGTCTCCCCGGCGAGTCCACGACCCGACCGAGAGCGTCGTCGCGTGTCCGTTCCTGTCGGGCGGTCGTAGCGTCCGTGTCCTACGAACATGTTCTGGTCGAACATAACCGTGCCGACCGGCAAGAGCCTCCAGAGTGGTTCTGACTGTCCGGACACAACCCACCACGCGACCGCCAGGAGACGCACAATTCCTGGTTGGGCCCGCGATCGGCCGACTCCCGCGGTTGAGTCCGACGGCAAAGAGTCCCCTGCGTTGTGATCGAAGGGCTGGCACGGTGGGGCTGGGATTTGAACCCAGGAGTCCTCTCGGACACCTGCTCTCAAGGCAGGCGCATTAGGCCGCTCTGCCACCC
>CAYREK010000073.1:6173-11299 GCA_964423305.1 uncultured Halobacteriales archaeon | reverse complement strand
GAGACGAGGTGTTTTATGCGATTCCCGCACAACCCCCGGATGTGAGCGATCCGATACCGACTGGCTGTGAACCGATCGACGGCCTGCTCGGCGGCGGGTTCGAGCGTGGCGCGGCGACACAGGTCTACGGCGCGCCCGCCGCAGGCAAAACCAACGTCGTCCTCTCGGCGGCCGTGGAGGGTGCTGCACGCGGGCAGTCGGTGCTCTATATCGACACCGAAGGGCTGTCGGTCGACCGGATGGAACAGCTGGCCGAGAGTCACGCACGCGACGACCAGACCGTCGACGACCTCGCCGGGCGGATCATCGTCTCTGAGGCACTCGATTTCGGGGAGCAAAAAGAAGCAGTCCAGGACGCCACGGAGTTCGCCCCCCAGATAGAGCTGATCGTACTCGACAGCGCCACCGGGTTCTACCGACTCGAACGGACCGAACAGGAGGAGGGGGAAGCACTCCGTGCAGTCGCCAGACAGATCACCCACCTGCTCTCTCTGGCCCGCAAACACGATCTCGCGGTCGCCTTTACAAACCAGGTGTTCACCGATCCCGACGCCGACAAGACGCGGGCGCTGGGCGGCCACACCCTCGATCACTGGTCGGCAGTCATCCTCCGCCTGGACCGGTTCCGCGGCGGCAACCGGCGGGCGACGCTGGAGAAACACCGGTCGAAACCCGCCGGCGACACCGCGACGTTCGAGATCACCGGCGACGGGCTTGCGAGCGTCGAGCGGTGAGGAGTCGAAACCGGGCGTCGACGGCGCGCCTACAGCTCGCCGAGCTTCCGGAGGAGCTGGCCGCGGTACTCCTCGTCAGCCTGGATGCCCTTGGCCTCGAGGACGCGGCGCTCGAGTTTGTCCATCGCGACCCGGAAGGCCTGGCTCGCGCCGTAGCCCTCGCCGGTGCCGGCGGCCTGTCCGTGGGTCGTGCGCAGCCGGATCTGACACTGGATCAGCGGCGTCCCGCGGAGCCGCTCTTTGTGCTCGTGGAACCGGACGTGGGCGTGGCGAACCTGCATCTTCTGGTACTTCTCGGCGACGCCGGCGATCTCCTCGCGGATCGTCTCCCGGGTGAGCGAGTCAAGCAGTGAGACGTTCGTCACCTGGACATCCATCTGCTCGCGCTCGGTGTAACTGAGCGCCCGCAACACGTCGGTTTTTGTCACCACGCCGACCACCCGGCGGTCGTCGCCTTCCGGCGTGATGATCACGCCGCCGTAGTCGTTTCCGAGCATCGTCTCGACGGCGGTCCGGACCGTCGCCCTCGCCGGGACCGTCTCGACGGGGCTGCTCATCACGTCGTACACCGGCATGTCAAGCACCCGGTCGGTGTCGCCCGACCGGTCTCCTCGCGTCGGCTTGTCCATCCGGCGGACCACGACATCGACGATATCGTAGGTGGTGACGATCCCGACCAAGCTGTTCTGTTCGTCGACGACCGGAAGCCGGGAGATACCGTTCTCCCGCAGGAGACTGATCGCCCGGCCGATGTTGGTGTCGGTCTCGACGGTCACCACTTCCTCGGTGAGGATGTCGCTCACGTCGATCGCGTCCAGGTTCTCGAGGACCGCATCGAGAATCGCGTCGGCGGTGACGATTCCCCACAGGCGGTCGGCCTCGAAGACCGGGGCGATCTTTACGCCGCCCTCGACCAGCAGCCTGGCCACGTCGCGGACATCTGCGGTCCGCTCGACCTGTGGGGCGGTCCGGATCAGGCCGGCAGCCTTAGCGTCGTCTTTGACGTGGGATTGGAGCAGCTGGGTCTGTGTGATCACACCCGCGTACTCGCCGTCCTTGACGACGACCAAGCCCTTTGGATTCTTCTGTTCGAACAGCGACCTGATCTTGCCGAGTCGGGTCTCGGCGTCGACTTCGACGTACTCGTTGGTTGCGATGTCGGCGATGTTCATCATTAGCTACCCGTGAATGCTTCGCCGCGGCAAGTAATCAAACTTCGTTTCGGCGGAGTATCTGACGAACGCGAATCCGGCCCGCGGCTCACTCCGCGCGGTCGATGTCGAGCTGCTCGCGGAGCCGCTCGCTGGTCTCGTCGTCCGCGAGCTGTTCCATCTGTTCGCGGAAGTGTCGCTCGCAGACGCCGACGCGGATCCCCGACTTCTCGACGACGACGTCCGCCTCTGCCTCGCAGTAGTGACACTCCATACGAATACATTGGGGCCGCTCGCATTGAACCCTGCGACTCCTGAAGCGCCCGCCGCCTTCGACGGGAGTCACAGACGGGCCCGGATCGGCGCGAACTGCTCGGCGGTCAGTCCGGCCTGCCCAAGCTGATCGTCGTGGGCGTCGCTCCCACCGGTCGCCAGCAGGTCGTGTCGGTCGATCGCCTGCTCGACAGGCGCGGAATCGACCGACCGGCCGTACGGGTAGTGTCGCTCGACGGCGTCGAGGTCTGCGGTCAGCTCTAGCGCACTCGCCGGGTCGTCGTACCGGAGCGGGTGTGCGAGCCCGACGAACGCACAGGCGTCTGCCAGCCGCTCTCGGCCGGCCGAAACGGAGGGGATCTCCCGGGGGACATAGCAGGGGCCGTCGCCGCCGATCAGCTCGTCGAACGCCTCCCCGTAGTCGTACGGCGCCGGGCTGTCGGCAATCGCGCGGGCGATGTGTGGGCGGCCAACGCCGGGCTCGTACTCGACGGCGAGCTCGACATCGAGTCGGTCCTCGACCTGCTCGACGATCCGCTGGGCCCGATCGATCCGGTCGGTTTGGAGTCGATCGATGAGCGCCGTGAGCCCCTCGGTCCGCTCGACGCCGTACCCGAGCAGATCCACCCGCTGGGTCGCCGTCTCGACGCGCAGTTCGATCCCGTGGACGATCGTCAGCCCCTCGTGGGCCGTCACCGGTCCCGACAGCTCTGGGTGCAGCCGATCGTGGTCGGTCACCGCTACGGTCTCGACGCCGGCTCGCTCTGCGGCGGCCGGGAGCTCCGGCAGAGTGAGCTGACCATCCGAGTTGGTCGTGTGCACGTGCAGATCCGCGACTACCATACAAATTTCTGCGCCCGGGCCGGCTTGAGCGCTCCGATGGATTCCTGATGAACGACCGTGATAGTTATATTCCCGGGTGTCTCACGATTGTGTATGAACGTCGAGGAGATCGGATCGTTCGACGCGTGTACCTTCCCGGCGACCAGCGAGCAGCTCGTCGCCGAGTGCGGCGAGACGGAACTCACGCTTGCAAACGGCACCGAGACGATCGCCGACGTGCTCGCCTGCCTTCCCGAACAGGAGTTTACCTCCGCCGAGGAAGCCCGCCAAGCCGTCTACGGGACCCTCGGGGCCGGCGCGATCGGCCGCCGGGGGTACAGCGACCGCGATCCGACCTGTCCCGGCGAGACCGGTCACGACCGACTCTCTCTGTGAACTGCCTCGAGATCAGGTCGTTCGAAAGAGTTGTCTCGTGTGATCACGGAACTCGAAGAGTTCTTGACGACCCCGAGGCACTCGGTCTGCTCCGCCTGTAGACCCTGCCGGGCGTTCGATCACTCCCGGTCGAGAAACTCCGGGAGTTCGGTCGCCTCCGTCGAATCGAGGTCGATCCGATCGAGGGCCTCGATACGGTCGAGCGCAGGTGGGCGATCGAGCGCGTCGGGCGTCCCGGATCGCTCGCTCACCTCCCCTGGCGGGGTCTCCGGACCGTCGCCGACGAGGTCTGTCCACACCCGACCGTTGTCTGTCTCCTCGTCGGCGGCGGCGAGCGCCTCGGTGCGGCCCTCCTCGTAGGCGAGTTCGACGACGTTTCGCTCGTAGGCTGACTCGACTGCCTCCGTCAGCGCCGTGAGCTCCTCCGGCGGCGGATCGCCCAACGCCGCCGCGACGCCGAGGGCGTATGCCTGCTCGATCGCCGCCTCGCGGTCGAGCTCATCCGACTCCTCTGCAGTGTCGTAGGTCCGCTCGTACCAGCTCATTGCACCTGCGTCTCGGGGTCAACTTCGAGACCACGGTCGGTGAATGATAGCCCCCGAATGTCGCTGTCGATGTCGGTACCGCGCATCTTGATTACCTGTACGCCGCGGGTCATCCCTTCCGAGTCCAGGAAGTTGTGGAAAAAGATCACTCCGTGGGCCAGGTAGTGTTCGTCCGAGTACGAGGTGGGGTCGGTCATCTCGGAGATCAACAGAATAGTGGCGTCGGTCTGTTTCAGCGCCGAGATGAAGCCGGTGATCTCGTCGCTCACGTCGGAGAAGAAGTGCCGGAGCAGCATCGTCGAGTCGATGACCGCGCGATCGATCTCGTTGGCTTCGATGTACGCGACCAGCCGGCCCGTGAGCCCCCCCTCTGTGCCGAACCGCGCGATCCGTTGCTTTCCGGCTTCGGTCACGAGGTTGAGAAAGTCGACGGCGTCGGAGGCAAGCGCCCGGTCGAACCCGAACTCGTAGCCCTCCATGTCCGCGGCCAATTCGGATTCGGTCTCGTGCATCGTCACGTACAGGCAGTTTTCGCCGTTGCGAGTGCCTGCCGTTATGAACTGCGAACAGAAGGTCGTCTTTCCGCTCCCGGGCGGACCACTTATCACGTACAACCGATCTCGCAACAGCCCGCCCTCGACGAGCCGATCGAACCCCCTGACGCCGGTCGAGAGTCGCATACCAGCCGTTCGGCGGGTCGTGGTATAGCTGTTCGCGTTCTGTTGTCAGTCGTGAAAATGACGGGACAGTCGGACGGGAGCCTCCGGGATGGTCGGGTCAGAGCCGATCGGTACACTCCCGACACCGGTCGAACGCGGCGTCGGAGCGGTTGAGCGTGCCACACGCTTCACACCGGGTGTACTCGGCGTCCTCGGAGGCCAGCCCGGGGTCGACGCCACTTCCCGCTGTAGCTGTTCCGGCACCGACAGGAAGCGACCGGTCGCTGTACAGGTACGCCTGAAACGCCAGGAATCCGAGGAGGTAGGCACCGACCAGCACCCACGTGTTCATACGCGTGGTGTTGTGTGGCATGGTACTTGTGTTTTTGGGAATCGATCTCATGGCTCAGGCCGCGGTTCGCTCGGCCCCCGGCGCGTTGCGCTTGACGCCGTGGATTCCCTCGATCGCGCCGCGGCGGTCGGCATAGCCCTGGCCGGAGTCGGCAATGATGTTGCCGTTGCGGTGGCGCAGGCGCCAGCGGTACT
>CAYREK010000073.1:1278-6054 GCA_964423305.1 uncultured Halobacteriales archaeon | reverse complement strand
ACGAGCCGCCAACGGTACTCGCTGGCTTCGTCCTCGTAGATCTCAAAGGCCGCGGCGCCGTCCTCCGGAGCGTTCGTCCGAACGCTCTCTACGCCCTGTCGAGCCTTCTGGCGGGAGGCATAGCCCTGGCCGGAGTCTGCAAGGATCCGCCCGTTCTTCAAGAGGAGCCGCCAGCGGTACTTTCCGGCCGCGTCCCGGTAGACCTCGAAGGCCGCGGGGTCGATCCGGAGATACTCGGCAGCGTCTGCGTGCGTTCGGAGCCGCTCGACGGCTGTGTCCCGACCGTCCGCCGAGGCATACCCCTGCCCAGAGTCGGCGAGAACGTTGCCGTTGTCGTGGACGAGCCGCCAGCGGTGCTTTCCACCCTTGTCCTCGTAGGTCTCGATCGTCGCCCGGCTGTCCTCGGTCGCGATCAGCGGCGGGGCCGCCGACCCCTCGACGGCCTTGTCGGTGGCCGACACGTCTACGTCCTCGAGGATATCGAGGTCGACGACCGGCGCGCCCAGTGCGCCGCGCCGGACGGCTGCCAACCCCTGTTGGGCCGTCTGTCGGGTGCCGTACCCCTGGGCGGAGTCGGCGATGATGTTGCGGTTGCGGTGCCGGAGTCGCCAGCGGTGTTTCCCTCCGCGATCGGTGTACAGTTCGAACTGTGACTGGCTGGTCCGGAGCGCGTCGATCTGGGCCTGTGTCTGTTCGTGGGCCTGCTCGGCTTCCTCGCGGGCTTGCTCGGCGGTCCGGGCGCGCCGTTCGGCCTCCCGGACCACCCGGTTGTGCTCGGCGCGCTGCTCGGCTGAGGCGGTCCGTTCGGTCTCGGCGTCTGCGACCGCGGCCTCGCGGCCGCGCTCGGCGGCGTCGGCCCGACCGAGCGCGGCGTCTCGCTGCTCCCGAAGGCTGGTCGTGAGGGGAACGAGGACGCTCCCGAGCGCGATGACAACCACGCCCAGGCCGTACAGCCCGATGATCTCGACTTCCTGTGCGGTAAAATCCGCGCCGAACTCATCTGGGTAGGCGGCGACGAACCAGACCGCGGCGGCCAGGCACACCGCAGCGCCGAGATACGACAGGTAACTCGCCGACCGCCGGATCGGAAGCCGCATCGTCGGTCCGATCAACAGCAAAACCAGCGAGACCGCCCCCAGGACGACCCCGGCACCCCGCTCCATCGAGGCCGCGTCGCTGATCAACACCAACCCGATGCCGACCGCTCCCACGATCAGCCCGAGTACGAACACCCAGTAGCCGTACGCCTCGCCGTTCGAGGAAGAGGTCCCGATCCGGTTGTCGTAGGCCCGAACGAGCAGCCCCGTGTCAACATCTGTCATACATGTACTGAGGCCGAGCGGGTACATAACAGTTGCCGGCGGACGCTCGCGAGCGGCGACGAGCAGCGTCCGACGAGCGTCAGACGCGTCGTGAGGATTTAATACGCCGGAACGCCGTCTGTATACTGTGCCAACCCCGCGCTCGAACCCGCTCGACGAGCTGGTCGTTCCCGACGGTACCCACGTCGAGGAACACGACCTCGTGACCAACGGCGACGTGATCGTCGGCAGCCAGAGCACCGTTGGGTTTGGGGTGCGGGGACAGAACGTGATCGCTGGCGAGCGGGCCTCTTTCGGCGGACACATCGAGGCCGAGGGCGACTGCCGGCTGGATATGTGGTGTTCGGTCGCCGACAACGTGCTCGTCGGCGAGGACGCCTACATCGGCGAACGGGTCGAGATCGGCGGCGAACTCCGGGTCGCGGGCGACCTCGATATCGGCGACGAGGTCGAGATCGAGGAAGGGTTCGACGCCAACGGGTGGATCGTGATCCGGAACCCGATGCCGACGATCGTCTACCTGTTTGTCTACCTCTCGCATCTCCTGCGGGTCGGCGAGCGCGAGGCCGCCGAGGAGCTCGCGGCGACGTTCGCCGCCGAGAGCGTCGAGCCGGTGTTGATCCCCCGCAACGCCCGGGTGAGCGACGACGCCTGGGAGGTCTCGACCCCAGCTCGGATCGGCGACGACTGCCGGCTCCACGGCAACCTTCGGGCGACATCGCTCTCGGTGGGCCGGGACAACGAGATCTTCGGCAGCCTCCGGGCTGCCGACGGGGTTACGGTCGGTGCGAACACACAGGTCACCGGCAACGTCACGACCCGCGAGGGGACCGTTCGGATCGGCCCGGGGGCCGTCGTTCGCGGCGACCTCTCGGGCGAGTACGTCGAGGTTCACCAAGATGCGACCGTCGAAGGGGCGATTCGGGCCAGCGAGGAGACGACGATGGTCTCGACGCCGGTCTTCGACGACCGGTCGGCTGGCACCGACACCACCGACGAGCCGACCGAGGACCGTGCCGAGTCCGGCTCAGCCGAGAGCGAGCAGAGCCCGACGCCGGCGATCCGACCGCGCGGCTCCGAGGACTGACCAGGCCGTCGCGCTCGATCGTCTCTCGGGTGAGATGGCTTCCAACCGCCAGACGTGTCACCTGAGACGAAAGTATATATATTTCGAGAAATGACATTTATCTATGCCCGAAGAACAGCTGTTCAAGACCGAAGCGCAGACTGCCCGCGTGGAGATCGCAGACGCGTTGCACGAGACAGCCGACCAGATCGAAACGGGGTCGGTCGAGTTGCGCTCCGGCGAGACCGAGCAGACAGTTTCTCTCCCGGAGACGCCGCGTTTCGAGGTCGAACTCGAGCGACTGACCGATTCCGAGACAGGCGAACAGCGGTACGAACTCGAATACGAGGTTCGGTGGACCGAGTGAGGTTTCCGGCGTCTTGGGCGACCTAGGACCTTCGACCCTGCTTCGACCGTAGTAGACCTCACCGGAAGTTCGTCGCTGACAGACCAACCGTTGGCATGGCCGACTCCGTCGGCAGTCGAAGCCGGGGCCGCGTGGAACACGAGGAGTCACCACAGAATCCAAAGCCAAAGCTACATTGGGCTCCCAGGCGAGTTCTGAGTATGCTTTCGGTCGCGCTGGCGGGCAAGCCAAACGCCGGCAAGTCGACGTTTTACGCCGCGGCGACGACGGCCGATCCCGAGGTCGCGAACTACCCGTTCACGACCATCGAACCGAACCGCGGGGTCAGCTACGCGCGCACCGAGTGTCCGTGTCTCGCCCGCGATCGGCGGTGTGACAGCGAGAACTGCCACGACGGCACGCGGTACGTCCCGATCGAGCTGATCGATGTCGCGGGGCTGGTGCCGGGCGCCCACGAGGGCCGCGGGCTGGGCAACCAGTTTCTCAACGAGCTCACCGACGCGGACGCGATTCTCCACGTGGTCGACGCCGCCGGCGCGACCGACGCCGAGGGCGAGCCCGTCGGCGTCGGCGAACACGATCCCCTCGAGGACCTGCAGTTCATCGAGACCGAGATGGACCGGTGGCTGGCCTCGATTCTTGAGCGCAACTGGGAGTCGTTGGTGCGGGGCGCCCGCTCACCGGAGTTTGCGATCGACGAGGCTCTCACGGAGCTTCTCACCGGCGTCGGGGCCACCCCGGGCGATGTCGCGCGGATCCTCCGCGAGCTGTCCTACCCCGACGATCCCGCCGCCTGGACCGACGAGGACCGACGGGCGCTCGCGACTGCCCTCCGTGAGCGGACCAAGCCGATCGTCGTCGTGGCAAACAAGATCGACGCCGCCGACGAGGCCGATATCCGACGCCTACAGGAGACCGCCGATGTCGTCGTCCCGGCTTCCGCAGAGAGCGAACTCGCCTTGCGCCGGGGCGCTGAGGCCGGCCAGATCGAGTACGATCCCGGCGACGCGAGCTTCAAGATCGGCGAAGTGAGCGACGACCAGCGGGCCGGGCTGGCCAGAATCGGGGAACTGCTCGATCGGTGGGGCGGGACCGGCGTTCAGCGGGCGATCGACACCGTGGTATACGACGTACTCGACCGGATAACAGTGTATCCGGTTCGGGATGCGGCCGCCTGGACCGACGGCGACGGTCGGATGCTGCCCGACGCCGAGCTGCTCCCGGCCGGTGCCACGCCGGTCGATCTCGCCTACGCGATCCACTCGGAGATCGGGGACGGCTACCTCTCGGCTGTCGACGCCCGGACCAGCCGCGAGATCGGCGAGGACCACGAGCTCGGCGAGGGCGATGTCGTCCGGATCGTCAGCACCGCGAGCTGAGCCCGCGACCGGCGGCTAGGTCATTGTGGTAGTTTTATCCTCGCGCCCGCCGATCGTCCTGATATGTTGGACGTGCTCGCGGAGTGGCGCCCAGAGGTCGACGCGGCGATCGAGGAGGTCCTGCCGCGGTCGATCGACCCCGAATACCTCGCGGAGATGTTCGGAGCGCCGACCTACGAGTACCATCCGGAGGCGATCCAGCGGGCGCTGTCCGATCCGATCTGGGGGCTGCTCGACCGCGGGGGGAAACGCTGGCGGGCGATTCTGTTTCTCGTGATGGTCGAGGCCCTGGGCGAGGAGCCCGCCGAGTACGTCCGGTACGCCACGATCCCGGAGATCCTCCACAACGGCACGATTATCGTCGACGATGTCGAGGACGAGGCGACCATGCGCCGCGGCGAGACCGCACTCCACAGCACGTACGGGACCGACATCGCGCTCAACGCCGGGAACGCGATGTATTTCATCCCGCTGAAAATCATCGACCACAACGAGGCCGACCTAGGTCCCGAACGGCGAATCGCCGCCTACGAGATGCTGACCCACGAACTCAACCGGACCCACCTCGGCCAGGGGATGGACATCTACTGGCACAACCAGAAGGCCATCACCGTCGACGAGGACCACTACTACGAGATGTGC
>CAYREK010000073.1:0-1233 GCA_964423305.1 uncultured Halobacteriales archaeon | reverse complement strand
ATCGCCTTCCAGATCGGCGACGACATCCTCGACATCGAGCACACGCTCGATCAGGCCGGCGAGTTCGGCAAGGAGTCGGGCAACGACATCCGTGAGGGCAAGAAGACGCTGATGACCATCTACACCGCCGAGCACGCCCCACCAGAGGATGTCGCCCGCCTCGAGGAGATCCTCTGGGCGGCCGACAACACCGACGAGGAAGTGCTCGAGGCCATCGAGATCATGCAGGACGCCGGGGCCGTCGAGTACGCCCGCGAGCGAGCCCGCGAGCTGTCCGCAAGCGCTCGGGCGCACCTCGACGAACTCGAGCTGGCCCCCGAGCCCGAGAAGCGACTCCGGGAGTTCTCGCGGTTCGTTATCGAGCGTGAAGCTTAGAACGCGTCGAAACTCGCCTGCAGCGTACGGCCGTCCTCGGCGAGCAGCTCGTGGCCGACCAGCGCCCGGAGGTCGGTCGCGTACGTGCTGCCGGCACGCTCGATCACGAGCAGCCGGCCTTTCGTTCCCCTGACCGATCCGGCCGCGACCGTCTCCGCGACCGGCGGCCGATCGATCTCTAGTCCGTAGTCGAACTCGTAGGTCTCGATCGGATCGAACTCGGCGAGTAGCTCCGTCCAGGCGTCGTCGTCGACCGACCGACCGAACCCGCGGCGTTTCGTCGGGAGCCGGACCCGGTCGGTGATCCCGTGGTCGGCCGCGATTTGTCCCTCGATCTGGCGTCCGAGGCGGCCGTTTCGGACCGTCCTGACGTGGGCGGCCCGATCGGCACCCTGCTCGCGCAGCCGGGTCTGGAGCCGCCAGGAGCGCGTGACCCCGACTTTGAACGTTCCCGGGGCGAACGCCGCCAGGTACACCGCGTGTTCCTCCCGGCAGGACGACAGCGGTAGCGCACACTCGCCGGTACACCGCGCGCAGGGCCACCGGCTCGTGTGTGTCTCACAGTACGGCGCCGCCGGCTCGGGACAGCGACGGTGGGCCCCGTCGTCGGTAACCGTCCCCGCGCAGTGACGCTCGCCCAGCCCGTAGGACAGCTCCGTTCCGGGCGACAGCTCGATCCACTCGACGGATCCGCCGTCGCCGCGTGCCAGCCGTGCACAGGGCCGGTCACCAACCGGCGCCGTCTCGTACCCGACGATCTGCACGTTTCTCACTTAGTCCGGGCGGACATAGACGGTTCGATCGCGTCGGGGCTGGGGCAGAATCACCTAATCCGAGGCGGAGGCCCCACCCTCAAGG
>CAYREK010000072.1:10960-11387 GCA_964423305.1 uncultured Halobacteriales archaeon | reverse complement strand
TGCCAACCAGAACTTCGGCGTCGAATTCACCAGCGACAGTCAGTTCGCGGAGCGGTCGAGTGGTCAGTACAGTCAAGTCGTCCAGTTCGGTACTGACGGCCTCCCGCTCGAGACCTACAGCATTGCCGAACAGGCTGACTCGCCCAACACCGCTCCGACAGCTAACTTCACTCTCCGTGACCTCGACCTGTCCACTACCGTTGACAGCGAGTTCACTACGGAGCAAAATGTCACCGGGACTGTCAGTTCCGTTGCCGATGACCGCCAAGTTCTCGTCGAAGCCGGTGATGCTGCTGAATCCGAAGTGAACCTTGGCGGTGACGCGGAGGCTGACTTTGATCTCGGCGAGCTCGCAACTGGTGACTACACGGTCACGGTGACCGACCTCGCTTCCGGCGTGACGACCGAGGCAGACATCTCGGTTGTC
>CAYREK010000072.1:0-10950 GCA_964423305.1 uncultured Halobacteriales archaeon | reverse complement strand
AAGCGCCTGAGGGCTCCGTCTCGTTCGCCGAGTCGACTACCCAGATTCCGACCGGCGACGTCGGAGAGGTCACCGTCAACTTCGGCGGTGACGTGACCAGTACCGAAGTCACCATCGGTGGTAACCGTGATGACTTCGGCCTCAACTTCACGCTCACTGACGACGATGATGACGGCTCGGCCACCTTCGAAGTCAACAGTTACGGGCTGAACGGCTCCGCCTCGCCTGCGCCCGTCACTGCTGTCGGCGACGATAGCGTGACCTCCGTCACCTTCGAGAGCGAAGCTGTTGACCGGCTCGGACAGATCCAGCTGCGGCTTTCGGCTGTGACAACCGGCACGGATCAGGACCGCGCACAGCTGGTCCTGACCGACCGCGCGTCGGAGAGCCTGACGGCGCACATCGCGCCGGGTGGCACGCTGGATAGCTTCGACGAACTCACCTCGGATGTCATCCAGACGTTCATCGACGACGTCCAGACGCCGAGTCAGACCGTGGCCGAGGGTGACGACTTCGTCTTCCTCGCCCAGGTCAACGGCATCTCTGGATATATCAACGAGGCTAGTGACTTCGGTAGTGAGGGTGTCACCTTCGAACTGAGCGAGCGCGACCCCGGTCTGGGTGGCGCACAGACTCTCACCCCAACTGACGACGGTGTTGATGTCGTGTTCGACGCCGACAATGACCGGTTCATTGTCACCGTCGACACCACCAACACCACCGTCCAGGACATCAGTGCCTGGGACGCCACGTTCACCATCGACGGTGACGTGAACCCGTACGTCCCGGCTGGTGAGACCGAAGAGCTGACCTCGCAGGTCGACGTCGTTGGGGCTGACATGAGCTTCGACGTCGTCACCGGCGACACCTACACCGTCGTCGGTGATGAGGAGGCCTCGGTCTTCGGTTCGACCAACCTGGCACCCGGTACCGACGTGACTGTCAACGCTGCCGGTGACTTCTTCCGCAGCGTCGACACCACCGTCGGCGAAGACGGCAGCTTCGAGGCCGTCTTCGACTTCTCCGGAGTCAACACTGACCAGCAGTTCGAGCTGTCCGCAAGTGACGCCAACGATCTCGCGGACGATACCGTGACTGGCGAGTTCGGTGACTCGCCGGAGGACCAGCAGCAGTCCAGCGTTGCTGAGCTCGAACAGCAGGTCGCTGACCTCCAGGAGCAGCTCAACGAGAGTCAGTCCACGAACGACGAGCTGAACAACGAGATCGACAACCTGACCGAGGAGCTGGAGACCGTCACGGGCGAACGTGACGACCTCCAGAACGAGCTGGCAAACGCCGAGTCGACGATCGGCGATCTCGAGGGCCAGGTCTCTGACCTCGAGGGCAACAACAGTGAGCTTCAGAGTCAGGTCTCTGACCTCGAGAGTCAGGTCTCCGAGCTCGAGGGTGCAGACGAGGACCTGCAGACGATCTTCGACGAGCTCGACGTTGATAACGTCGACGACGCACTCGCCGAGATCGAAGACAGTAGTGACAGCGACGACAGCGGGCCCGGCTTCGGCATCGCCGCCGCGCTGGTCGCGCTGATCGCTGCTGCGCTGCTCGCGGTCCGCCGGCGCGACTAAGCTGGCACCGCGTTCACACACAACCGTCTGACCGTCCCGCCGTTGGGTCGGTCGGATCCTCCGGACCCGCGTCCGGGTTTCATTTTTTGCCACGCTCGAAGGTAAGTGCCAACAGTGGTCTCGATCGAGACGGTTGCGTGATTCTCTACCGGGGATCGTTGGTCCTTGAGCGAGTCGCGTTACCGACCGTCGAGTTCGGTCTGCCAGTTCAGGTACAGTCCGTCGGCTCGCTCCGGTATCTTTCTCGTGTTCGTGTTCTCGGGAGCGAGTCGCGAGAGGTCGGTCGCGAGGGCGGCATCATCCCACCGCAGTCCGGCGAGCCACAGTTCGAGTCGACCGGCCTCGCCGCGATCGATAATCGAGAGCGTCGAGACCGACTCGATCGCGAGCTCGACGCCCA
This sequence comes from uncultured Halobacteriales archaeon, assembly GCA_964423305.1. GTDB lineage: Archaea > Halobacteriota > Halobacteria > Halobacteriales > Haloarculaceae > Halovenus. The sequence continues at coordinate 8,964 of CAYREK010000072.1, read as the reverse complement.
ACTCTTCGAGACGCTCGGCGAGTGACTCGGCAATCGACTGGAGTGGCTCAGTCTCGGGTACGGTCAGCGTGTACGTCACCGGCGAGTCGGGACCGATCCCGGCCGTCGTCAGCCGCTCCCGTGCCGCCGCTCGCCTGGTTTCGCCTCGCCCGTATGGATCGGTCGCAAGCGCCCGTTGGTACGGATCATCCCCGTCAAGATCGCTTGGAGTCGGCCACAGCCCCGGCGGTGCAACGGTTCCCGCCGGGACCCGACGACCGCCGGCGAGCTTGAGGAGTTGTTCGCGGTTGAGCAGCTCCGCGATCGCCTGCCGGACGGCCGGGGACACGCGGGCAGCGTTCGCACCCAGGTAGACGGTCGTCCGGGTCGGCTGGGCTCGGTACCGAACGGCGCTGGCGAGCAGATCGACCGGGCCGTACGTTCCTGACCGCCGACCGCGATCGGTCGTCTCGGCCGCCAGCGCCCCACGGTCGTAGGCAAAGTCCGGCAGGTCGAAGACATCCGCCCGACCGTTGAGGACTGCGGTCCAGGCCGCGTCGCCCTCCCGCAACAGCCACCGGAGGCGCTCGGGAGCGGGGGTCGGCCCGCGGTACTCCGCGGCCCGCTGGAGCCGAATCTCGGCGTCGAGATCGACGGCCTCGATCGCGAACGGACCCGTCCCGACCGAGCCGTTTTCGGCGAGTTGCTCCTGCTCGATCCGTCCCTCGTAGCCGGTGACGTCCCCGACCAGGCCCGCCGGCAGTACCGCGAAGTCGCTCTCGGCGATCGTCCCGAGCAAATCGGGATTTTGCTCGGCCAGCCAGAGCTCGACGGTCAGCCCGTCGACCGCCCGTAGGCTCTCGGCAAGCGACTCGGGGACGAGCTCTCCCTCCGCTGTCCGCTCGACGGTCAGGCCCAGCCCGCGGGGCCAGGGCGCGGCCAGCTTGGGGTCGGCCTCGATCGCCCGCCGCCAGGAGTAGACCACGTCCGCCGCCCGTAGCGGCCGACCGTCGTGAAAGGTCACGTCCGAGCGCAGTTCCAGTCGGCAAGTCAGCCCGCCGTCGGCTCGCTTGGTCCCAGCGAGGAGTCGGTTGGTCGGCGTCCCGCCCTCGACGGCCGTAAGCGTCTCGTAGACGGCCGCGAGCGGCCCCGTCGGCGGCCCAGGCCACTCGATCGGATCCAGCGAGAAGAACGGCCCGGTCAGGATCGTTAGCTCCTCGCCGGGTGCGGTCGTTCCCGTGTGGTTGTACCAGCCCGTCCCCGGGACGACTCCGTCGGGGATCTCGACCCGATCGCGCCAGAACCGCTCGGCCAGGTCGTGATACAGCGGCACGACGACCGCAGCCTCTCGGACCGCTTGCTCGATCGTGACGTACGCTTCGAGCCGGGTCGCGGCCGCCGCCCGGGTGTCCGCCCTGGCCCCGCGTGCGATCTCCCAGGCGGCCTGTGCTCTGTCGGCGGGCGGCAGGTCCGACTCGATCTCTAACCCCGGCGGAGAACCCTCCGTCTCGGGGTCTCCTCTCCGTGCCTCGTCGGTCACGCAGCCGGCAAGTCCCGCAGCCCCGGCTCCGAGAGCCGCGAGCAGCCGGCGCCGGCTCGCCGGTGGATCGGGTGTCACGGGCGGCCTCCCGTCGAGTTCGTCTGAGCGAGTCCTCGCAGTTGGCGTGCGATCACGGCGTCAGTCGGTGGTGGTCTCATCGGTCGTCCTCCGTGTCTGTGTTTTCGAGCCACTCCCTGAGCGACTCCTCGGGGCGCTCGCCGGCCTCCCAGATCGCTTCGAGTGCCGAGACGTCGATGTCGTAGCTGCCGAACTCGGCCGCCCGCAGCTGCTCGTAGTCGTCGAAGGGTGGTCCCGTCGAGAACGTGAGCCGGTCGGTCACGCGGTAGTTCATCACGCTGTCGTACTCCTCGGCGGGGTACTGAAACGAGTCTACGCCCGCGAAGTGATACGGCAGGATGCCGAACTTGTGGCCCATCTCATGGGCGATCGTCGCCGCCCGCGAACTCGGATCGTCGCCGTGGACGCTCAGGTCTGCGACGACGGTCATCCAGGTCTGTCTGTCCTGGGGTCGCTCCGGCCGGGAGGCCTGGGTGGCGCCGGCGACCTCCTCCTCGGTGGAGAACGGCCGGTCCTGCAGGAGCAGATAGTGCATGCCGTATCCGGGCGCGGCCCGGGTCGCCTCGCGGTCGTCCATCTCCCCGGTCGTCTCGAGTTCGGCCCGGTCCTCCCGGAAGGGGTAGGTGTGGACCCGAACCGGCCGGTCGGGCGTCGAACCCTCCTCGATCAGCGCCGCGACGGCCGCGAGCTCTGACTCGGGGATGGTGACGGTCTCGGTGGCCTCGACCTCGACGTAGATGTCGACGGCCGTCGGTGAGGCGTTCATCCCCAGGTCGGCCATCGGCCCCCAGACGAGGTGATCCGGGAAGCCGTCGCCGCTCGTGTCCGCTCGCTCGGGGTCGGTGCCGATCGCCCGCTCGAGCCCGTTGAGCAGCCGATCCGAGTCGGCGTTCGCGAGCGCCCGCAGCTCGTCGTCTGTGATCTCGCCGTCGGCGACCGCGCCCTCGATGAGCCCGAGCTCTCGGGCCTGGGCCCAGAACTCGTACTCGTTCCCGCGGTACTGGGCGAGCTCGACGATCCGCTCGAGGTAGGCGACCTCGTTGGAACTGTACCCGGCGCCGCCGGTCGCGTTTCCGCCCTCGGTCACGAGCGCCCGCGAGAGGTTCCGCACGACCGGCGCGGCCTCGGGTCGCTCGTCGAGGCCGATCGCCCTCGCGGTCGCGTTCAACACGCCGGGAGCGAACTCCCGGAGCTGCCGGCGCTGTTCGATCGAGACGAAGCCGATCTCGTCTCTGCCATCGGCGAGCAGGCCAAACGAGGTCGCCTGCGCCCACCGGTGCTCGTCGTCGCTGAGCTCGGCCAGCCGCTGCAGGTACCGGATGTCGTTGAACGTGTACAGCTCGAAGGGGGCGGCCAGCCTCGCGGCGTAGGGCCGGAGCCGCTCGTGACGGTCGTCGGGATCGACGCCGAGGCGCTCGGCGAACCCGTCGAGCAGCCCGTCGCCGCTCGTGTCGGTCAGCCGCTCGCGGTCGGCGGCGTCGATTCTGTCGGCGGCGTCGCGGTAGACGAACGTTTCTGCCTGTGTCCAGGCGAACCCGTCGGTCGAGCGCTCTGCCGCTCGCTTGAGGTACGTCCACTCCTTGTCGGCGATCCCCTCGAAGGCGAGTGACAGTGTCAGCCGACGGATTCCCTCGTGGGCGGTCGTCGCGTTGAGTCCCAACGCCCGGGCGTATCCGTCGAGCAGGCCGTCGCCGGACCGATCCGCCAGGGCGTCGATCGTCCCCTCGGAGACGGATCCATCGGTGATCGCCTCGCCGAGCAGGCCGACCCGCTCGGCCTGGCGCCACTCGCCCCACGAGAGGCTCCCGACCGCACGCAGGTACTCGATTTCGTCCTCGCCGTAGCCGTCTGCCGCGAGTCGTTCGATCAACTCGGTCGTGCCGGGTTTGTACGTGTCGGGCTGGAAGCCAAGCGCCGAGAACTCACCATCGAGCAGGCCCGCCTCGACGCCGACCAGGCCGCGTTCGAAGGCCGACCGCTGGAACGCCGGCGATCCGGTCCGAACCCGGTCGATTGCCGCCAGCGCGCCCTCCGGTATCGCCCCGCGCTTTGCGACCGATCGGGCGAGCGCGAGTCGCGATCGGTTGCCGAGCTCGTCGATCGCCACCAGCCGCTCGAGTAGCGCCGCGCCTCGCTCGGTGACCGCACCGTCGGCGGTCACGGCCGCCCGGACCCGCTCGGTCGCGGACTCGTTTAGTCCGACCGTCGCGTTCTCGAACAGCCCCGCGAGTTGGTCGTCCGCGATCGGGTCTCCGTCTGCTGGTGACGCGGCCGGGTCGTTGCTGAGATCCAGCCCCGAACAGCCCGCCAGCGGGAGGGCGACAAGCAGGACGGCGGCCAGCAGCGCGCGGGACCTCACGACTCTGGCTACCCGCTCGCCGTACAAAATCTGTCGGTCGCTCTCTCGCTCGGGACCCGCGTCGATCGCCGCCGTCGCCAGTAACACGTCGATAACAAGGCATATGTCCGGTTCGCGTCTACAAGCGGCTATGACAGGGGCAGCCGTCGAGGCGACCGGCGGGCTCGCGGAGCCGCTGGGCTGGCTCGTGCTCGCGGCCTTCCTCGCGGGAGTCACCCTGGAGGCGGTCGGCCGGCGCGAGCCTGCCCGGCTGACGCTGGTCGGGGCCTGGCTCGGGTTCGCGGCCTTCTGGGCGCTGCTCGTTGCCCCGTGGCTGCTCGTCGATCAGAGTGTCGTCCGGGCGGTCGGTGCGGCCGCCGCGGCGCCGCTCTCGGTGGTGGTCGCGCGCCTGCTCTACCGGGACCGACGGGACCTGTTCGTCCTCTCGCGGGCGATCGCCTTTATGGGGCTGTTTTACGCCCCGATCGTGGTGATCGATCCGGCTCGGGAGTGGCTCATCCTCGTGGTGACTGGCCACACCACCTTCGGGATGGACCTGCTCGGATACAACCCGCCCGTGGTGACCGAGCTCTCGGAGCTGGCCGGTCGCCCGGAGATCGACGCCGGCGATACGATTCCTAAACCCGACGCCTTCGAGAACACCTTCGTCTTCTTCCCCGCGGAGTACACCGATGTCCGGATCACCTACACGATCATCGTCGCCTGCACCGGGATCGGCAGCATGTCCGTCGTCGCTGGGCTGGTCGCGGCCGTGCGGGCGCCGCTTTCCCGGAAGCTGCTCGCGGCCGGGATCGCGCTGCCGATCATCTACGTCCTCAACATCGTCCGGAACGTCTTCATCGGGCTGAGTTACGGTAACCAATACGCGCACTTTTTCCCGGACGCGACGATGACGCTGTTCGGGCTCGATAATCCCGTGCGAGTGTCCTACATCTGGGCCGACCGGATCTTCGCACAGCTGGGCTCGGTCGTCGCGATGGTGCTTATCATCTGGCTGGTCGTCCGGATCGTCCCCGAAGTGATGGGGCCGATCGAGGACCTGCTGTACCTGCTGACCGGCGAGGAGTACGACCTCGCCAGCGCGCTCAACCTCGGCCCCGACGAGTCGACGGCAGACCCCGACGCCGCGGACTGACCGAGGTCGGGCGATCCGACACTTGGGGCCCCGATCAGCAGCCCCCGGTTCCGGCACAGCTGGCCCCCGCGGCGCCAGCGCTGGCAGCCGCGGCTGCGGCGCCGGTCACGACCGCCGCGTTGGTCTGCTGGCTGTAATCGAGACACTCGCCCCACGCGACCGGCGCGATCTCGTCGTCGATGTCGTCTGCCGCGAGCATCTGCTCGCGAAACGCCTCGACGCCGACGCCGGGCTCCTCGCGCAGCCGGGTCGCGATCTCGGGCGTGACCGCGATCCGCCGGCACTCCTCGGCCTCGAACAGCCCGTCCCCGTCGAAGGTGAACTGCACGTCGTAGTGGCGGACGAACACGTCCTCGAAGGAGGGCACGACCGCCCGGATCGCGTCGGCGGCGAGCCGCCAGACGCGGTCGTACTCGGGCGTCTCGACGGTCTCACCCAGTGAGAACCGGGCGATCGGCACGACGATCGGCTCACCCTCCGGGCCCTCGTTGACGACCGCGACGCCGGTCACGGCACGCGACTTGACGCCCCGCGACTCGGCGTCGACCCGGCGCTGCAGGCGCTCGTGGGCCTCGTCCTCGCGGCGTTCGATGTCGGCTCCCTCCTCTGTGTCCCCATCGCCGAGGAGTCGGTCGAGTAGCGACATTGCACTCGTTGTTTTCACGTGGGATTTGAGTCCGTTGTGCCCGGTCTCAGGCCGCGAGTCTCCCCCGTTCCGGCTTCGCTCGGAGTCGCCCCGAAACTGCCAAACCACCCGCCCTGCTACGGCTGGGGGTGTCCCGTTTCGTTCGGGTTGCCGGGATCGTCGTCGGGCTGGTCACGCTCGGACTGGTCGGCTACGTCGTCGGGTTCACCGAGCTGCTCGACACGCTGGGAACGCTCTCTCCCGCCGAGGCCGTCCTGCTGGTCGCCCTGGGACTGGCGCCGATCGGTCTGTGGGGGATGGCTCTCTACGTGACCCTCGCGGCGATGGACGAGCCGACCGCCCCCGCTCGTGCCACGCTCCTGTTTGCGGTCTCGCTGTTTTTCAACGGCGTAACCCCCTTCGGCCAGACTGGCGGGGCGGCCCTGACCGGTGGGGTAATTGCCCACGCCGTCAAGGCTCCCTACGAGCGAGCCCTGGCCGCGATCGGGAGCGTGAGCGCGATCAACGCCCTCGCTGCCGTCGGACTTTGGCTGCTCGGGGTCGTCGCTCTCGGCGCCGGCCAAGAGGTTGCCGACGCTCGCCAACTGACAGCTGTCGTCGCGGTAACCGGGCTCGCCGTGATCGTGCTCGGACTGCTCGCCTGGCGCGCCCGTGCGTGGCTGGCCGATCGCGTTGCCGCGGCGCTCGCGTGGCTGCTTGAGGCCCTCGCCCGGATCATCCCGGGGCTGTCTGCCCCGTCGCCGGCCGCCGTCGCGGATCGGGTCGCCGGCTTCGTCGTGGCGATCGAGCGACTCGCCGGGGATCGCCGCCGGCTGGCGCTCGTCGCCGTCCTCGGGCTCGCCGGCCAACTCGCGGTCGTGTGCGTGTTGTACGCCGTCCTCGCCGTCTTCGTCGAGCCGTCGCTCGCGGTGGCGTTGTTCGTCGTTCCGACCGCCCGGATCGGCGCCGTCGTGCCTACCCCCGGCGGGCTCGGCAGCAGCGAAGCGGTCGTCGCCAGTCTGCTCGTCGCCCTCGCCGGAGCCACGCCGGCGGCCGCCGGCGCCGCGGCGATCGCCTACCGCGGAGCGGCGTTCTGGCTCCCGAGTCTGCTCGGCGGTGCCGCCGGCGCGGGATTGTTGCTCGCCCGGCGGTGATCGCGGCGGCGGGTCGCAACACCGATGACTCTCGGAAGCGAACGACACTCGTGTCCACGCTCGCCGACGCCGGTCGTCTCGGAATCTCCGGGCTGTTCGAGCGACTGACCCGCGCCGGCCGCCGGCTCGGGATGGCGGCCTATCACGGCGTGGCGGCGATCAACTACGACCGCCGGCTTTTCGCCCGGCGGCGCTCGACGCCGGCCGGTCCGTACTACTCCTACGAGCCCGTCGCGACCCACGCCTCGGATCCGCTTCTGGCCGCCCTCGCCGCCGCAGCCGGGCCAACAGAGACGATCTACGACCTCGGCGCCTACGCTGGGGCCTACACGCTTCCCCTCGTCGGTCACCCGGATCGGACGGTGGTGGCCGTCGAGCCCGATCCGGACAGCTGGCGGCGCCTGCGGGCCAACGCAGAGCGAACCGCTCCCGAGGGCGAGCTGTTCGTCGTGCCAGCAGGGATCGGTGCCGAGGCCGGTCGTCGCCCGTTTTATCGCTCGTCGTTCCCGAAGCTGTCGTCGTTCGAGGAGGCAGATGCGATTCGGTGGGGCGCTCGCGTGCGGGCCGTCGAGTCCGTGCCGGTGGTGACTCTCGATGAACTCGCCACGAAGTATCCGGCCCCCGATCACGTGAAAATCGATGTTGAGGGGCTCGCTCCGGCGGTGCTCGCTGGTGGGACCGAGACGATCGCAGCCCACCGCCCGACGCTGTATGTCGAGCCCCACGACCGTCCCGGCGCCGATCGGACGGGTGCGATCCAGCGGTGGTGTCGGGACCACGACTACGAGATTCGCACCCGCGAACGGGCGCTGATCTGTCGGCCGCTCGATCGTTGACTCGCGACTGGCCGTGGCCGCACCGGGCGTCGGGCTCACCGACCGGCCGCGAGCCAGCTCCGGACGAAGTTGAGCAGGAACGGCACCGCGACGGCGGTCACGAGCGGCCGGGTCGCTGCGGCGTCGGTAACCGGGAGCATGGCCACCCACAGAGCCGTCACCATCGCGACGTACAGCAGCCGATTGAGCCACCGCCGTGACTCCCCGCTCGGTGTCTCCCCACGGTACCGTCGGATCGTCTGTCCGGCCAGGTACAGATACCTGCCGAGTCCGACGGCGAGCACTGGCGCCGGGGCGAGACCCTCGCTCACGACGACGACCGTAGCGACCAAGACCAACAGCGCGTCCGTCTCGATGTCGAGCCGGCTCCCGAGCGGCGTCTCGGCGTCCAGCGTCCGGGCGAGCCAGCCGTCGACGCGGTCGAGCGCGGCGGCGGCGCCAAACAACACTGCCGGCAGCCACGCCACCGGGCCGGTTCCCTCGAGTCCGACGGCCGCCGCCAGTCCGGCGACGACCGCGACCAGCCCGCCGCGGACGAGCGTCACCCACGTGGCGAGTGTCAGCGGCTGGTATCCAATCCGGTCGCGAACGCCGACGGTCACGGCCGCGACGACGATCAGCACGGCCCCGCCAGCGGCGAGAAACCGGCCGGCGGCCGCCACGCCCCGGGTCGCGGCCACGGCCGCGGCCGCGACAGCCAGAGCCCCACCGCCGAGACCAACTCCTACGACGGTGTCCCAAGCACGGCTCTGGCCGTCCGGGAGCCCGTATCCGTACACTATCGTCCCCCCGTGCCGTCGGCCGGGCCATCCGGTCGCCGGCAAAGACCGGTCCGGTCCGCGCGCTCGCGTGTGGAGATTTCCACGGCTCTCAATTATTGATCGGGATCGGCCAGGAAAAACGTTCGGCCCCCGGCTCGGACCCGTCGCCGCGGCGATACCGGCTTCGGGCGGGCACTCGCCGGTCAGCCCTCCAGTGTCTCGACGGGGCGGTTCCGCGAGGCCCGCCACGCCGGGTAGATGCCGGCGACCACACAGATCGCGACGCCGAAGCCGAAAGCGCCGGCGAGGTACCTGCCCGTCTCGGGCTGGAACGCCGTCGGGTCCTCAAGGAACACGTCGTTGATGACCGCGCCCGCGCCGACAGTCAGCCCGAGGCCGACGGCAGCGGCGATCAGCCCCATGATCACCGCCTCGATCAGCATGATCGCGAGGATGTCGAGCCGGCCGTAGCCGACCGCCCTGAGGACGCCGATCTC
>CAYREK010000071.1:0-11487 GCA_964423305.1 uncultured Halobacteriales archaeon | reverse complement strand
GCCGTGTTCTGAACACCGGCCGTTCTGGAGCACGCGGGTGCAGTCGTCCTCGGGACAGCGCTTGATCAGCCCCGAGCCCGACTGGATGTCGACCAGGGCGCCCTCGATCTCGACGGCGTCGTCGCCGACCTCGATGTCCTCTTCTAGGCGCTCGATCGTGGTCGTGCTGTTGAGCTTTACCGAGAACCGGCCCTGGTACTCGTCGGTGACGACGTTCCCCAGCTTGTAGACAGCGCCCTCCTCAAGCGCCGGCAGGTCCGATTTCGACCACTTGGTGAACTTCACGGTACCCGTCTCGTCGCCGAGCAGGCCGACCTGAGCGACGGCGTCGCTGGTCGCGTCCCAGAGCTCGATGACCTTTGCGCGGACGTCGAGCCACTCCTCGGGGCTGTCGATCTCCGCGATCTCGGCGTGCTCTGAGTCGCCACCGAGTTCGTCGCGATCGATTCCCGCCTCCTCGAGGTAGCTGTTGGTGACGCTCCGCCGGGCCTCGCTCGCCGGCACCTTGTACTCGGAGACGAGCGTCTCGAGGCGCTCGTGGATCTCGTCGACGCTCACCTCGAGACGGTCTGTAAACTGGTCGTGGATGTCTTCTGCGTGTGTACGCAAGTCTGTCTCAGTCATGGGCTCTCAGTGTCTCCGCCGTGTTTTCTGTGGGAGACATATGATAGTTGTCGTCCGTTAATATAAAAAGTTCCGCAACCACGGCGGAACTAACGACGCCCGAGAGCGGCCGTCGTCTGGCCCGTCTCGACCCGCGTCACTCGCCGGGGCTGCGCTCTGTCTCTCGGACGGTCGCGGTCTGGTCGACGGTCACGACGAGCGTCTCGGCCTCGGGCCGGTCGAGATCGCCGAGTCGTAGCTCGACCCGAGGCGGGTCCTCGGAGGCCACGGTCGCTTCGGCGGCCAGCAGCCAGTCCTGTTCCCACACGGGCGCCCGGTAATCGACACCGTGTTCGTGCAGGAAGGAGACGACCGCCGGGTGATCGGCCACGTGCAGTCCCAGTAGACTGTGGCCGTTGAACCCGCAGGCGCGACACTCGTCGAGGACATCGGCGGCGGGGTCCAGTTCCGTCGCATCCGCCCTGCCGTCGAGGGCCGCGACCGTTGACTCGAGAGGCCCGTCACAGAGCGGGCAGAACCCCTCAGTGATCCGACGGACCTGTGTGCGCAGGAAGGCGCCGACGCGGTCCGGCTCGGCCGTGATGTCGTGTCCAGCTAGCAAGATTGGCGGCGCCATCAGGCCGTCGGTGATCGTCGTCTCGCAGGTGTCACACTCGATGACGAGACTGCCGGCGTCGTAGGCCGCCATCTGTCGTCCTTCACACCCCGCGGACGGGCAGCTCCCGACCGGCGTCGGCTCGGTCGTGACGTCTGCGTCCGTGTACGCCCCCGAGACCGCGGCGCCGACGAGCCGGCGGCCGGCGTAGGTGAGCTCGTACCCGTCCTCAACGTTGCGGACAAACTCCGGAACGAGGGTGTCCAAGTGGTAGTTGAACCGTCCGGAGTCACTGACGTCGACGGCGGCCCGCAGCGTCGAGAACGATATCGGAGACTCGTCCTCGCGGCGGCGTTCCCACAGCGCCCGCAGGATCTCCACGCGGAGATCGTTGGCCACGAGGCCGATCGACTCGCCGAGCCCCGTCTCGGGTCCCATACTACCGCTGGTTCCCGACCGTTCTTATGCTCGTCGCACGTATCGATCCCATGGCAGACGACGACCGTCTCGGACGATTCCTCCGGACGAAACTCAGGTCGGCCGGCCGGGAGTACGAGCGCGCCCGCCAGGCGTTCACGGCCGGGAAGCTCACTGGCGAGGCCGACGACGCGATCGACGAGGATTGCGCCCGGATCGTCTGTCGTCGGTACGCGGAGCGACGGGCGGTCCCGCTCGACGGCGCGGGCAGACCGGCCTGTTTCGAGGCCGGCCACGCCGACTGCGAGGGCTGTGCCGAAGACCTTCGCGAGGGACGAATCGAGACCTGGTAACCGGGCTCGATCGGGAGGTCGGTCGATCGCAAGCGGGGCGCTTAACACGACCGGTCGGCTCTCGCGTGGTGTGGCTCGCGACGAACGCGTCGCAGACGAGGAACGCGAGGCGCTGGTGACGATCGCCCACGGCGCAGTCGTCACCTCTGGCGGCGTCACGGGACAGCGGCTGCTGACCGCGGCCACGGAGTTTCTCCTCGTGGCCGGGCTGGGTCCAGCGCTGTACGGCGTCTACGCGGTCGCCTGGCGGATCTCACAGATACTGATCCAGCTCGTCACGTTCGGCAGCGTGCCGGCGCTCCAGCGGTTCGTCCCGGCCGGCGAGCCCGCCGAGCGTCCCCGGATCGTCGGGCTCGCGTACGCGACGACCGCGACGGTCGGCGCCGCGGTCGCGGCTGGGGTGTGGCTCGCGGCTCCGGCGATCGACGCGGTCACCGTCGACACGCCGGCGTTCGTGCCGACCCTGCGGCTGTTCGGACTGATCGTCGGGCTAACGGGAGTCGTGATGATCGTCGCGGCGACGTTCCGGGCGCTTGGCTCGGCTCGGGGCGAGGTGGCGTTCAACAAGCTGCTCCGACCGGCCGCGCGGCTTGTCGGCGGGGCCGGGGCGATCGCGCTCGGGAGCGGCGTCGTCGGCGTCGCCTCCGGCATGGTCGTCTGTATGCTCGCGCTCGCGGTCGTTGGCGTCGTCGTCTCGGTCCGGGCGACCGGAATCGTCCCCAGCCTGCGTGGGGCTCGGACCGATCTCCGGCGGTTTTACAACCACGCGGGCCCGGTCGCGATGAGCAGCTTCGGAAAGGTGTTTCAAGACCGGATCGACCTGCTGTTGGTCGGTGCGCTGCTCACGGCTGTCGCGGCTGGTGTGTATAACGTCGTCGTTGTGTTGATCTCGATCGCTTGGATCCCGCTGATCTCGTTCAACCAGCTGCTGCCGCCGGTGGCCTCGGATCTGTACGCCGCAGACGAGATGGAGACGCTCAACGCGGTGTACTCCTCGGTCACGCGGTTGATCGTGACGGCGGTGTTGCCGCTGCTCGCGGTCTTGGGCGTGTACGGGGGAGAGCTCCTGGGTGCGTTCGGAGGGACCTACACCCAGGGGTATCTCCCGCTCGTCGTCTACCTCGGTGGGGCGTTCGTCGGCAGTGCCGTCGGCGCGACCGGCTGGCTGTTGATGATGACAGATCACCAGTACGCCCGGATGGCACTCGACTGGCTGCTTGCGGTCCTGAACGTCGTCTTGACCTACGCGTTCGTCGTGGAGTTCGGGCTCGTCGGCGCAGCTCTGGGCACCGCGCTCGCGATCGCAGTTCAGAACGGCATCCAGGTCCTCCTGCTTCGCCGGTTCGAGGGACTGTTCCCCTTCGACCGGACCTTCCTCCGACCGCTCGCGGCCGGCGTCGCGATGGTCGGCGCGATGCTCGCGGTCCGGGAGCTGCTGGCCGGGCTCGTTGCCGTCCCGGTCGGGGCCGCGGTCGGGCTCTGTGCGTACCTGCTCGCGCTCTGGCTGCTCGGGCCGGACGCCCGCGACCGACTGGTCGCCAGGGAACTCGCTGCCCGGTACCGCCGGACGCTTCCCCGGGCCGTCGGACTCACCTGAGGTACCAAGACACAAACCCCTCGAGTGTCGAGTCCTCGCATGGCCGATCCCGATCCGGCGCCGGTCCTCCGGCACGCCGAGGAGATCGAGTACGAACCGGTCGAGCTGGCTGACGGGCTTTCGAAGGGAGTCCTGTTGGGCGAGGCTCAGGAGACCCCGACGTTCGCGATGCGGCGGTTCGAACTCGCCCCGGGCGCGACCGTTCCCCGACACACGAACGCCCGCGAGCACGAGCAGTACGTCCTCGAAGGGACCTACACCGTCGGAATCGGGGACGAGACCCACGCTGTCTCCCCGGGCGACGCGTTGTTGATCCCGGCCGGCGTCGAACACTGGTACCGAAACGACGGCGACGCACCCGGCGCCTTCCTGTGTCTCGTCCCGAACGGCGTCGGCGAAATACACCTTGCCGACCGGCCCTCCAAGGCGGAGTCGACCGAGTCCGAGCGATCCCGGGACTCGGGCTCTTGACATCCCCCCTGCGCTGAAGCGCGAGGCTTTCTCCGTGCAGTTCAGTAACCTGCCCGCTCACGGGGTCACGGACTGTCGAGTGCCCTTAGCTGTCGGTCCACTCGGCGAGGACAAGTGAGTCCCCGTCGCCGACCCACTCGACGACGATCCGGGCGGCCCCGGAGCGGTCGAACGTGATGGCATCGCCGTCGGTCAGCTGGTCGTACCGGTTCATGAACTGGACCGGCGCGGGGACAGGTCCGAGCCGGATCCGATACCCCGCGGCGGGCTGTGCTGGGCCCCGGTAGGTGACCGTCACAGTCCCTCTGGATTCTCCGTTCGGACGGATACGAAAGACCCCCGGCGGCTTGACTTGCTCCCGGAACACCTCGCCGCCGAAGCTGACGCTCTCGCGTTGGATCGAGTACTCGATCGCGACCAAATCGCCGTACTCGGCCCCCGGGAGCCGGATTTGTGCGCCAGGAGTAAGTGTCGCCCCGACGTACGTGGACAGCGGTCGTTCCGTCTCCTCGCCTCCCGTGCGCGTGCGTCGAACAGTAAACGGGCCTGCATCGACGGGCTCGTCTCCCTGGTAGGTGATCGCGAACGTCCGCTCGCTCAGCTCGTACCGGTCGGTAAACGCGAGCTGTGCCCTGGTGAGGTCCCGGCCAAGCGGCTGCTCGACGTTGAGTTCGGGGTCGAGCCACACGACCTCGACGACTCGGAACGGATCGACACCGATCTCGAAACGCTCGCCGGGCTCGATAGACGCCTCGCGGTCGTCCCAGGGTGGTGTGTGAGTCTCGCCGTCGACCCTGAACTCAAGCCGGGCCGGGTCGACCGGCTCCTCGCCGACCTGTTCGAGCACACCGTCCGAGTCGAGTGCGAACCGTGCCGCCGGCGAGTTGTCCGGCAGCCAGTACCGCGGGACCGGGCGGGTGACGGACGCGATCAGCGTTCGACCGTCGCGTTCGACGGTCACATTGGGGTCTCCGCCGCTTTGCCCGTCCGCGGCGATCAGTCGCTCGACGGTGGGGTCACTCGCCGCCGCCGAGTTATCGAACGTGACGGCGTAGCGTAGCTCCAACCGGTCGGCGGCGAGAGCCCGGCGGCTCACGCCGGCCGTCCGAGCGCTCCCGACGGCGGGCCCGTCGAGAATCCGGTCGGGCTCGGGGTACACCTGCACCACCTGGCCGTCTTCGAGGGCATCGAGCGTCGGCTCGACCGAGTCGGTGACGCCGGCCTCGCGGTCCTCGACCGCGGACAGCGCCGCGTCGAGCCCGCGATCCCAGGGGCGCCTGTTCTGGTCGGCCGCCACGGCCAGTCCGTCCGTGGCGTGCGTGGCGGCCGGCCGCGAGAACGCGATTGCGTCGGCCTCGAACGAGCCGGCGATCACTTCGAGTCGGGTCTTCGACTGGGCGTAAGTCGCGACCCCGTGCCGATCGACTGCCTTGGGACTGACTCCGACCTGCTCCGCGAGCTGCTCGAACGTTCTCACCGGGGGTCCCGTCTCCTCAGGCCCGCCCCCGGTCGCGCCCGGAACCGGAATCGCGATCGTCCCCGGCGACTCTTCGTCGTCATCCGAGCTCGGGTCGGTCGTGTACAGCGTCAGCCCGTTGAGCGGTCGGTCGCCGACCGCCTCGGGGACGGCCCCGAGTACCGTCTCGGCGTCGTCCGGAAGCGGGCTCTCGACGCTGCGCTGACACCCGGCTAACGCACAGGCGCCGGCGGCGCAGGCGGCGAGCAGCTGTCTCCGCTTCACTCCTGGATACTGATCGGTCGACGAACATAAATCCGTCTGACCGCAGCCTCGCCGACCGTCAGTAAGAAGGAATAGCCGCGGTGAAAGGAGGCATGGACTACCGGGCGGCGCTCGAGTATCTCTACGATCTGCGGCGGTATCCGCCGCGGCCGGGCACCGAGGCGACGGCTGCCCTGCTCGCGCACCTCGACGATCCACAGGAGGATCTCGCCTGCGTACAGGTCGCCGGATCGAACGGGAAGGGGTCGGTCGTTCGGATGGCCGAATCCGCGCTCCGCGAGACCGACGCGACCGTCGGACGCTACACCTCGCCGCATCTCGCCGACCTCCGCGAGCGGATCCGGATCGACGGTCGGAAGATCACCCGGGCGGCGGTCGTCGCGTTCGTCGAGCAGATCACGCCCTACATCGCCGACCGCGGCGCCGACGGCGCGGCGCCGACCTTCTTCGAGGCGGTGACAGCCCTCGCCCTCTGGGAGTTCGATCGTCGGGACGTGGATGTCGCAGTGCTCGAGGTCGGGATCGGCGGCACCCACGACGCCACGAGTGTCGTCTCGCCGGTCGCGAGTGCCGTCGCCAGCGTCTCGCTCGAACACACCGACCTGCTCGGGGACACTGTCACCGAGATCGCCCGCGACCAGGCCGGGATCGCCGCTGAAGGACCGCTCGTGACCGGCGCGACCGGTGAGGCTCTGGCCGCGATCCGCGCGGAGACCGCGACACTAACGGTCGGCCCCGACGGCGACGTTCGTGCGCGCTCTCGCGGCCGGGACGGACTTGAGAACCAGGTGACGATCGACGGGGACGGCTGGCGCGTGGAGACAAAACTCCCCCTGCTCGGAGACCACCAGGCCCGCAACGCCGGGGTCGCGGCGGCGCTGGTCCGTCAGGTCGCCGCTGGTCCGCTCGCCGTCGACGAGGAGACACTCGCCGACGCGCTCGTCCGCGGACTCCGCAACGCCCACTGGCCCGGCCGGTTCGAAGTGATGGGCCGGGAGCCGCTGGTCGTGCTCGACGGCGCACACAACCCGGGCGCGGCGGCCACCGTCGCCGAGACGCTGGAGACGTTCGCCTACGACGAGCTCCACATCGTCGCCGGGGCGCTCGCCGACAAGGAGCACCGCGGGATCGCGGCGGCGCTTCCCCCCGCCGACCGGATCACGGTCTGCCGTCCGGATCACGGCCGCGCGGAGGACGAGGCGGTCCTGGCCGTGGCGATCGAGCGGGCGACCGACGTTCCGTCCATAGAGACCCGTGCCGACGTTCCCGGCGCCGTCGACGCGGCCCTCGCGGCCGCCGGTCCCGAGGACGCAGTGCTCGTGACCGGCTCCCTGCACACCGTCGCCGAAGCTCGCGAGCGGTGGGCCGGCGCACAGACGCCGCTCGCGCCACGTTCTCTCGCCGACGCGCGCCGACGCACGTCGCTGACCCCCGATCGGGCGGTCCACCGCGTCCTCAAGCTCCGGCTCCGGCCCGGCAAGGTCCCCGAGCTGCGCGAGGCGGTCGCCGACGCCGGCCTGTCCTGCCGCGTGTCGGACCGGTCGGGCCACAGCTCCGATCCGGTCGCCGTCGAGCTGGGCGGGACTCTCGCGGCGTTCGATCGGCTTCGTGACCGGCTGGCCGATCGCCCCGGGCTCACGGGCGTGGCCGCCCGGCTCCGGACGACGCTCGATCCGTCGCGGTCGGCGACGGGCTCTGAGTTCCCGTGGGCGGCCGAAACGGCGCTGATGGGCATCCTAAATGTGACTCCCGACAGCTTCCACGACGGCGGCGAGTTCAACGACCGGCCCGACGCCGTGGCCCGCGCCGAGGAGATGGTCGCCAACGGCGCAGATATCGTCGACGTCGGCGGCGAGTCCACCCGTCCGGGCGCAGATCCCGTCCCCCCAGCGGAGGAGATCGACCGCGTGTTGCCCGTCGTCGAGCGGATCGCACAGCTCGACGCGCTGGTCTCGATCGACACGCGCAAGGCGGCCGTCGCCCGGGCCGCACTCGAGGCCGGCGCGGACATTCTCAACGATGTCTCCGGACTCGAAGACCCCGCGATGCGGCTGGTCGCGGCCGAGTACGACGTACCGGTCGTGGTCATGCACTCGATCGACGCGCCGGTCGTCGCCGGGAAAGAGACTCCCTACGACGATGTCGTCGCCGACGTGATCGACGAGCTCACCGAGCGGGTGTTGCTGGCCGAGAAAGCTGGCCTCGATCGCTCGCAGATCATCGTCGATCCAGGGATCGGCTTCGGCAAGACCGCCCGGGAGAGCTTCGAGCTGCTCGACCGACTCGAGGAGTTTCGGGCGCTCGGCTGTCCGGTGCTCGTCGGGCACTCACACAAGTCACTGTTCGAGTGGGTCGGCCGCGAGGCCGGAGAGCGCTACGAGCCGACGATCGCCGCGACCGCGCTGGCCGCCGACCGCGGGGCCGATATCGTCCGGGTCCACGATGTCGCCGCGAACGCCGCCGCGATCGATGTCGCCGCCGAGATGGGCCCAGTCGACTCCGGGACCGATCAGGACCGGTCGGACTCGAACAATGCGTAGTAGGTCAGCGCGAACGCGGTCCGTCCGTCTCGGAGCTCGCCGTCCCGGACCGCCGCGAGCAGGTCCTCGATTTCGATGGTTCCGACTGCGATCGTCTCGTCGTCGTCGAGGCGCTGCTCGCCGGCCGGCTCACACCCCCGGGCGAGCACGTAGTGAAAGACCGAGTCGGCGTAGCCGTTGGCAGGCTCGACGCTCACCAGGTGCTTGACGGACCCGACCGCGTAGCCGGTCTCCTCGCGCAGCTCGCGGCGGGCGGCCTCGGTCGGGGACTCGCCGGGCTCGACCCCGCCGGCCGGCAGGCCGTAGTTTAGCCGATCGACCGCCTCGCGCCACTCCTCGATCGTGACCACCGTGTCCGGCTCGTCCGCGAGGAAGGGGACAACGACGACGCTTGGCGACTCTGAGAGGTAATCGAACTCTGTCTCGGTTCCGTCCGGAAGCTTGACCCGCTCGTTGACGATCTCGAAGCCCGCACACTCGTAGGCGACGCGGCTGGCGAGTGTCTCCCAGACCCGGCCGCTCCCGGGCTCGCGGTCGATCGCCTCTTCGCTCTGATTTCGGTCCATACCGCTCGGTGGCGGTCCACGAACAAAACACTCCGCCCGCCGGACCGAGCAAGTGGTCTTCGGCCGGTCCTGTGCAGGCCTACATCCCGCTTTCTTCGTCTTGTTCGTAGTCGTCCTCGTATTCCTCGAGGGACCGTTCGTAGCTCTCGGTCGCGAGTTCAAGCGTCTCCTGGAGGTCTTCGATCGGCGTCTCCGTGGCGTCGACCCGCAGGTCGTCGTAGGCGGGACTGATCGGCGGCTCCTCCGTCCGGGCGACCAGCACGGCGGCGCTTTGCACCCGGAGGCGCTCGCGTTTGTCCCCGCCCTCGGCGTGGCCGGCGGCGAGCGCGCCGACCAGCCGGGCGGCGAGGGGCCGCTCCTCGTCGCGGGACTCGCGGTAGGCCCGGGCGGTCTCCTCGATCACGCTCTCGCCGGTCAGCAGGTTTCCGGCGACGGTGAAGTTCTCCCCGACGCGATCGCCGAACCAGGACTTACACTCCGCGCCGGAGAAGGCGAACTCCCCGTCGGCGCCCACGCCGTGGAGCTGGCGCTGGGGGCTGCCCTCGTCCGCGTTGAGAAGCGCCTCAAGCGCGTCCTCGACGGCCAGCCCGTCGGCGAGGTACTCGATTCCCTTCCGTCCGAGGTCGACGTTGACGAAACTCTGTGTCGCGACTGCACCGTGTTCGTTGGCGAACGGACACAGCGTCCCGACCCCCGCGAGCCGTGTCGTCACCGCGACGCCGTACCGGGTCTGTTCGGCTCCCGACTCGTCCTCGTAGGACTCGCGCACGCAGATGCTGAACGTCACGATCGACTCGACACGCCGAACGCACAAAAGCGTGGGTCCGGCTCAGCACTCGGGCTCGAAGTACCGGTCGCGGTGGTGCCGACAGCCCGGGTTGAACGGCGCCCCACAGGCCGGACAGGCGTCGTCGGCCGCGAGGTAGGACTCGACCGACAGGGTCTCTCTGCAGGCGCCACACAGGACCGCCGGCTCGCCGGCCCGGTCGGCGGGCCAGCGGGCGGGCTCGTGGTCGGCCGTCGCGGCGTGACACCTGAAACACGGGTAGTAGGTCTCACAGCAGGCGAAGGCGATCGCGACGACGTCCCGCCGGGTCCGGTAGTGGCGACACCGCGTCTCCCCGTCGACCGACAGCCCCCGCAGCGGAACGGCAAACCGGTCGTCGGTGGCCGGCGCGCGGGTCGTCTCTGTTAGGCCCCTCACGGGCCGGCTTCGCCCCCTGGTCGCCTGGGTCTTTCGGGCCGCCCCGAGGTGTTAAGCCGCCGGCGTCCACGTCCGGGTCGCCCGCGAGACCGCCCCGAGCGGCCGGGCGGCCTTCTCGAAGGGGTTTCTCGATCTGGCCCGCAAGCGCGCACGGACGAACGTCGAGACGCTCGCCCCGCGGGTCGAGGAGGGCTGGGCCGTGCTGTTTGCCGAACCCTCCGACGCGGTCATGATCCAGTCCGATTACCGCGACCTGCTCTCCGGCCCGGCGGTCGATCGGCTTGCGAGCGGGGCCTACGGCGTCTGTGAGTACCTCGACATCGCCGGGCTCGACGACCGGCTGTCGTTCGACCCGCCGGACGTGGCTCTCACGTACCACGGCCACTGCCACCAGACGGCCGTCGGCCGGGATCACCACGCTGTCGGCGTCCTCCGCCAGGCGGGGTATGCCGTCGACGCGCTCGACTCGGGCTGTTGCGGGATGGCCGGCAGCTTCGGCTACGAGGCCGAACACTACTCGATGAGCCGTGCCATCGCCCGCATCCTCGAGGATCAGATCGCCGCCAGCGACGGCGAGGCGGTCGTCGCGCCCGGCGCCTCCTGTCGGTCCCAGCTCGCCGACGGCGACGACCGCCCCTCCCATCCTGTCGAGGCGCTTGACCGGGCGCTCGCGACACCCCGATCCTGACAGGCACCGGCGAGCCTGGAGCCGTCGCTCAACGTAGGGCTTTTGATCGCGTCACACCTGTTTCGTCGTATGGAGCCGCTGTCGGGACTGGCCGCGTTCGGATCCTCACCACTCGAAGGCGGTCTCGCGCCGGCGATACCGGCCGCGCTTGGCCTGTCCCCGAGCGTCGCCGTCGCGCTCGTCGTCGGTGTCGGCCTCGCGGCCGGCGTCGGCCTCGCCGCGTGGTACCGCTTGGTTCTCGGAATTCGCGGTGGGTCCGCCTCGGCGCCTCGCTCCCGTTCTGACTCGACACCCGCCGCGGAGAGCGAGCCGGCGGCCGAACCTGCCTCCGACGAGGATCGGGTCGTCCGCCTGCTTCGAGACCACGGCGGCCGGATGAAACAGACCCGTATTGTCGAGCAGACCGACTGGTCGAAATCGAAGGTTAGCATGCTCCTCTCGGAGATGGAAGAGCAGGGACTCGTGACCAAACTCCGGGTCGGCCGGGAGAACCTTGTCAGCCTGCCCGGCGAGGAGCCCGAAGCCGTCGGAACCTCCTTCGACGAGGAGTAGCGGGTATCGCCGGACGGAAACGCAATTATTATACACGACTCCCCGTTATCGCCGGTACGGCTCCGATGGTGTAGTCCGGCCAATCATATTGCCCTCTCGAGGCAATGACGAGGGTTCAAATCCCTCTCGGAGCACTCCT